>DATEOT010000145.1:0-6584 GCA_035273795.1 Solirubrobacterales bacterium | reverse complement strand
CAGCCGTCCCAGGCTGCGGGCGGCGGCGGTCCGCACCTCGCGGTCATCGTCGCCGAGCGCCGCGATCAGCTGCGGCACCGCCCGCGCCGAGCCCATGTCGCCGAGCGCGAAAGCCGCGGCGGCGCGCTTCCAGGCGCGCCGGCTGGAGAGGCGGTCGAGCTCGCGGCCGACCTGCCCCTGCCCCTCGAAGAAGGTCGCGATCCGGGCCCGGCTGTCGCCCTGGAGGGCGCGCGAGTAGCGGGCCATGATCTCGGCCAGGATCGGCGCCTCGGCGTCCTCGAGCGTCAGCTCCACCGACTCTCCCTCGACGATCGCGATCGCCAGCGGCCGCAGGCGCTTCTCCGCTTCGCGGCGGCGCTGGTCGGCGCGGGCGAGGAAGGAGCGCCTCGCGATCAGCACCGCCAACGTCAGCACGGCGCCGAGCGCGAGCACGAGCGAGGCGAGCTCGAGGGCGCGGACCATGCTTCAGCGCCTTCCGAGGATCGCCTCGACCCGCGCCCGCAGCTCCTGCGGGCTGAAGGGCTTGCGGATGTAGTCGTCGGCGCCGGCTTCGAAGCCGCGGCTGACGTCCGCCTCCTGGACGCGGGCGGTGAGCAGGATCACCGGGATCCGGCTCGTCCTCTCCTCGGCCCGCATCGCCTTGACCACGTCGTAGCCGGTCAGCTTCGGCATCATCACGTCGAGCACCGCGAGGGCGGGACGGTGCTCGCGCGCGCTCGCCAGCGCCTGCTCGCCATCGCCCGCGGTCAGCACCTCGTAGCCCGCCCGCTCGAGCCGGAAGGCGACCAGCTCGAGAATGTCCCGGTCGTCGTCGGCGACGAGGATCGTCTTGCCGTCATGGCCATTGCCGTTGCCGTTCATCAGGTCGTTCATCGTCAGCTCCCCGCTGGTTGCTTAACCGCTGGCTGCCGCAACGGCAGCCGCACGCTGAAGGTGGTTCCGACGCCGACTTCGCTCGCGACCGAGATCGAGCCGCCGTGCCCGTCGGCGATCGCCTGGCAGATCGAGAGCCCGAGGCCGATCCCCGGCACCGCGGCGTCGGTCGCCGCCTGCGCGCGGTAGAAGCGCTCGAAGAGGTGCTCCAGCTCCTCCGCCTCGATCCCGGTGCCGGTGTCGCTGACCTCGATCAGGGCCTCCTCGCCCTCGCGGGCGACCCGCACCCCGATCCGTCCCCCCTCGGGGGTGAACTTGAGCGCGTTGGAGACGAGGTTGTCGATCAGCTGCCCGAGCCGGTCGCGGTCGCCGCCGTGCAGCTCCAGCGGTTCGGCGTCGAGCGCCAGCAGGACCCCCTGGCTGTCGGCGCGCGGCCGCGCCGCCTCGACCGAATCGGCGCCTACCGTTGCCAGGTCGACTTCCCCGCGCTCGAGCGAGAGCGTGCCGGCTTCGACCTGGGCGACGAAGAGGAGGTCGCCGACCAGCCGCATCAGGCGGCGCGCGTTGCGGTCGATCACGCCGAGGTAGCGCGCCTGCTCGTCGTTCACCTGCCCCGCTTCCTCTTCGCGGACGATGTCGAGGTAGCCGATGATCGAGGTCAGCGGCGTCCGCAGCTCGTGCGAGACGAGCGCGAAGAACTCGTTCTTGAGGCGGTCGGCTTCCTCCTCGGCGCGACGGCGGCCGATCACCTGGACGATCAGCTCCATGATCCCTTCGACCGCTTCCAGCGCGCCGCGGTTGGGCGGTCGCTCGCTCTCGAGCAGGAACCGCAGCACCCCCAGCGGCTCCTCGCCGGCCTTGATCGGCAGCGCCAAGGTCGCCTTGATGCCGGCGTCGGCCAGCGCCCGCACCCGCGGGTCGTCGCTGTCGGCGGGGAGCGTCTCCCAGAGCGCTTCGTTGCGCTCCAGGGCGCGCAGGTCGACGTCGTAGTCGGGCCGGGTGGCGGTGTCGAGCTTGGCGCGGCGGGTCAGCTCGGCGGCCTCGGCCAGCCGCGCGTCGTTGCGGTCGAAGACGTGGACGCAGCGCAGGGAGCGGCCGCCCTGCTCCCACTCCCAGAGGGAGCCGCCGCGCCAGTCCATCGCCTCGGTCAGCGAGTCGACGACGCGGGGGAGAACGTCCTCGCCCGGCGCCGCCTCGGCGAGGGCGCGGCTGACCGCCTCCGCCGCCTGGCGCTCGCGGCTGCGCCGCACCCGCTCGTCGATGTCGCGGACGAAGGCGCTCAGGGTCCAGCCGGTCCGCGACTGGATCGCCGCCGCGGAGACCTCGATGATGAAGCGCCGGCCGTCGCGAGTTTGCGCGGTGGCCTCGAAGCGCATCGGCTCGCCGCGTTCGCCCGCCTCGATCAGCGCGGCCCGGGCGCCATCGAAGGCGGGCCGCTGCTCGGGGACGACCAGCTCCTCCTGGGGGCGGCCGAGGGCTTCGGCCGCCGAGTAGCCGAACATCTCCTCGGCGTGCGGGGTCCAGGCGGTGAGCCGGCCCTCCTCGTCGGTCGCCATGTAGGCGTCGTTGGCGGTGTCGAGGACCGCCTGGTTGAGCTTGGCGGCGCGGTCGGTGCGCTCGTTGGCGAGCGCCCGCGCCAGTGCCACCGCCGCCGGCTGGGTCCGCTGTCGCAGGCCGTCGCGAATCGCGGGCGGGAAGGGTGCGTCGCCGAGGCGGCCCAGCGAGATGACCCCGATCGCCGGATCGTCGCCGATCGCGAGGTGGAGCTCGTGCCGGACGGGGTTCGCACCCCCGAGGCCGGGCACGGCGGGGCCGGCGCCCGGGGCGTGGTGGGAGACCACTTCGTCCTCTCCCGCGAGCGCGCGCCCGGCCAGGCCCGAGCCCGAAAGGACGGTCTCCGGCAGGACATCGCGGTCGAAGCCGAGCGCGTGCGCCAGCGTCGCCTCCTCGCGTCCCTCCTCGCGCAGGTAGAGCGCGGCGGCCTCGGCGCCGCTGTAGCGGGCTGTCTCGGCGAGCAGGAACCGGGCCAGCTCCTCCAAACCTCTTTGCGCCGCCATCGTCGAGACGAAGGCGTGGAACTCCTCGACCCGCGCCTTTTCCTCGGCCAGCTCGTCGACGGTCCGCTCCAGCTCCTCCTGCTGGGCTTCCAGCTCGGCGTTCTGGTTCTCCATCTCGTCGCGGCCTTCGCGCAGCGACTTCGCCATCGCGTTGAAGCCGACCGCGAGGTCGCGGACCTCGCCCGCACCGCGCTCGGGCACCCGGACTTCGAGGTCGCCCTGGCTGACCCGGCGGGCGGCCCCGGCAAGACGGCGGACCGGCCCGGCGACGCCGCGGGCGGCCCAGACGAGAGCGAGGACGAGCAGTAGCGGCACGGTGACGAGGCTGACGATCGCGATCGTCTTTGCGTTCGAGCTCGAGCCCGCCGCGTCGTCGCGGTATCGCTCTTCCTCGGCCGACTGGCGGCGGATGAACTCGGTGAAGATCTCCCGCATCGCGTCGACCTGCCGTTTGCCGACCGCGGTCGTGACCACGTCACGCGCCGCCCCAAGATCCTCTTCGGCCAGCGTCAGGATCCGCTCCTGGTAGTTGCCGTAACGATCGATCCGCTGGAAGAGGCGGCGGAGGACCACCTTGTCCTGCTCCGACACCGCCTCCTCCGCGAGGAGTCGTTGCTCCAGCCGCGGGATCGCGCGAAGCGCCTCGCTGTGGGGCTGGAGGAAGCGGCGGTTGCCGGTGATCAGGTATCCGCGCTGACCGGTCTCGAGGTCGATCACGCGTTGCTCGAGTTCGTTGGCGAGCCGCAGGCTCTCGCTCGACTCGATCAGGCTGTCGTTGCTCTTTTCGAGGGTGTTGAGGGCGTTGATCGTGACCAGGCGCGAGCCGATCACGATCGCCAGCAGCAGGGCACCGCCGATCAGGACGATCGTCAGCAGGCTGTGGCGCGGCCGCTTCACGGCTGTCTCCGGTATGCGTGGGACCCCGCGCTCTCCAGGCCCAGCGCCCGCGGGTCGCGGATTCGCTCGCTGCGCCCGAGCATCAGGATGCCGCCACGCCCGAGGGCGCCGGCCAGCGTCGCGTGCAGCCGGTCGCGGACGTCGGAGCGCATGTAGATGGCGACGTTGCGGCAGAGGGTCAGGCTCCAGGTGCCGCTCGGTGCGCCCTCGGCGGTGAGGTCGCGCTGCTCCCAGCGCAGGCGGCTGCGCAGTCCTGGTGGCTTGGCGGCGGCAGCGCGGCGGGCCTTGTCGAGGTTCTCGGGCAGAAGGTCGCTGCCGAGCAGGTAGGACCGCTCCAGGGCTCCGGCGTCGTCTAGCAGGGCGGCGAGGTCGAAGAGCTCGGAGCCGTCGCTGCAGCCGGCCGACCAGATGCGGAGCGTTCCCCCTCCCTGCAACAGCGGGGGCAGCAGCTCTTCTTCCAGCAGCTTGAACTGCTGCGGGTCGCGGCGGGCGCCGGTGACCGAGTTGGCGATCGCGGCGCGCAGCCGCTCGCGCAGCTTCGGGTCCGCCTGCACCCGTTCGGTCAGCTCGGCGACCGAGCCGCAGCCGGTTGCGGCCAGGGAGCTGCGCAGTTGCTTGCCGAGATGCTCGTCCCGAAAGGCGCCCAGGGGCAGGCCACAGGTGCGTCCCAGGGTGGCGAGATCCTCCGCGTCGAGCGCGGTGGCGGGGGTGGCGGTGTGCGACACCCTGAATGGATCGGCCGCTGCGGGGCCCAGCTTGAACAACCTACGCAAAACATTTCTCACCTAAAAGTGAGTAGGCTGTGAAGAAGCGGTACTACTCAGTCCTTTTGTCCAGTCCAGTCCAGTCCAGTCAGAGGTGGGAAATGAAGCTTCGGGGAGCGGTTGTCCGGTTCGGTGTCCTGATCGGGGCCTTGGCGGTGTTGGCGGTCAGCTCGACCGCGGCGCTGGCGGCGGTCTCCGACACGGAAGGGAAAACGACGCTGGAACAGCGCGTGGTCCCGGCCACGAGCGGCACCTTTGACTTCCTCAAACTAGGACCGGGTGAGGGCTACACCGTGCGCGAAGAGCTGGCGCCCGCGCAGGCGGGTCGCGACGCTCGCCGCAGCTCGCTCCTCTACTTCGGCCAGCTCTCCGACTTCCAGCTCGCCGACGAGGAGTCGCCGGCCCGGGTCGAGGTGATCGACCCGCTCTCGACCCCGCTCAACCTCCCCTTCGGCGCCGCCTGGCGTCCCTGGGAGGCGCTGGAGCCCCAGATCACCGAGGCGATGATCCGCCAGGTCAACCAGTTCACCGCCGCCAGCCCTGTCCCCGACGGCAGCGGCGCCCGCGCGACGATGGGCCTGACGATCAACACCGGCGATCTCGCCGACAGCCAGCAGCTGAACGAGACGCTCTGGGTGCGGACCCTGCTCGAGGGCGGCCCGCTGAATCCAAACAGCGGCGTCGGCAAATCGACCTACTCGCACCCGCTCTGCCCGAACCTGTTCGTCCCCGGCGCCGCCGAGGCGGCCCGCTACACCGGCGTCCAGGACTACGACGACTACATCGAGGGCACCTTCCCCGAGTTCTACGACCCCGACGTGCCGAAAGGCGTGCACGCCGCCTGGCCGAAATATCCCGGCCTGATGGACCGCGCCCAGCAGCCGTTCACGGCGACCGGGCTGGACGTCCCCTCCTACGTCGCCTTCGGCAACCACGACGCGCTGGTGCAGGGGAACGCGGCCGCCAACGCCGCCTTCGAGCAGGTCGCGACCGGCTGCCTGAAGCCGATGGGCCCGGTCTCCAACCCCGAAAACGCGAGTGCCCTGCTGGCCTCGCTGCTGAACCCGGCGAACCTGCTCGCCTCGTTCCTGACCAGCCCGCAGAACACGATCCTCGTCCCCGGCGACCCGCAGCGGCGGTTCGTCTCCAAGAAGCAGTTCAAGGACGTCTTCAAAGCGGGTGCCCAGGCCGACGGCCACGGCTTCGACCTGATCGACCCCGTCCAGGAGACGGCCTCCAAAGGCGCCGCCGGCTACTACTCGTGGAGCCCGCAGCCGGGGCTGCGGTTCATCTCCGTCGACACCGTCGCCGAGGCCGGCACGATCCTCACCCCGTCCGGCAAATCGACCTCCGACGGCAACATCGACGACCCGCAGTTCAAATGGCTGCGGGGGCAGCTGCAGGCGGCGACCGCGGCCGACGAGCTGGTCGTCCTCTTCAGCCACCACGCGCCGGAGAGCCTGACCGCCGACGCCCCCGACGAGCTGGCGCCGCCCTGCACGGTCGCCGACTCGCACGGCCACGACCTCAACCCCGGTTGCGACCTCGACCCGCGGTTCTCGTTCCCGATCCACCTCCAGGCCGACGCGGTGAACCTGCTGCACGAATTCCCCAACGCGATCGCCTGGGTCGCCGGCCACTCGCACGACAACATCGTCAACGCCTTCCCCAACCCGAGCGGGGAAGGCGGCTTCTGGAGCATCCGCGTCGCCGCCGAGGCCGACTGGCCCCAGCAGACGCGCCTGCTCGAGATCTTCGACAACCACGACGGCACGCTCTCGATCTTCGGCACGATCGTCGACCACGTCGGCCAGGCGGCCGCGCCGGCGCCGGGAACCGCGGCTTCGGCGATGGACTTCAACGACCTCGCCTCGGCGGGGCGGACGATGTCCTTCAACGATCTCCAGTCGGGGGCTCCGATTGGCGAAGGGTTGGCTAAAGACCGGAACGTCGAGTTGCTGATCGACGATCCAAGGTAGGCATTGGGGCGGGG
>DATEOT010000144.1:0-60959 GCA_035273795.1 Solirubrobacterales bacterium | reverse complement strand
GTTGTCCGCCGAGGTCCTACCCGGCCTCGCCGCCGCCCCCACTGCTACTGTGATGTCGTCCTTTAACCCGGTCCCGCGAGGCCAGGAAGGTAGCCATCCAAGTGAGTGAGAAGGTCGTGCTGGAGCACGACGATTTGACGCGAACGCTGCGGCGGATCGCGCACGAGATCGCCGAGAAGAACCCCGATTCCGAGCGTCTGGCGGTCGTCGGCATCCATACCCGCGGCGCGATCCTCGCCCGCCGCCTCCACGTCTTCCTCGGCGAGCTGACCGGCAGCGACCTGCCGATCGGGGACCTCGACATCTCCTTCTACCGGGACGATGTCGGCGCCAAGGCGCCCGCCGCCCAGCCGGTCGTCCACGCCTCCCACATCGACTTCGACCTGAGCGAGCGCACCGTCGTCCTCGTCGACGACGTCCTCTACACCGGCCGCACCGTTCGTGCCGCGATCGAGGCCCTCTTCGACTACGGCCGGCCCCGGCGGGTGCAGCTCGCGGTCCTCTGCGACCGCGGCCATCGCGAGCTGCCGATCCGCCCTGACTACGTCGGCAAGAACCTGCCAACCGCGCGCGGGGAGCGCGTCAACGTCCTGCTCGAGGAGGTCGACGGCCGCGACCAGGTGACGATCTCCGAGCCCACCCAAGTGGAGGTGACCCGATGAAACACCTGCTTTCGATCGAGCGGCTCTCGCGCGAGGAGATCGAAGCGATCCTCGATCGCGCCGAGAGCTTCGCCGAGGTCGGCCGACGCGACATCAAGAAGGTGCCGACGCTGCGCGGCCGCACGGTCGTCTCGCTCTTCTACGAGTCGAGCACCCGCACCTCCAGCTCCTTCGACCTCGCCGCCAAGCGCCTCTCCGCCGACGTCGTCTCGGTCAAGGCAGCCGGCTCCTCGGTCGAGAAGGGCGAGTCGCTGAAGGACACGGTTGCCACCCTCTCCGCCTACGATCCCGCCGCGATCGTGATCCGCCACCCCTACGCCGGGGCCGCGCAGATGGTCGCCGGCTGGACCTCCGCCGCGGTGATCAACGCCGGCGACGGCAAGCACGAGCACCCGAGCCAGGCGCTGCTGGACGTCTACACGCTGCGGCGCCGCCTCGGCTCGCTGGAGGGGGTGCGGATCTGGATCGTCGGCGACGTCCTCCACAGCCGCGTCGCCCGCTCTAACCTGATCGCCTTCGCGCGGATGGGGGCCGAGGTCACCGTCTGCGGACCGCCGACGCTGATCCCGCGCGGGATCGAGGAGCTCGGCTGCGACGTCTCCTACACCCTCGACGGGGTCGAGGAGGCCGAGGTCGTCTACGCGCTGCGGATGCAGAAGGAGCGGATGAGCGAGAGCTTCGTCCCCTCGCTGCGCGAGTACGCCGCCAACTTCCAGATCGACACCCGCCGCCTCAACCCGCGCCAGCTGCTGATGCATCCCGGCCCGGTCAACCGCGGGGTCGAGCTCTCCGGCGAGGCGATCGACTCGCCGCAGTCGCTGATCACCGAGCAGGTCGCCGCCGGGCTGGTCGTGCGGATGGCGATCCTCTACGAGCTGCTCGCCGGGAGCGAGGGGCAGGTGCCCACGGGCGAGGGCGAGGACAGTCGGCCGACCCCGATCGGGACCCCGGCATGAGCCTCCGCGAAGCGCTCGACATGCGCTCGGGCCCAGACGCGCACCTGATCCTGCGGCGGGCGACCGTGCTGGACCCGGTTGCGGGGATCGACTCCGTCCACGACGTCGTCATCCGCGATGGCGAGATCGCCGCGCTTGCGTCGGCTGGCGAGGCCGATGCCGCCGGCGCAGAGGTCGTCGAGGCGGAGGGGCTGCACGCCTTCCCGGCCTTCTTCGATCCGCACGTCCACCTCCGCACCCCCGGTCAGGAGCACAAGGAGGACGTGGAGACGGGGACCCGCGCCGCCGCGGCCGGGGGCTACTGCGGAATCCTGGCGATGGCCAACACCCAGCCGCCGGTCTCCACCGCCGCCGACGTCAACGCCCTGCGCGAACAAGCCCGCACCGGCGCCTCGGTCCCGGTCGGCTTCCTCGCGACCGTGACCAAGGGCATGCAGGGGGCCGAGCTGACCGAGATGGTCGAACTGCGCGAAGCCGGCGCGATCGGGTTCTCCGACGACGGCCTGCCGATCGTCGACGCCGGAGTGATGCGGCGTGCCCTCCAGTACCAGCACCTCTGCGGCGGCAACATCGCCCTGCACGAGGAGGACCCGCGTCTCTCCCGCGACGGCGCCATGCACGAGGGCGCGGTGTCGGCCGCCTTGGGCCTGGCCGGCGTTCCCTCTGTGTCCGAGTCGACGATGGTCGCCCGGGACGCCGCCCTCGCCGGCTACGAGCGCGCCCGCATCCACGTCCAGCACCTCTCCGCCGCGGAGTCGGTCGAGGTCGTGCGCGCCGCCAAGGCCGCCGGCGTCCAGATCAGCGCCGAGGCCAGCCCGCACCACCTCTGCCTCACCGACGAGGCCGTCCGCGGCCTCGATCCGCACCGGCACAAGATGAACCCGCCGCTGCGCGAGGAACGCGATCGGCTGGCGTTGATCGACGGCCTGCGAGACGGCACGATCGAGTGCATCGCCACCGACCACGCCCCGCACCAACCCGAGGAAAAGGAAGTTCCCTTCGAGCAGGCGGCGATGGGGGTGACCGGCCTCGAGACCGCGTTCGCGGCCCTGCACACCGAGCTTGTGCTCCCTGGCGTGATCGACCTCGCCCTCCTCGTCGAGCGGATGGCGGGCGGTGCCGAGCCCTTCGATCTACGGCGTCCGAGCCTGGCGCCCGGATCGGAGGCGAACGTCGCCCTCTGCGACCTCGGCGCCGAGTGGACGGTCGGCGAGGACGGCTACGAGAGCCGCTCCGCCAACTCCTGGTGCGCCGGCCGCACCCTTTCGGGCCGGGTGCTGATGACCGTCGCCGCCGGTCAGGTCGCCTTCCGCCTGCGCAGCTTCTCGCTGGGGGTGGCCGCATGAGCGAGACCTATCTGCTGCTCGAGGACGGGACGCGCCTTGACGGGCTCGCCTGCGGGTCTGCGGGGGCCGTCACCGGCGAGGTCGTCTTCAACACCTCGATGACCGGCTACCAGGAGGCCGTCACCGATCCCTCCTACGCCGGTCAAATCATCGTCTTCACCTATCCGCTGATCGGCAACTACGGCGTCTCCGCCGCGGCGATGGAGTCCGACCGCGTTCACGCCCGCGGGGTGGTCATGCGCGACGCCAAGAACGGCGAAGACGTCGCCACCGCCGAGGGCGGCTGGCTCGACTGGCTCGACGACTGCGGCGTGCCGGCGATCAGCGGCGTCGACACCCGGGCCCTGGTCCGGCATCTCCGCGACAAGGGCGCGATGCGCGGCGGCATCTTCCCGGCGGAGATCCCGGAAGCAGAGGCGCGCGAACGAATCGCCGCCGAGCCGGCGATGGACGGTGCCGACTTCGCCCGCACCGTCACCCCGAGCGAGCCGGTGCGCTTCGAGGGCGATGGCCCTCACGTGGTCGGGATCGACACCGGGATCAAGCTCAGCATCGTCCGCCAGCTGCGCGAGCACGGCTGCCAGCTGACGCTGCTGCCCTGCACGAGCACCCCGGAGCAGGTGCTGGCGGAGGAGCCCGACATCGTCTTCCTCGCCAACGGCCCCGGCGATCCGGCTGCCCTCGACTACGTCGTCGACACCGTCCGCGGCGTGATCGGCGCGAAGCCGGTCTTCGGAATCTGCCTCGGTCACCAACTGCTCTGTCGCGCCGTCGGACTCGAGACCTACAAGCTCCCCTTCGGCCACCGCGGCTCCAATCACCCGGTCAAGGACCTGGAGACGGGCCGCATCGACATCACCTCCCAGAACCACGGCTTTGCCGTCGTCGGACCGGGGGGAGAGGCGAAGATCGAGGGCGACGAGCCAGTGCGGTGGAACACCGACTTCGGCGTCGCCGAGCTCTCCCAGCTGAACCTCTACGACCGTACGGTCGAGGGCCTGGTCCTGCGCGACGTTTCCGGCGCCACCGTTCAGTACCACCCCGAGGCCGGTCCCGGCCCGCACGACGCCCGCCACCTCTTCGGGCGCTTCCTGGAGCTGGCGGCGTGATCTGGCCGCCCCCCGACCGCCCCCTGGAAGGAGGCCTGGTCAGGCTGGAGCCGCTGGTCGAGGAGCACCGCGAGCCGTTGCGCTCGGTCGCCGGGCACCCGGAGATCTGGCAGTGGATCGACCGCCGCGTGACCGAATCCGACGAGCGCTTCGACCAGTGGTTCGACGGCCGGCTGCTCGCCCGCAAGCTGGGAGAGGAATTCGGCTACGCCACCTTGAGCTCCGCCGGCGACCCGTTCGGCAGTTCCTCCTTTCTCGCGCCGCGCCCGATCCACGACGGCGTCGAGATCGGCTGGACCTGGCTGACTCCCTCGGCCTGGCGCAGCGGCGCCAACGTCGAGGCAAAGCTCCTGATGTTCAGTTTCGCCTTCGAGCAGCTCGGCTGCATGCGGGTGGAGCTGAAGACCGATGCCCGCAACGAGCGCTCGCGCGGCGCGATGGAAGCGCTGCCGGCGAAGTTCGAGGGCGTCTTCCGCAAGCACATGCTGATGCCGGTGACCGGCGTCCGCGACTCGGCCTACTTCTCGGTCGTCGACGACGAGTGGCCCTCGGTCCGACAAAACCTGGAACAGCGCCTGGCAGGGGCGCGGGAGGTGGGAAGTGCCTAAACGCGAGGACATCCAGAAGATCCTCCTGATCGGTTCGGGGCCGATCGTGATCGGCCAGGCGGCCGAGTTCGACTACTCGGGCGTGCAGGCCTGCAAGGTCCTGCTCGAGGAGGGCTACGAAGTCGTCCTGGTCAACTCGAACCCGGCGACGATCATGACCGACCCCGAGTTCGCCACCGCGACCTACATCGAGCCGCTGCTGCCCGGGCCGGTGACGAAGATCATCGAAAAGGAGCGGCCCGACGCGCTGCTGCCGACCCTCGGCGGCCAGACCGCGCTCAACATCGCGATGAACCTGTTCGAAGACGGGACCCTGGAACGTCTCGGTGTCGAGCTGATCGGCGCCGACGCAGCGGCCATCAAACGCGCAGAGGACCGCGAGGAATTTCGCAAGACGATGAACGAGCACGGCCTGCGGATCCCGTGGTCGATGACGGTCGAATCGCTGGGAGAGGTGGAGGAGGCCCTGGCCGACGGTCGCATCACCTTGCCGGCCATCGTCCGGCCCGCCTTCACCATGGGCGGCCAGGGTGGCGGCATCGGTCGCAGCGAGACCGAGCTGCGCCAGGTCGTCACCGAGGGTCTCGCCGCCAGCCCGATCAACCAGGTCCTGGTCGAGGAGTCCGTGATCGGCTGGGGCGAGTTCGAGCTCGAGGTGATGCGCGACCGCAACGACAACGTCGTGATTATCTGCTCGATCGAGAACGTCGACCCGATGGGCGTCCACACCGGCGACTCGGTCACGGTCGCCCCCGCTCAGACCCTCACCGACCCGCTCTACCAGGACCTCCGCGACCAGGCGATCAAGGTGATCCGGGCGATCGGGGTCGAGACCGGCGGCTCCAACGTCCAGTTCGCGGTCAACCCGGACAACGGCGAGATCGCGGTGATCGAGATGAACCCGCGCGTCTCCCGCTCTTCCGCGCTGGCGTCCAAGGCGACCGGATTCCCGATCGCGAAGATGGCGGCGAAATTGGCGGTCGGCTACGCACTGGAGGAGATCCCCAACGACATCACCCGCGCCACGCCGGCCTCCTTCGAGCCGACGATCGACTACGTCGTCACCAAGATCCCCCGCTTCGCCTTCGAGAAGTTCCCCGGCTCCGAGGGCCGGCTCTCGACCTACATGCAGAGCGTGGGAGAGGCGATGGCGATCGGCCGCACCTTCCGCGAGTCCTTCGCCAAGGCGATGCGCTCGCGCGAGCTGGACAGCGCGCCAGACGTTCCGGAGTCCGACGAGGATCTGCTGGCGGCTATCGCGATCCCCAGCGCGGAGCGTTTCGACCTCGTCCTGACCGCTTTCAAGCGGGGGCTCGACGTCGAGGCGGTGCACGAGGCCTGCATGGTCGACCGCTGGTTCCTGCGCGAGCTGCAGGCGCTCGCCGAGGAGGGGGACGGCACCGACGGCCTCGCCCGCACCTACAAGGCGGTCGACACCTGCGCCGCCGAGTTCGAGGCGGCGACGCCCTACTACTACTCCGGCCACGAGCGGATGCGCCACGACGGCGCCTCGCCCGCCAACGAGATACGCCGCGGCGAGAACGACTCGGTGGTGATTCTCGGCGCCGGCCCGAACCGCATCGGACAGGGAATCGAGTTCGACTACTGCTGCGTCCACGCCGCGATGACCGCCCGCGAGCTCGGCCGCGACGCGGTGATGGTCAACTGCAACCCGGAGACGGTTTCGACCGACTACGACACCTCGAACCGGCTCTACTTCGAGCCGCTGACGGCCGAGGACGTGCTCGCCGTCTGCGAGCAGGAGCGGCCGGAGGGCGTGATCGTCCAGTTCGGCGGCCAGACTCCGCTGAAGCTCGCCCGCACCCTCGAAGAAGCGGGCGTGCCGCTGCTCGGTACCCCGGTGGACGCGATCGACCTGGCGGAGGACCGCGGCCGCTTCGGCGAGATGCTGGAGCGCCTCGGCGTCAAGGCGCCGCCGTACGGCACCGCGTTCTCGGCCGAGGAAGCCACCGCGGTGGCCGAACGGGTCGGCTTCCCGCTGCTGGTCCGGCCCTCTTACGTGCTCGGCGGCCGGGCGATGGAGATCTGTTACTCGACCGACGACCTGCAGGCCTACCTGGAGGCGCACGTCAAGGCCGACCAGGAGCACCCGCTGCTGCTCGACCGCTTCCTCGAGAACGCCATCGAGGTCGACGTCGACGCGCTCGGCGACGGCGAGCAGGTCTACGTCGCCGGGATCATGCAGCACGTCGAGGAGGCCGGGGTCCACTCCGGCGACTCGGCCTGCGTGATCCCGCCGCTCAGCCTCGGCGAGGAGATGCTGGAGAAGATTCGCGCCACCTCGGAGCGCATCGCGCTCGAGCTCGGCGTCATCGGCCTGATCAACATCCAGTACGGGGTCGCGGGCGGCGACCTCTACGTGATCGAGGCCAACCCGCGCGCCTCCCGCACCGTCCCCTTCGTCTCCAAGGCGATCGGGGTGCCGCTGGCGAAGCTCGCCTGCCGGCTGATGCTGGGGGAGAAGCTGGCCGACCAGAAGGAGCTGCCCGAGGGCATGCCGGAGCACGTCAGCGTCAAGGAGGCGGTGCTGCCCTTCGCCCGCTTCGCCGGGGCCGACTCGGTGCTGGGGCCGGAGATGAAGAGCACCGGCGAGGTGATGGGGATCGCCGCGGACTTCCCGACCGCCTTCGGCAAGGCCCAGGCCGCGGCCGGGGTGCGACTGCCGGAATCCGGCTCGGTCTTCATCACCGTCACCGACACCGACAAGGCCGCGGCAACCCAGCTCGCGACCCGCTTCCACGACCTCGGCTTCGAGGTGATCGCCACCGCGGGAACCGCGCAGGCGATCGAGCGGATGGGGGTGCCGGTGACCCGGATCAACAAGCTGCAGGAAGGCTCGCCGCACGTTCTCGACCTGATCCGCAAGCGCGAATGCGACCTCGTGATCAACACTCCGACCGGGTCCGGCGCCCGAACCGACGGCTACGAGATCCGCACCGCCGCCGTGCGCAACGGAATCCCCTGCGTGACGACGATGACGGGCGCGACCGCCGCCGCGCGCGCGATCGCGGCCGGCAAGCAGGGTGACGCGGAGGTGCGCTCGCTGCAGGAGATCCACGACGGTCAGGTAAGGGCCGCCGAGGCGCGATGAATGCCCCCTTTGGCCGGCGCCGCTGCGAGGTCACGGAGAACAAGGCCTCCGGCGGCTACCGGATCTTCTCCCTCCTCGACGGGGAAGGACCGACCCCCAATCCCGGGCAGTTCTACATGCTCGCCAGCGAGCGGAGCTGGGGGGAGGGAGGGGGACGGCCTTTTCTTCCCCGGGCGATCTCAGTCGCCGAGACCGCGCCGGCCAAAGACGGCGTCCGGCTCGACTTCCTGGTCGAGGGCGTCGGCCCCGGGACCAATCGCCTCTGCGATCTGGAGTCAGGCGAGTCAGTCTGGGTCACCGGGCCCCTCGGCAACTCCTTCTCCACCCCGAAGCAAGTCAATCCAGACGCAGCGGGCGCGATCCTCCTCGGCGGGGGAATCGGCATCGCCCCGATGGCCATCTGGCGCCGCCACCTGGTCGAACGAGGCATTCCTCTCCGCGTCCTGCTGGGCTTCCGAAACGAGGCCCACTCCGGCGGCCTGAACGAGCTCTTCTGCTCCGGCGACGCCCTATGCCCCGACGTCCGCCTCGCCAGCGAGGACGGCCACGCCGGCCACCAGGGCTACGTCACCGACCTCCTCGCCACGATGTTCGCCGGCGACGACGCCACTTCAGCAGTCGTCTACTCCTGCGGCCCGCCGGCGATGCTGGAGGCGGTACGGGCACTCTGCTCCGAGAGCGGCGTCGCTTGCGAGCTGGCGCTGGAGTCGCCGATGGCCTGCGGGTTCGGGGCCTGTTTCGGATGCGCGGTGCCAAAGCCCGAGGGGGGCTACATGCGCCTCTGCGTCGACGGGCCGGTAGTGCGGGGGGATGCGGTCGCCGAGGTGGCCCATGTCTGAGTTTTGTGGGATTGAGCTGACGCATCCCGTAATCAACGCATCGGGTACTTATGACGCGATAGCCGCGCGGAGGGTTTTCGGCGACGAGCTTCTTGAAGACTTTCCGTTCTCTGCCTTCGTTTCGAAGACGATCACGCCGGAGCCGCGGGCCGGTAATGCACCCCAGCGGATCTGGGAGACGCCTGCAGGGATGATCAACTCGATCGGGCTTCCGAACAAGGGACTCGAGGGGTTTCTGGCGGAGGACCTTCCGCAGTTGGCGGAGCTGCCGGTGCCGTTGATCGTTTCGGTAATGGCAACTGGGCGGCCCGAGTTCGCGCGGTTGGTCGAGGCCGTCGCAGCCCGAGACGAGGTGGCGGCGATCGAGCTCAACGTCTCCTGCCCCAACGTGCACTCCGGCCTGATCGTTGGCGAGCAGCCGACGGAGACGGAGGCGCTCTTGGAAACGCTGCGGCCTCTGACTACGAAGCCGCTGATCGTGAAGCTGACCCCCAACGTCGCCAACCCGGAGGCGGTCGCGGTCGCCGCGGAAGAGGGTGGGGCGGATGCGGTCTCCCTGATCAACACGCTGAAGGCGAGCGCGATCGACCCGGCTACCGGCCGACCGGCGCTTGCCGCGGGTCACGGAGGGCTTTCAGGCCCGGCGGTGCGCCCCATCGCCCTGCAGCAGCTGCGGGCCGTTCGCGCCGCGGCTGAGCTGCCGCTGATCGGGATGGGGGGGGTCTCCACCGGGGCCGACGCGGCCGAGTTTCTGGCCGCGGGAGCGTCGCTGGTCGCCGTCGGAACGGAGAGTTTTCGAGACCCGCGCGCCGGCTCGCGAGTGGCAAAGGAGCTGGAAACCAGCGTGTCCCAAGCCGTATCAGGCGTGGGCGCGCTCGACCTCGAGTAGAGGTTGAGACGAATTTTGGGGCTTTTCGCCCCGGTCGCCTTGCGCGCCCCCGAGCCGCGGCTATACTCGCCGCCCACATGCCGGCCCCCTCAGTCAAATCTTCGCTCGCGGCGCCCGAACGATCCCTCGACCAGAGGATGGAGGCCCTCAAGCGCGCCAACGACATCCGCACCGCGCGCGCCAAGCTGAAGAAGGACTTGAAGGCGAACCGGGCGAATATCCAGACGGTTCTGCTCGACCCGCCGGAGTACGTCCTCACCGCGAAGGTCTTCGACATGCTCCTCGCCGTCCCCAAGTACGGCCGGGTGAAGGCCAACCGCATCCTCAACCAGTGCCGGATCTCGCCGTCGAAGACGATCGGCGGCCTCTCCGAGCGCCAGCGCGCCGAGCTGATCTCCCAGCTCCGCCGATAGCGACCGCCCCAGCGGTAAGTATCTGCGGCCGCATGGCCAGCAAGGTCTTCGTCATCACCGGCCCGTCGGGAGTCGGCAAGGGAACCCTGATCAAGGAGCTGCTGAGGGAGGTCCCGAACCTCGAGCTCTCGATTTCGGCCACCACTCGGGCGCCGCGCGAGGGGGAGGTGAACGGGCGCGATTACCACTTCCTCACCCCCGAGGAGTTCGAGCAGCGAGTCGAGGAAAAGGACTTCCTCGAGTTCGCCACCTACAGCGGTAATCGTTATGGAACCTTGCGCAGCGAGGTCGAACGGCGCCTGGCGGCGGGTCATTCCGTGGTCCTCGAGATCGAGGTGCAGGGCGCCCAGCAGGTCAGGCAGATCGATCTGGACTCAGTCCAGATCTTCATCGCCCCTCCCGACCCCGCGGTATTGCGGGAGCGACTCGCAGGCCGGGGCACCGACTCGTCGGAGGCGATCGACTCGCGACTCAAGGTCGCCGAGCAGGAGATGGCCGCCCAAGGCGACTTCGACCACTGCGTGGTCAACGACGACCTCGGTCGGGCTGCCGCCGAACTGGTGGCCACCGTTCGCTCTGAGCTAGACTCGACCGCTAGATGATCAAACCACGCGTAGACAAGCTTCTGGACCACGCCGATTCTCATTACGCCGCCGTCGTCGTCGCGGCAAAGCGCGCTCGCCAGATCAACAGCTACTTCCACAACCTCGGAGAGGGCGGTTTCGGGGAGTACCCGCCGCCGATGGTCGAGACCAACGCCGAGAGGAACTACCTCTCGATGTCGCTCGAAGAGCTCGCCGAGGGCAAACTGAAATACGAGTACCGGACCTAGCGGTCTCAGCGCCCCGCCCCTCGCGGGGCGCTTTCATTAGGGGACCATGGCCCGGATCCTCCTAGGCGTCAGCGGCGGCATCGCCGCTTACAAGGCCCTCGAGATGGCTCGGCTGGCTACCCTTGCCGGCCATGGCGTGCGGGTGGTGATGACCGAGACCGCAACCCGCTTCGTCGGCGCCGCCTCCTTCGAGGGGATCGTCGGGGCCCCCGTCCTCATCTCGGAGTTCGAGCGCGATCCGATGCGCGGCGTTTTTCCCGGCGAGGAGCAGTCTTCGCATGATCCGATTGGACATCTCGAGTTGGCGGCACGCTGCGACGCCTATCTGGTCGCCCCGGCCTCGGCCAACACGGTGGCGAAGCTGGCCACGGGGGCGGCCGACTCGATGCTGACGACCTCGTTCCTCGCCTGCACGGCGCCGCGTCTGGTGGCGCCGGCGATGAACGACCGTATGTACGCGGATGCCGCCACCCAGGCGAACCTGGAGACGCTGCGCGGCCGCGGCGTCGAGGTGATCGAGCCGGAGGAGGGGAAGCTGGCCTCCCGCGGCGAGTTCGGGCGCGGCCGCCTTCCCGACCCCGGGCAGTTGCTGGCGCGCGTCGAGGCGGCGCTGCCGGCAGGAAGCCGCCCCTGGGACGGGCTGCGGGTTCTGGTCACCGCCGGCGGCACGCGCGAGCCGATCGACCCCGTCCGCTTCATCGGCAACCGCTCCAGCGGCCGGATGGGAATCGCCCTGGCCGGCGCCGCGACGAAACGCGGAGCCGAGGTGACGCTGATCGCCGCCAACGTCTCCCTGCCGTCGCCGGCAGGGGTGCGGCGGGTCGACGTCCAGACCGCGGCCGAGCTGGCCGCAGCCTCCGAGCTGGAGTTCAGCGGCACGCACGTGCTGCTGATGGCGGCCGCTCCCGCGGACTTCCGCACCGCCGAGCCCGCCGCCGGGAAGTTGCGACGCAGCGGCTCCCTGGAGCTCTCCCTGGAGCCGACCGAGGACATCCTTGCCAAGCTCTCGTCTGCCCGCCGGGAGGGGCAGGCGATTGTCGGCTTTGCCGCCGAGCACGGGGGAGATGCGGTGGAGCGGGCCCGCGGCAAGCTCAGCCGCAAGGGCGCCGACCTGATCGTGCTCAACGACGTCTCCAACCCGGAGATCGGTTTCGAGAGCGATCGCAACGCGGTGACGCTGATCAGCGCCGAGTCCGAGATCGAGGTGCCGATCGACTCCAAGGAGGCCGTCGCCGAGGCGATCCTGGACGAAGTCGACCGCTTGCGGGGGAAAGCAGCCCAGCCGGCAAGCTGAGCGGGCTATACTGGCTTCAAGCTTTTTTGTCCCTGATGTGTGTCGAGAAGTGGGCCTGGCCCACTTTTTTTACGCCTCCACCCCAAATACCTAGGCATGACCGACCCCACCGAGCAAGACCTTCAGCAGGAGCTCTCCGGGCTGGATCCGGAGATCGACGTCGTCGCCCTCGAGAAACCGAGGAACGACACGCTGCGTCTTTTCATCGACCATCCCGACGGAGTGGACCTCGCTCTTTGCGAGAGAGCGACGAAGCACCTGCGCCACCTGCTGGTCGATTACTCGCTGGAGGTCTCTTCGCCCGGCCCGAAATACCGCCGCCCCGCCACCAGTTCCGAAAGCAAGGAGTCAGCGCAGTGACCAAAGAGATCGTCGACGCAGTCAGAGCGCTCGAGCAGGAGAAGGGCATCTCAGCCGACACGCTGATGGATGCCCTGGAGGACGCTCTCCTCTCCGCCTACAAGAAGACTCCTGAAGCCGCGAAATACGCGCGCGTCGACCTCGACCACGAAACCGGTGATTTCCGCGTCTTCGAGCTGATCCTGCCGCCCGAGCTGGAGGAGAAGCTGCTGGCCGAAGCGGCCGAACAGCAGGAGGAGCCGGAGGTCGATCCGGAGACCGGCGAAATGAAAGAGCCGGAGGATCCCGAGCTCGACCCGGAGATGATCGCTCCCTACGAGGATCAGATCAGCACCCGCGACGTCACCCCCGAAGACTTCGGCCGGATCGCCGCGCAGACCGCCAAGCAGGTGATCCTGCAGCGGATCCGCGAGGCGGAGCGGCAGATGATGTACGACGAGTACCAGGACCGGGTCGGCGAGCTGATCACCGGGATCATCCAGCAGTCGGACAAGCGTTACACGCTGGTCCAGTTGCGCGAGCGGGTCGAGGCGCTGCTGCCGAAATCCGAGCAGGTCTACAACGAGCGCTACGACCACGGGATGCGGATCAAGGCCGTGATCACCGATGTCTCCGACTCGACCAAAGGGCCGGCGATCGTCGTCTCCCGCCGCAGCCCGGAGCTGATCAAAAGCCTGTTCGAGCTCGAGGTGCCGGAGATCGCCGACAAGCTGGTCGAGATCGTCGGCGTCGCCCGCGAGCCCGGTTACCGCTCGAAGATCGCCGTCGTCTCCCATGCCGACGGCGTCGACCCTGTCGGCGCCTGCGTCGGCCCGCGCGGCTCGCGGGTGCGGATGGTCGTCTCCGAGTTGCGAGGCGAGAAGATCGACATCATCCCCCACAACGACGAGCCCGCCCGCTTCGTCGCCAAAGCGCTCTCACCGGCGCGCGTGCGCGAGGTGATCGTCGACGACGAGGAGCGCCAGGCTACGGTGATCGTCCCCGACGACCAGCTCTCGCTGGCGATCGGTCGCGACGGTCAGAACGCCCGCCTCGCCGCCCGTCTCACCGGCTGGCGCGTCGACATCAAGTCCGAGACCGAGTTCGCCTCAGAAGAACACGAGGTCGAGGTCGAGGGCGAGGAACAGTTCGACGGTCGCTGCATGGCGGTTCTCTCGAACGGTCGCCGCTGTCCCAATGCGGCGATCCCCGGCTCGACCTACTGCGGCCTGCCCCAGCACCAGGCGCTTTCGCGCTTCGAGACCAGCCAGACGGCGATCCTCGCCGACGTCTCCGAGGCGGAGATCGCGATCCTCGCCGACCCGGATGCCGATGAGGGCCAGGTCGAAGAGGTGGTGAGCCGGGCAGAAGCGAACTTCACGGAGCCGGACGAAAGCCCCGGGGCGGGGGCCGAGTCGGCTGACGAAGTTGCCACCGAGGGAGCCATAGAAGAGGACATTCAGCAGGAGGCCACCGAAGCAGAGGAGGTCTCCGGCGAGACTCTTGGCGAGGATGCTGAAGTCGCCGAGGAGGCGGAGCAGGCTTAGTGGCAAAGAAACGGGTTCACGAGATCGCCAAAGCGCAAGGCGTCAGTTCCAAGGAGCTCTTGGCTGCACTGAAGGCGGCCGGCGTCGAGGCCAAAGCGGCCGCTTCCAGCGTCGAGGAGGCGGATGCGCTGAGGGCGATCTCGGCCGCTAAGGGCAACGGCGGCGGAGCCGCGAGCAAAGCGCCCGCCCCACCGGCCGAGAAACCTGCTCCGCCCGCTGTGGCGACTCCGGCCCCCAAACCCGTCGCCTCGAAAGGCCCTCAGACCTCGACCAAACCAGTGCGCGCCGGCGGTGCCCAGCAAGGCAGCGGCGGATCTGGCGCGTCGTCGAAAAAACGTCGCGTGGTGATCGACTCCCAGGCATCCCGGCGGGAGCAGGGCGGGGGCCCGCCGCCGCAGCGTCCGCCTCGTCGCCGCGGCGGACGCCGTCGCCGACCGCTGCTCGAGGAGCCGCCGATGGGTCCGGCGACGCCAGCTGAGCCTGAGGCGGTCAGTGTCAACTCCGGCGCGACCGTGCGCGAAGTTGCGGAATCGCTCGGTCTCGCTCCGGCCGAGGTGATCAAAAAACTGATGATGATGGGTGAGATGGCGACGCTTACGCAGACCCTCACCGACGACTCGGTGAAAGCGATTGCAGACGAGTACGACCGCAAGGTCGAGATCATCCACGCGGCCGACGAGGAGCCGGAGGAGCCGGAGTTCTCCGACGCCGACGAGGACCTGGTCGACCGGCCGCCGGTGGTCACGATCATGGGTCACGTCGACCACGGCAAGACCTCGCTGCTCGACGCGATCCGCGAGACCGAGGTCGCCGCCGGCGAGGCCGGGGGCATCACGCAGCACATCGGCGCCTACCAGGTCCACCACGACGAGAAGACGATCACCTTCCTCGACACTCCGGGCCACGCCGCCTTCACCGCGATGCGCGCCCGCGGCGCCAAGGTCACCGACGTGGTCGTGGTCGTCGTCGCCGCCGACGACGGGGTCATGCCGCAGACCAAGGAGGCGATCGACCACGCCCGCGCCGCCGACGTGCCGATGCTCATCGCCGTCAACAAGATCGACAAAGAGGGCGCCAACCCCGAAAAAGTCAAAACCGAGCTCTCCTCGATGGAGATCGTCCCGGAGGACTGGGGAGGTGACACCGTCTTCTGCGAGGTCTCGGCGAAGACGAAGGACGGCCTCGACAACCTGCTCGACATGATCCTGCTCGTCACCGAGCTCGAGGAGCTTTCGGCCAACCCGAACACTTCGGCCTCGGGCCACGTGATCGAGTCACAGCTCGACCCGGGTCGCGGCCCCGTCGTCACCGTCCTCGTGGCGCGCGGCACGCTCCGCGTCGGCGATTCCCTTGTCGCCGGTCCCCAGTGGGGCCGTGTGCGGGCGATGCACGACTTCACCGGCAAACCGGTAGAGGAAGCGGTGCCCGGGATGCCCGTCGAGGTGCTCGGCTTCGACGGAGTCGCCGACGCCGGTGAGTTCGTGCAGACGGTGGAGAACGACCGCCGTGCACGCCAGCTCGCCGGAGAGCGCGCCCACCGGCTCAAAACCGAGGCGCTGGCCCGTCGCCAGGGCCGCAAGGTCAGCCTCGACGAGGTCTTCGCCCGGGCCCAGGAGGGCGAAATCAAGGAGCTCAACATCGTCCTCAAGGCCGATGTGGCCGGCTCCCTGGAGGCGCTCCAGGACGAGCTCGCGAAGGTGCCGCAGGAACGCGTCACGATCAACATCATCCATTCTCAGACCGGCGGCATCAACGAGTCCGACGTGATGCTGGCCTCGGCTTCCGACGCGATCATCATCGGCTTCAACGTCCGACCCCTGCTCGATGCCAAACGCGCCGCCGCTCGCGAGGGGGTCGACGTCCGCACCTACTCGGTCATCTACAAAATCACCGAAGACCTGCGCAACGCGATGGAGGGTCTGCTGGATTCGATCGAGGTCGAGGAGACGATCGGCGAGGCGCTGGTCAAACAGACCTTCAAAGCCTCCAAGGTCGGCCGCATCGCCGGTTGCATCGTCGCCGAGGGCAAGGCCAGGCGCGATGCGAGCGTCCGCCTGATCCGCGAGGGCACGGTGATCTGGACCGGCCAGCTCGGATCTTTGCGCCGTTTCAAAGACAACGTCCAGGAAGTCGAAGAGGGACAGGACTGCGGCATCGTCCTCGACGGGTACGCCGACGTGAAGGAGGACGACGTGCTCGAGTTCTTCCAGACCAAACAGGTCGAGCAGACCCTGGAGTAGCATGGCCAGCCCCCGCATGCGGCGCATCAACGAGGTGCTTCGCGAGGTCGTGGGGGCGGCAATCGCAGGTGAATTGAGCGACCCCCGTATCGGCTTCGTGACCGTCACTTCCGTAGAGACCAGCCCCGACCTCCGCACCGCCAAGGTGTTCGTCAGCGTGTTCGGCGACAGCGACGAGCGGGAGGCGACGCTGGAGGGGTTGCGCTCCTCCCACGGCGTGCTCCAGTCGCGGATCGCCGCAGAGACGCGGATGAAGCGCACCCCGACCCTGACCTTCCACTACGACAACACGATCGAGCAGGGCGTGCGGATCTCCGAACTGCTCGAGGAGGAAGAGGACCGGAAATGAGCTCGCCTCCCGACGTCGCCACCTCCGACATCGAGCGGGTGGGAGCCGAGCTGCGGGCTCGCGACCGCTTCCTGCTGACCGCGCACGAGGGTCCCGACGGCGACGCCCTCGGCTCGCTGCTCGGCCTCCACAAAGTCCTAACCCAGCTCGGCAAGGACTCGGTGATGTTCATGGCGGCGAAGGAGTTTCCGCTGCCGATCGAGTACCGCTTCCTGCCACTGGAGGAGATCTTCCACGAGCCCCCGGCCGACATGGCCGACCGCACCGTCGTCTTCCTCGACTGCGGCAACATCGACCGGATGCCGGTCGAGTGGCTGACCGCGGGGGGCAACGACGTCATCAACATCGACCACCACCACGACAACACTCGCTTCGGCGACATCAACCTGGTCGAGGTCGGCTCGTCCTGCACCGCCGAGATCGTCTACGACTTGGCGCTCCTGCTAGGCGCCAAGATCACCCCGGAGATCGCCTCGGCGCTCTACGTCGGCCTGATCACCGACACGGGCAAGTTCATGTACGAGAACACGAAGGCCCACACTCACCGGGTGGCCGCCGACCTGATCGACGCCGGCGTCGACGTCGACGACACCTACCGGCGCCTCTACGAGCACGTCCCGCTGGAGAAGCTGCGCCTGGTCTCGCGCGCTCTCGACGGGATCTCCAGCCACTGCGAAGGACGACTCGCGATCAGCTACATCACCACGGCCGACTACGAGGCGACCGGGGCGGGCGAGGAGATGACCGAGGGCCTGATCGACCACCTGCGCTCGATCGACGGCGTCAAGGTCGCCGCCGTGATCCGCGACCTCGGCAACCGCGGCCGCGCCGCCCGCAAGGTCAGCCTCCGCTCCAGCGCCGGCGAGGTCGACGTCTCCGCGATCGCCCGCCTGAACGGCGGGGGCGGCCACAAGCGCGCCGCCGGTTTCTCCACCGATCTGGAGTTCGAGCAGCTGGTCGAGTTCCTCAGCGGCGAGGTCGCCGCCCAGCTCGGCGCCTGAGGATGAGCGCCGACTCCGGGACCGTGCTGCTCTGCGACAAGCCGGCCGGCGTCACCTCGCACGACGTCGTCGCCCAGGTCCGGCGTGAGCGCGGCAGCAAGGCCGGGCATGCCGGCACGCTGGACCCCTTCGCCACCGGACTGCTGCTGGTCCTGCTCGGCCGCGCCACCCGGCTGCAGCGCTTCCTCGTCGGGTTGCCCAAGACCTACCTCGCGACCGCCCGTCTCGGCTGGCGCTCGAGCACCGGGGACCCGGACGGCGAGCTGACCGAGACCGGAAGGGTGCCGGAGTCGCTGGAGCTGCCGACCGGGACCGTCCGCCAGCGGGTGCCGATGACCTCGGCGGTTCGGGTGGGAGGGGAGAGGCTCTACAAGAAGGCCCACCGCGGCGAGGTCGTGGAGACGCCGGTGCGCGACGTGCAGGTACACCGCGCCGAGCTCCTCTCCAGCGAGGGAGAGCATGTCCACTACGAGATCGAATGCTCGGCCGGCACCTATGTCCGAACCTTGGTGGAGACTCTCGAGGACGCCTACTGCTCAGACCTGCGGCGGACGGCCATCGGCCCCTTCGGCGTCGAGAACGCCGGCGAGGAGCTGCCGGCCGAGCGGGTGGCGGAGCTGGTTCCCGCAGTCGGGGAGGCCCTGAGATAGATGAGCATCAAGGTCACCTCGCTCCCCGATGCCGAGCCGCGGCCCCGCAACGTCGCGATCGGCACCTTCGACGGCGTCCACCTCGGCCACAAAGCGGTGATCGAGGGCGCCGACACCGTCCTCACCTTCGACCCGCACCCGCTCGAAGTGCTCCACCCGGCGGCGACTCCGAAGCTGATCATGCCCTTCGCGGTAAAGCGCGACGTGATCGAGGGACTCGGGGTCGAGGAGCTGGTGGTGATTCCCTTCGACGAGGAGTTCGCCCATCGCAGCGCCGAGGACTTCATCGAGCATGTGCTGGCCGAGAAGCTCGACGCCAAGCAAGTCTCGGTCGGCGAGAACTTCCGCTTCGGCGCCAAAGCCAAAGGCGACCCGGCAATGCTGGAAGCGCATTCCGAGTTCGAGACGCGGGTCGTGCCGCTCGTCGAAATCGACGGGGAGACCGTCTCCTCGACCCGTATCCGTGCCTTGGTCGCCGCCGGCGACATGACGCAGGCGCGACGTTGTCTCGGCTTCCCCTTCATGGTCGAGGGAGAAGTCGTAACCGGCGACCAGCGCGGTCGCGAGCTCGGCTTCCCCACCGCCAACATCGTTCCCGACGACCGGCTGGCGATTCCCGGCTATGGCGTCTACGCCGCCTTTGCCAACGGCGTGCCGGCGGCGGTCAACGTCGGGGTGCGGCCGACCTTCGAGAGCGGGAGGGGGGTCCTGATCGAGACCTATCTGATCGATTACGAGGACGACCTCTACGGAAAGGTCCTGCGGGTGGCGTTCGTCGAGCGCCTGCGCGGGGAGCGTGCCTACCACGAGGTCGACGAGCTGATCGCGCAGATGCACCGCGACGTCGAGGACGCCAGGCGTGTCTGTGCTAATTTCCAGCGGCCGTCGCGCTGAGTCGCGCGATTTTTTTTGGCCCTGATTACGAGATGAGCCTGACCAAAGAGAAAAAGAGCGAGCTGATCGGCAAATACGGCCGCGGCGAGAACGACACCGGCTCCGCCGAGGTCCAGATCGCGCTGATGACCGAGCGGATCAACGAACTCACCGAGCACCTGCGCGCCCACGCCAAAGACCACCACTCGCGGCGCGGCCTGCTGATGCTCGTCGGCAAGCGCCGGCGGATGCTGCGCTACCTCGAGAAGACCGACCTCGAGCGCTACCGCTCGCTGGTCAAAGAGCTCGGCCTGCGTCGATGATCGCGGTCGGGGAGCAAGCCCCCGACTTCACCCTCCGCGATCAGGACGGGGAAAAGGTTTCGCTGTCCGACTACCGCGGCCGCAAGGTCCTGCTGGTCTTCTATCCGGGTGACTTCAGCCCCGTCTGCGGCGACCAGCTCTCGATCTACCAAGAGGTAAAGCCCGAGATCGCCGAGAAGGGCGTCGAGCTGGTCGGGATCAGCGTCGACAGTTTCTTCGCCCACAAGGCCTTTCAGGAAAAGCTCGGCATCGACACGACCCTGCTCTCGGACTTCGAGCCCAAGGGGGAGGTCGCACGCGCCTACGGCTCCTACGTGGAGAAGATGGGCTTCGCCAACCGCACGCTGGTCCTCGTCGATGAGGACGGCAGGGTCGCCTGGACCTACGAATCGCCCAATCCGGGCGAGTTTCCCGGCGCCAACGTCATCTTCGACGCGCTCTCGTAGCGCGATGGAAAACCTCACGAGCGCACCGATCCCGCCCGTCGGGCCGGACGATCACGTCCGCGGCGAGGGGGAGGAGGGGCTGGTCGTCTATGCCGACCTCGGCTGTCCGCGCTGCGCGGGCAACTGGCCGCGCCTGCGGGAGCGACCCGGCCGGCTCGTCTTTCGCCACTTTCCCGTTGCCAGCAAGCATCCGCGCTCGCCGGCGCTGCACGCTGCCGCCGAGGCGGCAGCCAAACAGGGTCGTTTCTTCGCGATGGTCGACTCGCTCTACGGCGATCGGGGGCGGGTTGATGATCCCCATCTATGGCAGCGAGCCGAACGACTGGGGCTCGATCTCGAGCGCTTCGAGGCGGAGCGGCGGGCGCCGGAGACGGAAGCGCGGATCAAGGGCGACTTCCAATCCGGCATCCGCGCTGGAGTTGCCGGCACTCCAGCGGTTTTCGATGCCTGTACCCTTGTCGAAGTTAGAGAACGAGAGTTCTGAAAGCGAAAGGGCTGCCAACCGGGCGGCCGGAGGTAAAAAAACTAAATGAGCATGTTTGACGTTACCCGCGTCTCGGTGGATGTCGGCGACAGCCAGATTTCTTTCGAGACGGGCAAACTCGCGAAGCAGGCGGGCGGCGCGGTCGTAGTCCAGGCCGGCGACACCATGGTCCTCTGCACCGCAACCGTCGGCAGCCTGCGCGACGTGGACTTCCTTCCCCTCACCGTCGACATCGAGGAGCGGATGTACGCCGCGGGCAAAATCCCCGGCTCGTTCTTCCGTCGCGAGGGTAAATCGAGCGAGAAGGCGACGCTTACCGCGCGCATGATCGATCGCCCGATTCGCCCGCTCTTCCCCAAGGGATGGCACTACGAGACCCAGCTGGTCGCGATCCCGATGTCGGTCGACCAGGTCCACCCCTACGACATCCTCGCGATGAACGGCGCCTCCGCGGCGCTGGCGATCTCGCCGGTCCCGGTCGCCGATCACGTCGGCGCCGTGCGCATCGGCAAACTCGAGGGCGACTTCGTGGTCAATCCCGATGAGGAGGCCCATGAGGAGCTCGAACTCGACCTGATCGTCGCCGGCACCTCCGAGGCCATCCTGATGGTCGAGGCCGGCGCCTCCGGCGTCACCGAGGCCGAGATCCTCGACGCCCTCGACATCGCCCATAGCGAGATCAAGAAGCTCTGCGCTGCAATGGAGGAGCTGCAGCAGAAGGTCGGCAAGGAGAAGATCCAGGTCGAGGCCCCCAGTATCGACGAGGGCCTGCTCGCCGAGATCCGCTCCTCCCACGGCCAGGCTCTGGTCGACGCGATCGCCACCGAGGGCAAGCTCGAGCGCTACGAGGCGATCGACAAGGTCAAGGACGAGGTGATCGGCCACTACGCCGCCGCCCACGAGGACGGCGAGGTCGACGCCGACCGGGTCGCCGAGGTCAAGGCAGCCGTCAACTCGATCGAGAAGGACACGATCCGCAAGGCGATCGCGGTCGAAAAGAAGCGCCCCGACGGTCGCGCCCAGGACGAGATCCGGCCGATCGAGTGCGAGGTCGACATCTCCCCGCGCGTGCACGGCTCGGCGCTGTTCACCCGCGGCGAGACCCAGATCCTCTCCAACGTGGCGCTGGGCACGACCCGGATGGACATGCGGATCGACACGCTCGGCCTGCAGACCACGAAACGGTTCTGGCACCACTACAACTTCCCGCCCTTCTCGGTCGGGGAGGCGGGCTTCATGCGCGGCCCGAAGCGCCGTGACATCGGCCACGGCGCCCTCGCCGAGCGCGCCCTGCTGGCGACGATCCCCGACGAAGAGTCGTTCCCGTACGTGATCCGCGCGGTCTCCGAGACGCTCGAGTCCAACGGCTCCTCCTCGATGGGTTCGGTCTGCGCCTCCTCGATGGCCCTCCAGGCCGCGGGAGTCCCGGTCACCGCACCGGTCGCCGGAGTGGCGATGGGCCTGATCAAGGAGGGCGACGACTACATCGTCCTCACCGACATCGCCGGCGTCGAGGACCACCTCGGCGACATGGACTTCAAGGTCGCCGGCACCAAGGACGGGATCACCGCCCTGCAGATGGACATCAAGATCACCGGCGTCACCTTCGAGATCCTCGAGGACGCGCTGGAGCAGGCGCTGAAGGGCCGCCAGTTCATCCTCGGCAAGATGGCCGAGGCGATCGACGGGCCGCGGGAGAAGCTCTCCCAGCACGCGCCGGCGATCGAGTCGATCAAGATCGACCCGGAGAAGATCGGTGCGGTCATCGGCAAAGGCGGCGAAACGATCCGCGCCCTCTGCGAGGAGTTCGATGCCGAGATCGACGTCGAGGACGACGGCACGGTGCGGATCTACGCGCCGACCGGCGACCTCGTCGACGGCTGCGTCGCCCGCATCAACTCGATGACCAAGGAGGCGGAGATCGGCGATCGCTACAACTCGGCCAAAGTCGTGAAGACGACCACCTTCGGCGCCTTCGTCGAGCTGGTCAAGGGCACCGACGGCCTGCTTCACATCTCCAACGTGAAGCCGGGCGAGCGGGTCGACTCCGTCGACGACGTCCTCACGGCTGGCGACGAGATCGACGTCACCGTGGTCGAGGTCGACAAGGAGCGCGGCCGGATCGGGCTGCGCCTGACCGAGGACCCCTCGGTGGCCGGCAAATCGCCGGAGGAACTGGCCTCGGTCGGATCGGGCGACGGCGGTCGGCGCAACGGCGGCGACCGGGGCGGACGCGGCGGACGTGACCGCGATCGCGGCGGCCGTGGTCGTGAACGCGAGCGTCGCGGCTAGTTGAGCGCCAGGCTCACCACGCTGGACTCGGGCGTCCGGGTCGTGACCGAGGAGGTTCCCTCGGTCCGATCCGTGGCGCTCGGGCTCTGGGTCCGCACCGGATCCAGGAACGAGACCCCGGCACAGGCCGGGGTCTCTCACTTCCTCGAGCACCTGCTGTTCAAGGGAACCGCGCGCTACTCGGCGATCGAGATCTCCGAGCGCTTCGACGGGCTCGGAGCGGGGGTCAACGCGGCCACCGGCAAGGAGACGACGCACCTGCACGCCCGTTTCCTCGACGAGCACACCGAGGCGGTCTTCGATCTCCTGGCGGAGATGCTACTGGCGCCGACCTACCCTGACATCGACTCCGAGCGCCAGGTGGTGCTGGAGGAGATCGCGATGTACGACGACGAGCCCCAGGACCGCGTCCACGACGTGCTCGCCGAGGCCGTCTTCGGTCGGCACCCGCTGGGACGGCGGGTGCTGGGGGAGCCGGACGTGATCGCCTCGATCCCGGTTCTGGACATCGAGTCCTACCGCAGTGCTCACTACGCCGCGCCGCAGATCGTCGTCGGCGCCGCCGGCCACCTCGACCACGATCGCATCGTCGAGCTGGCCCAGCGATTGGTCAACCCGCCGGCGGAGGGAAATGCCGGGACGGCGGAAGCCGGGAGCGACAGCGAGGCCAGGCTCTGCTTCCTCAGCAAGGAGACCGAGCAGTACCACATCTGCTTCGGCGCCCCCGGTCTTCGGCGCGACGACCAACGCCGCTTCCCGCTGGCCGTGCTCGACGCGATCTTCGGTGGCTCCACCTCCTCACGGCTCTTCCGCGAGGTGAGGGAGAAGCGCGGTCTCGCGTACTCGGTCGGCTCCTACAACGAGCAGTTCACCGACCAGGGCTTGGTCGCGACCTACGTCGGCACCCGCGAGGACAACGTGGAGGAGGCCTGCTCGATCATCGGGACGGAGATGGCACGCCTGCGCTCCGAGCCCGTTTCCGAGGAGGAGCTGGTGCGGGCGAAGGAGAGCGTCAAGGGGCGCCTCGTCCTCAGCTCCGAGTCGACCGCCGCGCGGATGACGAGGATCTCCCGGGCGACGCTCTTCGGGCTGCCGATCGAAACCCTCGACGAGATGCTGGCCAGGGTCGACGCGATTCAGGTCGACGACCTGACGGCGCTGGCGCGGGAGCTCTACGCTGCCGACCGCCTCTCGGCTGCCTGCGTCGGAGCTGACGAAGACCGCTTCCGGCAGGCGCTGGCGCCGGTCAGCGAGGCGCTGGTCGCCGCATGACCCGCGTCGCCGTCGCCGGCGCCGCCGGCAAAATGGGCCAGGCCGTCTGCGACGCGGTGGGGGCTGCCGACGGCCTGGAGCTGAGCGGACGTGCCGATCCGCAGCTGGGAGTCGAGCTGGCCGAGGTGCTGCCCGACGCAGACGTCGTCGTCGACTTCACGGTGCCGGACACGGCGCTGGAGAACGTGCGAGCTTGCCTCGGGGCCGGCGTCCACGCAGTCGTCGGCACCACCGGCTTCGACCTCGACGCGGCACGAGAGGCGGCCGAGGGCTCACAGGCGAACTGCTTCGTCGCGCCCAACTTCGCGATCGGCGCGGTGCTGCTGATGGAGGTGTCCCAAACGATCGCCGAGCACATGCCCGAGTGCGAGATCGTCGAGCTCCATCACGACAAGAAGCTCGATGCCCCTTCGGGGACCGCAAGACGCACGCAGGAGCTGATCGATGCCGTCGGCGGCAACGTCCACCAACCGATCCATTCGGTGCGACTTCCCGGTCTCGTCGCCCACCAGGAAGTGATCTTCGGCGGCGAGGGCCAGACGCTTTCGATCCGCCACGACTCGATCGACCGCCGCTCGTTCATGCCCGGCGTCGTCCTCGCCTGCCACAAGGTGGGGGGGCTTCCCGACCGCTTCACGGTCGGGCTCGAGAAGCTGCTTTGAGACTCGCCACGGCCGCCTGACGGGATACCCTGAGAACGATGAAGGAGATCAAGGGCCTGCTGACCGCGATAGCGACGCCGTTCGACGCGAACGGCGCGGTCGATCACGACGCGGCGCGTCGTCTGGCCACCCACCTGCTCGAGCACGGGTCCCACGGGCTCGTGATCGCCGGCTCGACCGGCGAGTGCCCGACCCTGACCGACGGCGAGGAGATCGAGCTGCTGAAGACGATCCGCGCCGAGGTGGGGGACGAGACCCTGCTGATCTGCGGCACCGGGACCAACGACACCCGTCACTCGTGCGAGCTGACGAAGATGGCGGCCGAGGCCGGTGCCGATGCCTCGCTGGTCGTCGTCCCCTACTACAACAAGCCCACCGAGGCCGGGATCCGCGCCCATTTCGAAACGGTCGCCGCCGCCGTTCCGGATCTGCCGATGGTGATGTACAACATCCCCGCCCGGGTGATCATCAACGCCAGCCCCGAGCTGCTCGGCGAGATCGGTCAGGTCGACAACATCGTCGCCGTCAAGCAGGCCAACGACGAGGAGCTGGGCCCGATCGACGGTCTGACCGTCCTCGCCGGCAACGACAACACCTTCCTGCGCGTGCTCGAATTCGGCGGCGGAGGCGGCATCACCGTCGCCTCCCACCTCGTCGGCGAGCGCATGCGCGAGATGTGGGATGCCGCCCAGTCCGGCGACATCGAGCGTGCCCGGCAGATCGACGCCGAGATCACCCCGGCCTACGAGGCGACCTCGGTCACCACCAACCCGATCCCGCTGAAGGCGGCCCTCGAGATGCTGGGGCTTTGCGCGGATCGACTCCGACTTCCCCTGGTACCAGCCGACGCCGAGCAACGAGCCGCCATCAAGGCCGGTCTCGATGCCGCCGGTGTCGCGGTTCCCAGTTAGAACTACCAACGAGAGAGTGAGCAACTACTAGTGGCAAGCAAACTTCGAGTGCTGCCTTTGGGCGGCCTTGGCGAGATCGGCAAGAACATGACCGTGATCGAGTACGACGGCCGAATCGTCGTCGTCGACACGGGGCTGATGTTCCCGACCGCCGAGATGCACGGGATCGACCTCGTGCTCCCTGATTTCTCCTACCTGCGCGATCGCGTCGACGACATCGAGGCGATCGTGCTCACCCACGGGCACGAGGACCACGTCGGCGCGCTGCCGTACGTGCTGCGCGAGATCGGCATGCCGCCGGTGATCTACGGCGGCATGCTGACCATAGGGATGGTCCGCTCCAAGCTCGACGAGCACAAGCTCGGAGAGAAGACGCCCCTGCAGGAGCTGCCGCCGGGGGAGAAGGTCAAGCGCGGTCCCTTCGAGATCGAGCTGATCCACCTCGCCCACTCGATTCCCGACATGCGGGGCGTCCTCCTGAAGACCGCGGCCGGGTCCGTGCTGATGACCGGCGACTACAAGTTCGACCAGACCCCGGTCGACGGCCGGCCGGCCGACGTCTCCCGTCTGGCCGAGCTCGGCAAGGAAGGCCTGACGCTCCTCTGCGGCGACTCGACCAACGCCGACCGGCCGGGGGTGGCGCCCTCGGAGTCGGCCGTCGGCCCGGCGCTGCTGCAGCAGTTCTCCCGCTGCAAGGGCCGGATCATCGTCACCTCCTTTGCATCCAACATCCACCGTGTCCAGCAGGTGATCGACGCGGCGGCGCGGCTCGACCGCAAGGTGGCGCTGGTCGGTCGTTCGATGCGCAAGAACTTCAACATCGCTTCGAATCTCGGAATCGCGAACGCGCCACAGGGGATCTTCATCCAGCCCCGTGAAATCGAGGACTTTCCCGACGAGAAGGTCGTGGTGATCTCGACCGGAAGTCAGGGCGAGCCGCTTTCGGCGCTGCGGCGGATGGCCAACAACGACCACCGCGACGTGCAGCTGCACTCCGGCGACACCGTCGTCTTCTCGGCCACGCCGGTGCCTGGCAACGAGCGCGCCGTCAACGAGACGATCGATCGCATTTACGAGATCGGCGCCAGTGTGATCACCGCCAAGGACGCGCCGATTCACGCTTCCGGGCATGGCTGGCAGGAGGAGCTGAAGCTGATGCTGAACCTGACCAAGCCCAAATACGTGCTGCCGGTCCACGGCGACCACCAGCGGCTGCGGCTGCATTCCGAGCTGGCCGAAGCGGTGGGGATCGACCGCGACCGCATCTTCCAGGGCCGCAACGGCCTGCCGCTGGAAGTCGACGCCAATGGCGCCGGCTTCGGCGAGGACATCCACGCGGGCGTGATCTACGTCGACGGGGTCAATATCGGAGAGCCCGACGACGCAGCCCTCCGTGACCGCCGCGAGATCTCCGCCGACGGCATTTTCATCGTCGTCGCCACCATCTCCAGCGACGATGGCAGCGTCGTCGCCGACCCCGAGGTGATCTTCCGCGGCGTCGCCTTCCTCGAGGAGGCGGGCGCTCTGGTCGAAGACCTCAAGGACCTGGTCGAAGACCAGCTCGAAGACTCCGCCGGCGCCGGCAAACGCGAGAGCCACCTGGTCGAGGAGGACCTGCACGACGCGATCGGCAAGTTCGTCTGGCAGCGGCTGAGGCGCCGACCGATGGTCCTGCCGGTCGTCATCGAGGTCTAAAGGTCAGCGAGTCCGCGAAAAACCTTGTAGAGCACGGTTTTTCGCGGACTCGCTGAAGCCTCGTTGAGAAAGCCCTTCGAAGCCGAAGGCCGCTTGCCGGACTAAGCGCTATCTGATCCCTGCCAGGACTGGACCAGCCGACGCCACGCTCGCTGCCAAGGGCTTAGTGGGTGGTTCTCAACCTCAGCAATGGGCACAGGCACCGCTGGCTCATCAACGCCCGCCACACTAGATGAGACTTGACAATTCACGTGGAGCAAAGAAAAGCCCGCCGGAGCCAGTGTCTGGGGAGAGGCTCCGGCGGGCAATGTGTCTCGTCCGCGATGGAAATTAGGGGACGGCCCTAAAGAGCCTTTAAAGGTTTCGAGACGGTTTTCTCAGCGGCGCCCGCAAGCGGGATGCGGGCCACGAAGAGGGCGCCGCCGGACTTCGATTCGGCCGCTTCGACGCTGCCGCCGTGGGACTCGGCGACGGCGCTGACGATCGCCAGGCCGAGGCCGGTGCCGGTGCCGCGGGAGGTGTCGGCGGGGCCTTCGCCGCGAACGAAGCGGTCGAAGACCTGGCTTCGCATCTCGGCCGGGATACCTGGCCCGTCGTCGGCGACTTCGATCAGCGCCTCGCCGTTTTCCTCGCGCAGAGCGAGTTCCACACAGGAGCCCGGGGGCGTGTGGCGGATCGCGTTGTCGAGCAGGTTGAGGACCATCCGGTGCAACTCGTCACGGCTCCCCTCTACCCGCAGCGGCCGGTCGTTGTCGACGATCAGCCTGCGGTCGCCCATCAGCGGCGCGATCTCGGCGGCGGCGTCGCCGGCGACGTCCGCCAGGTTCATCCGCCGGTGCGTGTCCAGTCGACCGGCGTCGGCGCGGGCAAGCAGCAGCAGGTCGGCGACGAGCCGGCCCATCCGCTTCGAGGAGCGCAAAGCCGAGTCGACGATTTCCCTGTCCTCCGCCTGGCCGGGGCCGCCGAGGGACGCCTGCAGCAGCTCCAGGTTGGCGAGGACGCTGGTCAGCGGCGTGCGCAGCTCGTGCGAGGCGTCGGCGACGAACTCGCGCTGCCTCTGCATCACGCCCTCGCGTTCGGTCCGCGCCGCGTCCAATGAGCGCAGCATCTCCTCCAGCGTCCGCGCCAGCTCGCCGACCTCGTCCTCGGCTCTGGGCGCGGGCATTCGCTGCGACGGGTCGCCGGTGGTGGCGATCTCCCGCGCGGTGGTGGTGAGAGAGGCGATCGGTCGCATCGCCCGCCTCGCGATCGCAACGCCGGCGACGACCGCGAGCAGCGTTCCGACCAGAATTCCGGCGAGGATCAACAGCCACACCCTCTCGATCGTCGCCTCGACGTGGTCGAGGCTGCGCCCGTACTGGGCGTAGCCGGTGATCGCCCGGCTTTCGTCGAGAATCGGTTCGGTCGCGACCCGCATCCCCTCGTAGTTGGTGAGCCCGGGCCGAGGGGGGCCCAGGGGTGCCGTCCCCGCGAAGCTGAGCAGGTGCTGTTCGGTGTCGAGGATCCGGGCGGTGGCGTCGTCGGGGAGGACGAACGCGTCCAGCTGCGGACCGGCGCGGGCTTCCGCTTTGCCCCCGAACGCCGGATAGACCACCTGGAACTGTCCGGCCAGAATCTTGGCGGCACTGCTGACCTCGCCGTTGAAGTCGTCGCGAATCCGGTCGGTCGCGATCTTCCCGATCAGGCCGCCGAAGAGGAGGAGGATCGCCAACGTCAGCGCCGAGGAGACCAGGGTCAGGCGCCAGCGCACCGGCCAGGACCGCGGGTGAAGCACCGGGCGCGGGAACCTCAAGTCAGGCTTTGAGAACGTAGCCCGCTCCCCGTTTCGTGTGCAGCAGACGACCCTCGTCGCCTTCCTCGAGCTTGCGGCGCAGGTTGGAGATGAAGACGTCGATCGTGTTGGTCGCCGCCATCGGGTCGTATCCCCAAACCTCGTCGAGGAGGCGCTCGCGCGAGACGACGAGGCGCTCGTTGCGCATCAGGAACTCGAGCAGCTCGAACTCGCGGTTGGTCAGCTCGATCTCCCGCTCGCCGCGGCGCACTTCGCGCGTGTCCGGGTTGAGCGTCAGGTCGGCGACGGCCAGCGAGGCCGAGCCGCGCGGCGGGCGGCGGCGCAGCAGCGCCCGGATACGGGCCAGCAGCTCCTGGCGCTCGAACGGCTTCACCAGGTAGTCGTCGGCGCCGCTGTCGAGGCCCGTCACCCGGTCCTCCGTCTCCGACCGCGCCGTCAGCATCAGGATCGGCACGTCGCCGTCGCTGCGCAGGCGGCGGCAGACCTCGACCCCGTCCATTCCCGGCAGACCGAGGTCGAGCACGACGAGGTCGGGGACGAAGCCGGCGGCGACGTCGAGGGCTTCGACCCCGTCCGCTGAAGTGCGCACCTCGTACCCCTCGTTGCGAAGCGAGCGCCGCAAGACGTCGGCGATGTCGACGTCGTCCTCGACGATCAAAACCCGCCCACCGATCTGATCCGCTTGAGAGAGCACAGATCGATGGTAGCCGCGGAATTCCCCGCTCCGCGCGAGTTTTAGGCCGAATTTAGCTCGAAGGTATGGGCCGCTGGGCGTCGAACCGAAAACCATGTTCGTGCGTAAGAAGCGTGCCGGCTCCGCCCGGCGGGGAAAAGCTGCGTCGAAACGCAAAGCCAAAGCCAAGGGCGGACTGCGCCTGCCCGCCGGGCTTGAGCAGCGCCATGTGGACCTGATCGCCCTCTTCCTCGTCGCCTTCGGCGTCTACCTCGTCTTCGTCCTCTTTCTCGGCTGGGAAGGGGGCAAGGTCGGCTACGGGGTCGAAACCGCTCTGACCTACCTCTTCGGAGACATCGGCGCCCGCATCTTCACCGTCCTCCTGCTGCTGGTCGGCGGCATGCTGCTCACCGGAACCTCCGTCTCCGCCCTGGTGGGTGGGCTGGGGCGGGGGATGCGTAGGGTCTCTCACGGTGCCTTCGCCGGCGGCGACGCAGCGGCGCGAACCGTCGCCCGAACCCACGCCGATTGGCGCCAGCACCGCGAAGCGCGGGCCGAGGCGCAGACCCTGGCGGGACCGACCGACGTCATGAGCTCCTATCCCGAGCAGGACGAGGATTTCGAACCGACGGTCGCCCTCGCCGAGGAGGACGACTTCGACCCCCAGGTCTTCGACGCCGAGACCTCCGAAGACGAGGAGCCGGACCCGGAGCCCGAGGTGGAGCTGCAGAACTACGACTCCGATGACGCGGTCGCGGTCGTCGACGAGGGCGACCGAGCCCATGCCGGCCTGACCCCGATGGGCAACAAGCGCGGCGTGACGATGTCGGAGGAGATCGACTACCGGCCGCCTACCCCGAAGCTGCTCGAGCGCGGCAAAAGCGACAAGGGCCCCGATCCACGAGACCACGAAGCCGTTGGCCGCAAACTGGTGGAGACCCTCGGTCACTTCGGGGTGGAGGCGAAGATCGTCGGCATCGTCAGCGGCCCTCACGTCTCCCGCTTCGAGCTTCGCCTCGCGCCCGGTACGAAAGTCAAGAAAGTCACCGAGCTCGCCAACGACATCGCCTACGCGCTCGCCTCGACCGACATCCGCATCCTCGCGCCGATCCCCGGCAAGCAGGCGGTCGGGGTCGAGGTTCCCAACCGGACCCGGAAGATGGTCCGCCTCGGCGACATCTACGCCGGCCGCCCGGAGAAGACCTCGCCGCTGGTCGCCTGGCTCGGCAAGGGGATCGACGGCCTCCCGGTCTGGACCGACATCGCGAAGATGCCGCACGTCCTCGTCGCCGGCACCACCGGCTCCGGCAAGAGCGGCTGCGTCAACGCGATCCTCTCCTCGATCCTGATGCAGGCCTCGCCGAACGAAGTCCGCCTGGTGCTGGTCGACCCGAAGCAGGTGGAGCTCAACCACTACGAGAACGTCCCGCACCTGCTGACCCCGGTGGTCACCTCACCTCGCCTCGCGGCTAACGTGCTCTCCAACCTGATCGTGGAGATGGAGAGCCGGTACGGGATCATGAGCGAGGCCCGCGCCCGCAACCTCGACGAGCTGAACCGCGTTCGCCGCAAGAAAGGCGAATCGCCGCTGCCGCACATCCTCTGCGTGATCGACGAGCTCGCGGACCTGATGATGGTCGCCCCGGCCGAAGTCGAGGACTCGATCATCCGCCTGGCGCAGAAGTCGCGCGCGACCGGCATCCACCTGGTGCTGGCGACGCAGCGGCCCTCGACCGACATCATCACCGGCACGATCAAGGTCAACATCCCCTCGCGGATCGCCTTCGCGGTCTCCTCGCAGACGGACTCGCGGGTGATCCTCGACCAGGGTGGGGCAGAGGCGTTGCTGGGGCAGGGGGACATGCTCTTCCGCGGCGCGGGCACCTCGAAGCTGTCGCGCGTCCAGGGCGCCTTCATCACCGAGGACGAGATCGCCCGCATCACCAACCATTGGGCCAAGCAGGGCGAACCGGAATTCGAGGAGGAGCTGCTGGAGACCCCGCAGGAGGCCGAGAGCGAGGACCGCGACGACGACTTCGACCCCGACAGCGACGACCTGCTCGACGAGGCGATCCGCCTGGTCGTGCAGACGGAGACGGCTTCGGTTTCGATGATCCAGCGCCGCCTGCGGGTGGGCTACACCCGCGCCGGTCGCCTGATCGACATGCTCGAGCGCCGCGGCGTCATCTCCGGCTACGAGGGCTCGAAACCGCGTCAGGTCCTGATCACGCAGGCCGACCTTTCGCGAGTGCTCAACGGCGGCGAGACGGCGCCCGAGCCGGTCACGGTCGATTCAGAGCCGGACGCATAGCTCCGGTAGCTTCCCGCCCGTGATTCGAGCGGGGATAGTCGTCACCGGGACCGAGGTCCTGACCGGCCGGATCCAGGACGGCAACGGGCCCTGGGTCTCCGAGCGGCTGGCCGAGCGGGGGGTGGAGGTGGCCCACATCCTCGTCGTCGCCGACCGGCCGGACGACCTCGAGGCGGCTCTGAGGTTCATGGCCGACCAGGGGATGGACCTGATCGTCACCAGCGGCGGGCTCGGCCCGACCGCCGACGACCTCACCGCTGCGGTGGTGGCGCGTTTCGCTGGGCGGGAGATGGTTCTCGACGAGGCGATGGAGGCGAAGATCGCCGAGATCCTCAGCGGCTTCGCCCAGCGCTTTCGCCTCGACCCCGAGGCCCTGCGGGAAGCGAACCGCAAGCAGGCGATGGTGCCGGCGGGGGCGACGGCGCTCGACCCGGTGGGAACCGCACCCGGCCTCGTCGTTCCGGCGGGAGAGCGAGTGGTGGTCGTCCTTCCCGGCCCCCCGCGCGAGCTGCAGCCGATGTGGGAGGCGGCGGTGGAGACGGAGCCGGTGCGGGAGCTGCTGAGCCGGGCGACGCCGCTGCGCGGCTACACGATGCGGATGTTCGGGGTGCCCGAGTCCGAGATCGCCAAGAGCCTGCGAGAGATGGAGGCTGAGGGAACGGAGCTCGACGCGGTCGAGATCACCACCTGTCTGCGGCGCGGGGAGATCGAGATCGACGTCCGTTTCCGCGACGAGGCGCTGGCGGTGGCCGAGTCCGTTCGCGACGGCCTCGTGCGGCGCCACCGAGAGGAGACCTTCAGCGTCGACGGCGAGACGATCGACGCTCAGGTGGCGACGTTGCTCCTTGGTCGCCGGCTTGCCCTGGCAGAGTCGTGCAGCGGCGGGCTGATGGCGGCCCGGATCACCGACCTGGCCGGGGCCTCGGAGTACTTCTCCGGCGGTGTCGTCGCCTACTCCAACGAGGCGAAGGCGGAAATGCTGGGGGTGGATCCCGGTTTGATCGAGGCCCACGGGGCGGTCTCGCCCGAGGTCGCGGAGGCGATGGCGATCGGGGCGCTGGAACGCTTCGAAGCCGACGTCGCTGTCTCGATCACCGGGATTGCCGGGCCGGGAGGGGGCAGCGAGGAGAAGCCGATTGGCTATGTCTGCTTCAACGCCCGCCTCGCCGACGGAACGAGCATCGCCAGGGACCCGGTCATCCCGGGCGGGCGGCTTGACATCCGCGAACGCTCGGCGCTGGTCGGGATGCACCTCTTGCGCATGCTTCTCGGTGAGGAAGAGGGCACGAAGGAGTAGGCGAAAAGTTGCTTTTGCGCGTTGTTGCGTGCGCCCCCGCCCCGTAGCGTGGGCGGCATGGCCAAGGAGCGACTGAAAAGCCCACGTGCGCGCCTGTTCGTCGCCCTCGACCTCCCGGAGTCGCTTCGGGAAGGGATCACTGGATGGGCTGGGGAGGCGCTGAGGGATCCGGCCCTGCGGCCGGTTCCTCCCGGGTCCCTTCACGTGACTCTTGCCTTCCTCGGCTACCGGCCGGAGAAGGAGATCGAGCAGATCGCCGAGGTCGTACGGGATAGCGCCGTTCCCGCCCCTTGGGTGGAGCTGCGCGATCCGGTGCAACGGCCGCCGCTCGGCCGGGCGCGTCTGTACGCCCTGCCGGTGATCTCTCCGGGGACCGAGGCGTTGCAGAGGGTTGTCGAGCAAGGCCTGTCGGCCCAAGGCTTATACCAGCCTCAGAAGCGGCCGTTCTGGCCGCATGTGACCGTCGCCCGGGTTCGTTCCGAGGCGCGGGGATCGAGGCGGCCGGCGGTCGTCTCGGAGGTGCCGGGACCGATCCCCCCGGAGTTGAGCGAGCCTCGGATTGCCATCCGCATGGCTCTGTACCGTTCTGACCTTCAGCCGAGTGGTGCGCGCTACGTGCCGCTGGCCCAAATCGAGCTGCCCGGCGGGGGCAGCAGTGAGGTGAACTGAGATGGCAGATAGAAAAGTGAGCTTGAACGACGTCTCCGCCAAGGAGGCAAAAGCGAAGGACGCCGCGCTGGAGAACACCGTCAGCGGCATCAGGAAAGAGTTCGGCGAGGGCTCGTTGATGCGCCTGGGCGACAAGGGCACGGTCAAGGTCGAGTCGATCCCGACCGGCTCCCTCGCGCTCGATCTGGCGCTCGGCATCGGCGGCGTCCCCCGCGGCCGTATCGTCGAGATCTTCGGCCCGGAGTCGTCGGGAAAGACGACCCTCGTCAACCACATCATTGCCCAGGCGCAGGCCATGGGCGGCGTCTGCGCCTTCATCGACACCGAGCACGCGATCGACCCGGTCTACTCGCGAGCAATCGGGGTCGACACCGACGAGCTGCTCGTCTCCCAACCCGATTACGGCGAGCAGGCACTGCAGATCGCCGACCGGCTGATCGCCTCGGGCGCTGTCGACGTCGTCGCGATCGACTCGGTTGCGGCGCTGACCCCGAAAGCGGAGCTCGACGGGCAGATCGGCGACACCACCGTCGGCCTGCAGGCACGGCTGATGTCGCAGGCGATGCGCAAACTCGCCGGCAACCTGAACCGAACCAACACGGTCTGCCTCTTCACCAACCAGATCCGGGAAAAGGTGGGGGTCCAGTTCGGCTCGCCCGAGACCCAGCCGGGCGGCCGGGCCCTAAAGTTCTACGCCTCCCAGCGACTTGACATCCGCCGCATCGAGACCCTGAAGGAAGGGACCGAGGCGGTCGGAAACCGGGTCCGTGTCAAAGTCGTCAAGAACAAGGTCGCCTCGCCCTTCCGCCAGGCCGAATTCGACATCGAGTACGGGGTCGGGATCTCGCGCGAGGGCGGGCTGCTCGACTTCGGGATCGAGCAGGACCTGGTCCAGAAATCCGGCTCCTTCTTCTCCTACGGCGAAACGCGGCTCGGCCAGGGGCGGAACAACGCCAAGCAGTTCCTGGTCGACAACCCAGAGCTGGCTCTGGAGATCGAAACCAAGGTCAGGGCGGCCCTGGGGATCGATGGCGAGGCGCCGCAGCCGAGTGGCAATGAGAGCGAGAGCACTGCTCCGGCGACTGAGGCGAAGGCTGCCTGAGGCCGCTTTCGCCTCACGGCGAGGGGCGGCTCGACCTCTATAGGATCTCCGCCGCGCTATGGATAACGAAACTCTCTTTTACATCTTCGGCGGCATTGCGGCCGTATCGGCCGTGCTCGTCACCTTCGCCGGCCTGAAACTGAAGAACTTCCCTGGGCGGATGCTTCCGCTCGTCATCGTCTGGTTTGCCGCTTTTGCCATCGCGGCAGGCACCTTCTCGGTGCTGCAGGCCCAGGACCACGAGGCGCACGAGGCCCATAAGGAGCAGGAGGCCGGACACGCCGAGGAGGCCAAAAGTGGGCCGTACGAGAACGAAGGCGGTGCCCTCGGCGGTGAACAGGACGAGCTCGAAGAACAGGCCGAAGAAGAAGCAGAGGGCCCGGGCGAAGATGAACCGGTCGGTCCGACCGAAGGCGAAGGGAAAGAGGAAGCGAGCGGTGGCGATGCGGCCGCCGGCGCTTCGATCTTCGCCGAGAACTGCGCGGGCTGCCACGGGGAAGACGGGCACGGCGGTCCCGGAGGACCGGACCTGACGTCGATGCCGTTGGCGCAGACCGAAGAGGGGACCGTTGAACAGGTCACCAACGGCGGCGGCGGCATGCCCGCTTTCGGCGAACAGCTGTCGGAGCAGGAAATCTCCGACGTCGCCGCTTTCGTAGTGCACGACGTAGTCGGCAAGTAACGCCGCTACCCTGGGGCTGATGGCCCAGAAGTTCCACGTCACCACGTTCGGGTGTCAGATGAACGTGCACGATTCCGAGCGGATGCGCGGGATGCTGACCTCGCTCGGCTACGAGGAGGCTGCGGACCGGGAAGAAGCGGACCTGATCCTGTTCAACACCTGCTCGATCCGAGAGTCGGCCGACAGCCGCTTCATCGCCCACTTGGGTGAGGCGAAGCGACTGAAGTCCGAAAGCCCCGATCGGGTGGTCGGCGTCGGCGGCTGCTGGGCGCAATCGGTCAAGGAGGAGGTCTTCGAGCGCTTCCCCTTCGTCGACGTCGCCTTCGGCCCCGGCCAGATCCACAAGCTGGCCGAGTTCCTCAACAGCGACTCGCTGACCGCCCAGGGCTACTTCGAGTTCGAGGACTTCTCCGGCCACCTGCCGACGCGGCGCGAGCGCGAATTCCAGGGCTGGCTGCAGATCTCGCAGGGCTGCAACTGCGTCTGCTCCTACTGCATCGTCCCTTCGACCAGGGGGCGCGAGGTCAGTCGCGACCCCCAGGAGCTGATTGCCGAGGCGGAGGGACTGGCGCTGGACGGCGTCAAAGAGGTGACCCTGCTGGGCCAGAACGTCAACAGCTACGGCCGCGATCTGCCTCTGGAGAAGCGAATCGGCTTCTCGGATCTGCTGCGACGCGTCGACGCGATCGAGGGAATCGAGCGGATTCGCTACACCAGCCCGCATCCGAAGGACATGAAGGAGGACGTGATCCGCGCCCACGCGGAGTTGCCCGCTCTCTGCGAGCAGATCCACCTGCCGCTGCAGTCGGGCTCCAGCGCCGTCCTCAAACGGATGCGCCGCACCTACAACCGCAGCCGCTACATGGACCGGGTGGCGCTGATCCGCGAGCACGTGCCGGACTGCGCGATCACCACCGACATCATCGTCGGCTTCCCGAGTGAGACCGAGGAGGACTTCCACGAGACTCTGGAAGTGGCCGAGGAGGTCGGCTACGACGGCGCCTTCACCTTCATCTTCTCGCCGCGGCGTGAAACCGAGGCGGCGACGATGGGGGGGCAGCTGCCGCACCCTGTCAAGGTCGAGCGGATGGAACGCCTGGTCGAGGTGGTCCAGCGCCGCGCCGCGGAGCGGGCGCAGCGTTTCGTCGGCCGCACGATGGAGGTGCTGGTCGAAGGGACCAGCCGCACCGACGAGACGCGACTGCGGGGCCGGACCCGCCACGGCAAGGCGGTCAACTTCGAGGGGATCGCCAAGCCTGGAGAATTCGTCCAGGTCGAGATCGAAAGCGCGACCTCGCAGACGCTGAGCGGGGTCCTGGCGCGCCCGCTGACGCCCCTGCTCTGAGTGGAGGTCATCGGGATCTTCGGCCCCACGGGGGTCGGCAAGACGGGAGTGGCCATTGCCCTGGCCGAACTGCTGCGGGAGCGAGGGGAGGACCCGGTCGCGATCAACTGCGACGCCCTGCAGGTCTACGAGGGGCTGGAGGTGTTGACGGGTACCGCGACCCCCGAGGAGCAGGCCCGGCTCGAGCATCGGCTGCTCGGCTTCGTCCCGGTCACCGAGGACTTCTCGGTCGGCGATTACATGCCGCTGGCGCACCGCGAGGTCGACGCGGCGCTGGAGGCGGGGCGGAGGCCGCTCGTCGTCGGAGGGACGGGCCTCTACCTGCGCGCCGCGGTTGCGGAGCTGTCGCTGACCAAGGTCCCGCCGGAATCCGAGGAATCGGAGCTCTGGTCACCCCAAACCCGCCACCCGACGGTGATCTTCGGCCTCGACATGGATCGCGAGCGTCTCTACGAGCGGATCGATGCTCGCGTCGAGGCGATCGTCGCCGGCGGTGCCGAGGAGGAGGCCCGCCGCGCCGAGGCCCTCGGACCGGGCCGCACCGCCCGCAAAGCCCTCGGCTTCGACGATTTGCTCGCCGGAGACCTCGAAGCGATGAAGAAGCGCTCGCGGAACTACGCCCGCCGGCAGCTGACCTGGATGCGGAAAATCCCCAACCTCGAGCCGATCGACCGCACCGGCCTGAGCGACGAAGGGGTCGCCGCGCAGATGCTCCGAATAGGGTGGCGACCGTGAGGTTCGAGAAGTGGCAAGCGCTGGGCAACGACTACCTGATCTTCGAGCAGGAGCGGCTGCCGTGGGAGCTGACGGAGGCGCGGATCGAGTGGCTCTGCGACCAGCACTTCGGGGTCGGCTCCGACGGGGTGCTGTTGCTCTCACGCAGCGAGAACCCAGATTTCGTCGCCCACCTGCGGATTTTCAACCCCGACGGCTCCGAAGCCGAGCTTTCGGGCAACGGCGCCCGGGAGGCGATTCTCTACCTGCGCCGCCACGGCTGGACCGACGAGGACGAGTTCGCGATCAGCACCGTCGCCGGTCCGATCCGCCCGACGATCACCGGCGAGCTGACCTGCTCGGTCGACATGGGACGGGCCTCGACCACCTCCAAGGACTTCCCCTCTGGTCCACAGGACGGCCGCGGCACCCTCGAGTCCGGCGATCTTACGTGGGAGTTCCAGCATGTCTCGATCGGCAACCCGCAGTGCGCGATCGTCGTCGCGGCGGAGGAGCTCGACGAGCTCGACCTGGAGGAGATCGGCCCCGGGATCGAAGGCAACGAGCTGTTTCCCAACCGCACGAACGTCTCCTTTCTCGCGATCGACGGCAGCCGGGTGCGGGCGCGGATCTTCGAGCGCGGGGTGGGGGAGACGCTCTCCTCCGGGACCGGCGCCAGCGGTGCCGCCGTGACCGCCTTCCTGCGCGGCTCGGCCAGCCCGCTGGTGGTCGAGCTGGAAGGCGGTGAGCTGCAGGTCGAGGTCGCCGAGGACCTGGCCGTGCGGCTCGACGGCTGGGCCGAGCCGGTGTTCAGCGGCGAGCTCTCGCCGGAGCTGATCCAGGCGCTCGCCGAGCTGGACGGCGAGTAAGCCCGCCGATCGCATAGATTCCCGCGCCCATGGGCATCGCCACCCCGTCCAAACGCCTGGAGGCAATCCCTCCCTACAAGTTCCAGGAACTCGAGCAGCAGATCGCCGACAAGCGCGCTGCCGGGATCGACGTGATCAGCCTCGGAATCGGCGACCCCGACCAGCCGACCTATCCCCACGTCGTCGCGGCGATGCAGGAGGCGGTGGCCAATCCCGCCTACCACCAGTACCCGAGCAACCGCGGCCGCGACGAGTTTCGGCAGGGGATGGCGGATTTCTACGAGCGGCGCTTCGGGGTCGAGATCGACCCGAAGTCAGAGGTGATCCCGGCGATCGGTGCCAAGGAGTGCATCTACAACCTCTGCTTCGCCTTCCTCGACCCGGGCGACGTCGCCCTCGCCTCCGACCCGGGCTATCCGGTCTACACCGGCGGCCCGATCCTCGCCGGGGCCGAGGCTGAGCTGCTGCCGCTGGTCCCGGATCTCGGCTTCGCGCCGGACCTGAACGCGGTCACCGCCGACGTCGCCGAACGGGCACGGCTGATGTTCATCAACTACCCGAACAACCCGACCGGCGCCGTCGTCCCAGAGGGATTCTTCGAGACGGTCGTCTCCTTCGCCAGGGAGCACGAGATCCTCGTCGTGCACGACAACGCCTACTCGGAGACGACCTACGACGGTTATGTAGCTCCTAGCTTCCTCGCCACGCCCGGCGCCAAGGAGGTCGGCGTCGAGGTCTTCTCGCTCTCCAAGGGCTACAACATGACCGGCTGGCGCTGCGCGGCGATCCTCGGCAACGCCGAGGCGATCCAGGCCTACTGGCGGCTGAAGACCAACGTCGACTCCGGCCTCTTCGAGGCGATTCAGATGGCGGGCGTCGCCGCCCTACAGGGACCAACCGGACCGTTGGAGCAGATGAACGAGACCTACACGCGCCGTCGCGACCTGGTCGTCTCGGCGCTGGGTGAGATCGGCGTCGAGGTCAGCTCGCCGAAGGGAACGATCTACGTCTGGGCGCCGGTCCCCGAGGGCCACACCTCGACCTCCTTCTGCGAGCTCGTGCTGGAGGAGGCTGCCGTCGTCATCTCTCCCGGCTCGATGTACGGGCCGAGCGGCGAGGGCTTCTTCCGCATCGCGCTGACCGCGCCCGACGACCGCATCGAAGAGGCGGTCGAGCGGATGCGCGAGCACCTCAGCTGAGCCGAGGCGCCCGCTCCGCCTCGGCTACTCGACCTCGACCTCGTCGACCATTCCTTTGAAGGCGTGCGGGGGGCCGCCTTCGCGGTCGGTGATGAAGCAGTAGAGGGCGTAGCGGCCGGGCTCGAGGTCCATCTCCACCAGCTGGGCTTCGCCGCCTTCGAGGACGGCGGTCGAGAGGGTGCCCTTCTCCTCGAGCGGCGGCGGGCCTTTTTCCTCTTTGAAGGCTTTTTCGACCTCCTCGGCGGTGGCGTCGCCTTTGATCGGCGATGCGATCAGGTGATGGGGCTGGGCGCCGATGTTGTCGAAGGCGACCTCGACCTCGCCGGAGGGGAGGATGTCGGCGTTGAAGACGTACTCGGCCGCCTCGACGGTCGCGTCACCCTCCTCGATCTCCGCGTCGGACTCCTCACCGCTCACCTCAGTGACGGCGACGTCCTGCGGGCTCGGCGGACCTCCGGTTTCGAGGTTGAAGGCGTAGTAGTCGCCCGGCTGAAGCACCTGTTCCACCGTCGCGCTCTCACCTGCGCCGAGGGTGCCGACACCGCCGGCGGCGAAGAGCCACTCGGGAAACGATTTGCCCTGGATCGCTTCGCCGAAGCCCTCGACGACCTCCTCGGGGGAATGATCGCCCTCGACCCGGAGCAGCTGCAGGTCGGCTTCTGAGTCGCTGTCGTTGGTGAGCGTGATCTCGGCGAGCCCGGCCTCGGCGCTCTCGGGTGCCGTCACCGTCGAGGTTTTGCCTTTCGACTCGACCGTGAAGCTGAGCTCCTGGGCGTCCTCGCTGTCGCTGTCGCCGCATGCGGCCAAAGCCGTCGCGGCGATCAGGGCGATCGCGCAGACGCAACTGCGAAGAACGAAACGGTGCCGGGTGCTGCTCACGGAGACCTCCTGTGGGGCGCGGGCGGACGAGTTGGAGAGGACCCTACCCGCGCGGTCGGGTGTCAACCCTGGGCCTGTTCCCGCTCCGCCTTCTTGCGCCAGTAGCGGTCCAGACCGCCCCACTGGTAGGCGGTGGGAACCGCCTGCAGCAGCTCCTCGACGGTGTCGCCTCGAATCCCTTCCTCGTCGAGGCGGGAGCGGATCCGGCGCTCGACGTCGGCGTCGTACTCGTCCTTGTCCATCCGGCGCGCCAGCTCGGCCTCTTCGCGCAGTTTCTCCTTCACCTTCTCGAAGTGCCCGGGGACGTCGTCCTCGACGGCGCCGAAATGGGTGAGGGCGAGGCCCGTCGGCGACCAGCCGGCGACGGTGTCGAGCGACTTCTCCCAGGTCTCGACGTCGATGTCCGGCGGTGGAGTGGGCGGCACGATCAGGCTCGAGGGCGGGATCCGGCAGGCGGCGACGTCGCCGACGAACGCGGTGCCGCTCTCCTCGTGCAAATAACAGACGTGATGGGAGGCGTGGCCGGGCGTGTAGGCGACGCGCATCCCCAGGACGGTCTCGCCACCGCTCAAGACCCGCACGTTCCCCTCGGGCACAGGGAGGATCTCCCCCCAGAGGTAGTTCATCTTGTCCCCGTAGAGCCGCTCGGCGCTGGCCAGCAACTTCGAAGGATCAACCAAATGCGGAGCCCCTCGCTCATGCACAAACACCTCGAGCCCAGGCCACCGCTTCACCAGCGCCCCGGTAGCCGCGGCGTGATCGAGGTGGATGTGCGTCAGTAATACAGCCCGCGGCTGCTCTCCACCGATCGCCTCCAACACAGTCGACAAAGACGACTCGGGCCCCGGATCCACCAAAGCTCCATCGACCTCCCAGCAGCCGATCACATGCGGCCGCCCAAGGTGCATAACGTCGATCACGCGCATAGAGGCGCCAGCTTATGGGGTCGGGGAGGGGGTTCACCGGACCCTCCCCGCTGTTGTCCGGGGAGCCCCCTCCCCGACCCCCTCAGCTAACTGGGGAGGGGAAGCGGTCGTCCGCCTCCAGCGTCTGCCGCAGTCCCTCTTCCATCCCGCGGGGGGCATAGCCGAGCTCCCGCTCGGCCTTCTCATAACTGGCCCAAAAAGTGACTCCGTCCCCCGAGGAGATCAACTCCCTCAGGTTCGGCGGCTGCCCCATGACTTTGCCCACCAACGATCCAAAGGGAACCATCGTCCTTATCAGGCTCGTGGGCAGGTTCCGCTTCGGCGCCTTGCGGCCGCTGATCCGGGCGACGGTCTCGACCGCCTCGCGCATCGTCGTCGCCGGCCCGCTGATCACGTAGGTCTCGCCCGGCCTCCCCTTGTCAAGCCCCAGCAGGATGCCGCCGGCGATGTCCTCGACGTGGGTCATGCAGATCCCCAGATGGGGGAAGGGCAGCACCGGCAGTTTGCCGGCGAAGAACCGCTCGAGCAGGTCGGCCACCTGGGAGGTGTCGCCGGGGCCGTAGACGCCTCCGGGCTGGACGATGGTCGCCGGCAGGTCTCGCTCGGCGATCATCCGATCGACGACCTTGTGGGCCTCCAGCTTCGTCTCCTCGTAGTAGGAGGTGAAGTCGGTTTCAGGATTGTCGTAGGACTCGTCGACGACGCGGCCGTGGGTATTGCCGAAGATGCCGACCGTCGAGACGTAGACGACCCGGGGGACCTTCTCCTCCAGCGCCGCCTTCATCACCCGCTCGGTGCCGGCGACGTTGGCGTCCCACATTTGCGGTCGTTGCTTCGCCGGGATTCCCACCTCGTACATCGCCGCCGCGTGGACCACCGCGTCGCAGCCCTTCATGCCGTTCCGCAAAGCGGCCCCGTCGCCGAGATCGCCGGCGACCAACTCGCAGCCGAGCTGGGTCAGCTTCGCGCCCTTCCGTGGGCTGCGCACCAGGGCGACCACCTCGTCACCGCGGTCGCGCAGTTGCCGTACCACCTCGCCGCCGATGAAGCCGGTGCCGCCGGTCACGAAAACCTTCACGTACCAACCCTAGACCTCTTTGACCGAACGGGCGTTGCGTCGTCCTTCCAGCCCCCAGGAGACGATCCGCTCGGGATGGATCCGGATTCGCGGCATCGGCCAGCGGATCGCCTCCGCCCGCCCCCGCACCTCGATCCCCCGGGCGAGCCAGGGGTCGGTGCTGGCGAGGTCGTCGACCACGATCGCGGCGCGCCCGGTCCGCTCGACGTCGCGGTACTTCTTCGTCTTCTCGAGTTCGCGACCGGTGACCTCGATCACGTCGCGGTTCGGTTCGTGGAAGATCCCGACCGGGACGACGTGAGGCGTGCCATCGACGCCGACCGTCGCCAGTCGGCCCAGTCTCAGCGGATCCGAGAGGTACTCCCGCTCGGCGTCGGTGAAGCGGCTCTCAGGCACCTCCGAAACGTACTCGGCACCCGAGTCCAACGGTTTGGGGCCGCCCTTACAATCTCTCTGAGTGGAAGCTTCCTCGAGCGGCAACAACGGCAGCAGTCGTCGGGCGCGTCAGCGTGCCCTCGCGATCGGCATCGTCGACGGACGCGGCGAGGGCGAGCCCCTGGCAGAGCTGCAGGAGCTGCTGCTGACGGCCGGCGTCGCCACCGTCGGCGTCGCCACCCAGCAGCGCCAGAAACCCGACCCGGACCGTTACTTCGGGCGGGGCCGTCTGGACGAGCTGAAAGCCGAGATCGCCACTGCCGACGCAAACCTGGTCGCCTGCGATGACGAGCTGGCCCCTCGTCAGGAGCGGAACCTCGAGAGCGCGCTCGGCGTGCCGGTGATCGATCGCACCGCCGTGATCCTCGACATCTTCGCCGACCACGCCCACTCGGCCGAGGGGAAGCTCCAGGTCGAGCTCGCCCAGCTCGAATACAACATGGCCCGCATGCGGGGTCTCTGGACCCACCTCGAGCGCCTCGGCGCCGGCCGCATGGACGGCGGCATCGGCACCAGGGGTCCCGGCGAGAGCCAGATCGAGACCGACCGCCGACTCGCCCGCGACCGGATTTCGGCCCTGCGGCGCCGGCTGGTCCGGCTGGAGCGCAACCGCGGCGTGATGCGCGCTCGCCGGGACAGCTCCTCGCTGCCGCGGATCGCCCTCGCCGGCTACACCAACGCCGGCAAGTCGACCCTGCTGAACGCGCTGACGGGGGCCGAGGTGGAGGTCCGCGACCGCCTCTTTCACACCCTCGACCCGACCACCCGCACCTTCGAGCTCTCCGGCCGCGACGCCTTGCTGACCGACACCGTCGGATTCATCGAAAAGCTGCCCCACCAGCTCGTCGAGGCCTTCAAGGCCACCCTCGAGGAGACCATCCTCGCCGACCTGATCCTCCACGTCGTCGACGCCTCGGCACCGGAGGAAAGGCGGCTGCAGAACATGGCCGCGGTCGATGAGGTGCTGGCGGAGATCGGCGCCGGCGAGAAGCCGCGGCTGCTGGTCTTCAACAAGGTCGACCTGTTGAGCGAGGAGGAGCGGGAGGAAGCCGAGCTCGACCACCCCGAGGCGGTGCTGATCTCCGCCCAAGAAGGGGAGGGGCTGGATGGTCTGCGCGAACGAATCGAGAAAGCTTTCGCGGAGACGCTGACCGAGGTTGAGCTGCTGATCCCGTACTCCGAGGGAGGCCGGTTGCACGAGCTACACGAAGTCGCAGGCGATCTCGAGCGAACCGACCGCGAGGACGGAGTTCTCGTCCACGCGAAATTGCCTTCGGCGGAGATGCATCGGTTCAGCGATCTGGCTGTCGCTAGAGGCGTCTGAGGGACCTGGAGAGAGGTTCGGCGGCCAACTGCGGGGAGGGTCCGGCGAACCTCTCTCCCGGTCCCTTGTAGGCTCCGCGCCGATGCAGCTGCCGGTGATGAAGCTGAAAGAGGGGGCGACGCTTCCTGCTCGGGCTCATGAGGGGGATGCCGGGCTTGATCTATATGCGTGTGAGTCAGCTCATATCGGGCCTGGCGAGCGCTGGGGTGTGGGGACCGGGGTGGGGGTGGAGATCCCGGAGGGGCATGCGGGGTTGGTGCTGCCGCGGTCTGGGCTCGCTCGCGATCACGGGATCGCACTGGTCAACGCCCCGGGGTTGATCGACTCCGGCTACCGGGGGGAACTGCGGGTTCTGCTGCTCAACACCGACCCGGCGGAGACGTTCCGGATCGAACCGGGCGATCGCATCGCACAACTGCTCCTGACGCCGATCGTCACGCCCGAGGTGGTCGAGGCGAGCGCGCTCACCGAGAGCGCCCGCGGCCAGGGCGGCTTCGGCTCCAGCGGCCGCTAGCGCTCAGCCCTGGCGGCCTGCCGGGCCGACTCGTGGGCCGCGGCCTCCAGCTCGTCGGGAAGCGGCTGCAGCTCGGGGCGGGTGCCGTAGCGACGCTCCAGGGCAAGGGCGATCAGGTGGTCGGCGAGCCAGGCGTTCTTCGGCAGCAGCGGGCCGTGGAGGTAGGTCCCAATCACGTTGTCGCGCCTGACGCCCTCGAAGCCGTCCTTGCCGTTGTTGCCGTGGCCGGAGACGACCCTGCCCAGGGGCTTCGCCTTCTCTCCGAGGTAGGTGCGGCCGCCGTGGTTCTCGAAGCCGGCGATCAGGCAAGGACCGTCGCCGAGGTCGGCCTCGATCGCGACGTTGCCGATCAGCCGCTCGCCCGGCCCGCGGACCGTGACCAGGTCGGCGATCCCCAGGCCCGGCAGCTCCTCCTCGCCCATCTGGTAGCTGTGACCGAGCAGCTGGTAGCCGCCGCAGACCGCCAGCAGCACGGCGCCGTCGTCGGCCGCGCTGTGGAGGGCCTCGTGCTTGGTCGCGACCATGTCGGCGGCCACCGCGCGCTGGTCGCGGTCCTGGCCGCCGCCGACGTAGAAGAGGTCGTGGACGGCGGGGTCGACGGCCTCGCCGGGGCCGGCGCCGTCGTGAACGAAGTCGATGCCGCGCCACTCGCAGCGCCGCCGCAGGAAGATGATGTTGCCGCGGTCGGCGTAGATGTTCATTTGCTCGGGATAGAGGCTGAGGACCCGGAGCTCCATCACGAACCCTTCTCCAGGAGGACGACCAGCGAGCCGACGTGGAGGTCGGTCTCCGGAATCGCCCGTCGCCCGGCCGGAACCAGACCGAAGACCTCGGCCTCGGCCTCGAACGCGTCGGCGGAAAAGGTGACGATCCGCACCTCGTTGGATTCCTCGGTCAGGGATCCGTCGGGCGAGACCGCCTGGCGCAGACGTCGTACGACGATTTCGCCGGGGCCGACGGCCGCCTCGACCGCCTGGCTCGAATAGACCCAGCCGTCGACCTCTCGCACGTCGGGGAGGGGAGGGGGCGCCCCGTCGGCCTCCGGCATCGCCTCGATGATCGCGGCCGCCAGCAGCCCCCCCGTTCTCAGCGAGGCGGCGATGCACCGCAGGCTTTTCGCTCTCTCGTCCGAGTCGGCGAGGAGCTGCAGCAGGTGGGTGGGGGCCAGCACGAGCGAGACCGGGCCCGCGAGATCGAACGCGCGGGCGTCTGCCTCGAGACCCCGCACCGGCAACTGCGTCCCCCGCGACTCGAGCGCGGACAGCAACTCGGGGTCGCGATCGAGCCCGATCACCTCATGGCCTCGCCGGGCCAGGTGCAGGGCGACGCGGCCGGTGCCGCAGCCGAGCTCGAGGACCGGCCCGTCGCGCCGTTCGGCCAGCTCCTCCCAGAGGGCGAGGTCCGCCTCGTAGCTGCCGCACTCGACGTCGTGCCAGATCGCGCCCGTCGTCGCGTTCATCGCCAGAACTCCTCGGCGAGGCCGCGATCGGCGAGCAGCTTGCGCAGCTCGAGCAGGGCGGTGTAGGTGGGAAGGGCGAAGAGGCGGTCCGGTGAGCCCTCGACCGTGGCGTCGAGCGAGGCGGCGATCCCCGGGACGACCTCGATCGCGTCCTCGGGCCAGCCGGCGTACTTGAGGCGCAGCGCCATCTCCGGCGCCCGCGTGCCGCAGCAGACGACCCGCCGCACAGCGCCCGCCAGCAGCTCGAAGTCGGCGTCCCAGATCCAGGAGACGTCGCGGCCGTCGGCGATGCGGTCGTTGAGCGCGATCCAGAGGTCGATCCCATCGCCCTCGCCGCCCTCCAGCCGCAGCGTCCGCAGTACCTCGTTGGCGCCGGCCGGGTTCTTGATCAGCAGGATCGAGACCGGGACACCATCGACGGGAATCGTCTCCACTCGGCCGAAGGCGGCGCGCATCTCGCTCAGCGCGGCGGCAATGCGCTCGGGCGGAACGCCGAGCTGCAGCCCGGCGGCCACCGCAGCGAGGGCGTTGTAGACGTTGTAGAGGCCGGGGAGGGGAAGCTGGAGCCGGATCTCCCCTTGCGGCGTCCGCACCGCCACCTCCGAACCGTCCATCCCGCGCAGCTCGATCGCCGTCGCGGCCACCTCGGGGACCGGCCGCTCGGCGCCGCAGCTGGGGCAGGAGTAATGGCCGAGGTGGCCGACGAAGGCCCGCTCGTAGGCGTAGGGGTGACCGCAGCGGCGGCAGTGCTTGGCGTCGAAGGCGTGCTGCAGCTCGGGCAGCGCCTGGGAGGAGTCCTCGATCCCGAAGTAGAGGACTCCCTCGCGGCGGGCGCCCTCTGGGTCGCGGCCGAGGTCGGCGATCAGCGGGTCGTCGGCGTTGAGGACGAAACCGGTGGAGCCGGTGCGGGCGGCGACGGTCTTCGCCCATTCGTCGGCCAGCGCCTCCATCTCGCCGTAGCGGTCGAGCTGGTCGCGGAAGAGGTTGCCGAGGACGATCAGCCGGGGGTCGAGCTGCTCGCTGACCCGCGGCAGCCAGGCCTCGTCGACCTCGAAGAGGCCCTCCGCGCCCCGTTGCTCGAGCAGCGCCGTCGCCACGCCCCAGGTCATGTTCGAGCCGGCACGGTTGTGGACCGGGCGGCGCCCGTCGGCGGCGAGGATCCCGGCGAGCATCCCCGCGGTCGTGGTCTTGCCGTTGGTGGCGCTGACGATCGTCGCCCCGCGGTCGAGGCCGGCGCCGAGGCGGGCGATCGCCTCCGGCTCCATTCGCAGCAGCACCCGCCCGGGCAGGGTGGTCCCGCCGCCGCGGCCGCTGGCGCGGCTGGCGGCGCCGATCGCCCTCGAGAGCGCCACCTTGGCCCCGAAGACCGGTCCTGGGCGACCGTTTCCCGCCACCCCGGTCAGGCCCCTTCGCCGTCGGGTACGAGAATCGAGAGGCAGCGGGGAAGGACGCGCAGCGAGACCGGCAGGTCGGTCAGGTGGTCGCCGTCGGCGTAGACGGGGAACGGGCGGCTGGCGTCGAGCTCCAGCCGCGAGGTGCGGAAGACGCTGACCTCCTCCTTGTCCAGGTGCTCCCCCTTCAAGACGTCCCGCAGGCCGAGGAGGAAGCTCAGCTTGCCGCCCTCGCCGATCGAGACGACGTCGAACTCGCCGTCGTCGAGCTCGGCGTCCGGGGCTATGTACATGCCGCCGCCGTAGACGCTGTTGTTGGCGACGTCGACGAAGTAGCCGCTGATTCGTCTCCGTTCGTCGCCGACGGCGAGCGTGAAGCGGGCCGGCTTCCAGCCGATCAGCGTGCGGATCATCGAGTAGGCGTAGACCCAGTTGCCGCGGATGAAGCTGGTTTCGTTGGCGAGGCGGTTGCATTCGGAGTCGAAGCCGACGCTGACGATGCCGAGGAAGCGCCTCCCGTTTGCCTCGCCGACGTCGATCGTGCGGCTGTGGCCGGCGAGGACGACGTCGACCGCGTCCTCGGGATCGGAGGGGATGCCGAGGGCCCGCGCGAGGTCGTTGCCGCGGCCGCCCGGGATCAGCCCCAACGGGGTAACCGATCCGGCCATCGCGCCGCCGACCGCGCCCAGCAGCCCGTCTCCGCTGACCACGACAGGCACCTCGCCGAGCTCGATCGCCCGCAGAGCCAGTTCGACGCCGTGCTCGAGGCTGCGCGTCTTCTCGACCCTGAAAACGGCTCGCCGCGCGTCCAGAGCCGCCTCCACCCGGGGCAGCAGCCTCAGGCTCCTGCCGCCGGCGGAGGATGGGTTGACGATCAGGGTCAGTGGCATCCCGTCGATCTGCATGCGCGCCCAGCCTAGAGGGCCAGACCGGGCGGCCCGCCGCCCCTGAGGCGGACGACAGAGAAGCTGCCGTCGCCGGCCGGCTGGGACCAGATCGGGAGGAATCCCAGGCGAGCCAGCCGGCGGCCGAAGAGCCAGCCGCCGACGCCCCCCAGCGCGTCGGCCCTGGCGCTGCAGGCGAGCACGAGGAAGCCGCCGGGGCGGAGGACCCGCGCCGCCTCCGCCGCGACCGGGCGGGCGTCGAGGGCGGCGAGGAGGTCGAAATGGTCGTCTGGGAAGGGAAGCGAAGGAGGGCCGCCCCGCTTGAAGGCGATGCGGCCCTCAGGGTCCAATCCGACCCGATCCGTAGCCCGCCGTACCGCCTCGGCCGAGCGATCGATGCCGCGGACGCGGGCGCTCGGGAACTCGCGGGCGAGGAACAGGGCTCCCTCGCCGTCGCCGCACTCCACCTGCAGGATCCGCTCCGGGTCGCCGACGTGTAGGACCGCGGCGGCAAGCGGGGTCAAAGCGGGGACCGAGGTCACGTTGCGGATCGTAGGGGCCGCGCTGCGGCCGCTGGTGCGTCCATTAGGGTTCCCGCCCGTGGAGCAGCAACCGGATCGCCGCTGGATCGTCCTCGCCGTCTTCGCCCTGATCGCCGTGGGCGTCGTCGCGGCCGTGCTGATCTCGAACGGCGGCGGAGACTCGGATGACGGGACCTCTGCCGCCACGGAGACGAGCGCGGGCGGCTGCGAGACCGTCGAGGCGCCGAAACCGAAGACCGTCAGCTTCAAAGCGCCCGACCAGGTCCTGGAGCAGGGCGAGGAAGCGACGGCTGTGGTCAAGACCAACTGCGGCACCTTCGAGATCGCGCTCGACACCGAGCGCGCCCCGAAAACGGCCAACTCCTTCGCCTTCCTCGCCGAGGAGGGCTTCTACGACGACCTCGTCTTCCACCGCATCGTGCCCGGCTTCGTGATCCAGGGCGGCGACCCCGAAGGCACCGGTCTCGGCGGCCCCGGCTACACGGTCGACGAGAAACCGCCGCCGAACCTCGCCTACACGAAAGGCGTGGTGGCGATGGCGAAGAGCTCCGCCGACCCGCCCGGCCGTTCCGGCAGCCAGTTCTACGTGGTGACCGGCGCCGACGCCGGACTGCCGCCCGAATACGCGCTCGTCGGCAAGGTGACCGAGGGCTTCGACGCGGTCGCCAAGATCGAGAAACTCGCCGGCGCGGAAGAAAAACCAAAACAGACGGTCATCATCGAAGAGATGACGATAGAGCGGGGCTAGCCTCCGGTCCCGGCTAAGCTCGGTCGCATGGCCAAGCCCGACGTCGGCGACGCAGCACCTGATTTCTCCCTCCCGGGGACGGGTGGCAGGACCTACCGACTGTCCGACTATCGCGGTCGCAAGCTGATCCTGGCGTTCTACCCGGGCGACTTCACCGCCGTCTGCACCAAGCAGTTCTGCTCGTATCGAGATCAAGGCGATCGGCTGGACAAGCTCGGCGCCGACGTCCTGGGGATCTCGTCCCAATCGCTCGATTCGCACGAGCGCTTCGCCCAGGAGAAGAGCCTCAACGTGCCGCTACTGGCCGACGAGGAGAAGGAAATCGCTCGGGCCTACGGCGTGACGATGGGACCGACGGTTCGTCGGGCGGTCTTCATCCTCGACGAGGAGGGAGTGATCCGGCACCGGAAGGTGAGCCTTACCGGGCTCTCCTACGAGTCGGTCGAGGACCTCGAGCGCGCGCTCGCCTCGCTGGGCTGATGCCGCTCGAGGCGCGGCCGTTCAGCGTCGAACCGGGCCCCAGGCTGGAGGGAGAGACGACGGGGGAGGGGCCGCCGGTGGTGCTCTGCCACGGGATCACGGCGACCCGGCGCTACGTCCTGCACGGCTCGAAGGCGCTGCCCCGCTCCGGCTACGAGGTCGTCACCTACGACGCCCGCGGGCACGGAGAGTCCGAGCCGGCGCCGGTGGGGGAGGGTTATGGGTACCCGCAGCTGGTCGAGGACCTGGAACGAGTGGTCGATTCCCAGGTAGGCGATCGGCGATTCCTCCTCGGCGGCCACTCGATGGGCGCCCATACCGCCGCTGCCTACGCGCTGCGACACCCGCAGCGCCTGGCGGGGCTGGCCCTGATCGGCCCGACTTACATGGGCGCGATCGAGCCCGCCTCGTCGGCGTACTGGGACGGGCTGGCGGCGGCGCTGGAAAACGACGGCGTCGACGGCTTCGTCGCCTACATCGGCGAGAAGCAAGGGATCGATCCGCGTTGGCGGGAGTCGGTGCTGCGCTTCACGCGCGAGCGGATCCGGCGGCAACGGCACCCGCGGGCGCTGGTGGAGGCGCTGCGGGAAGTGCCGCGCTCGCGGCCCTTCGAGTCGTTGGAGGAGCTGGCCGGGCTCGACCTGCCGGCCCTGATCGTCGCCAGCCACGACGAGGCCGACCCCGGCCATCCCTACGCGGCGGCGGCGGCCTACGCGGAGGCGTTGCCGGCGGCACGACTGGTCAGCGAGGGGCCGGGAGAGTCGCCGCTCGCCTGGCAGGGGGGCAGGCTCTCCCGCGTCTTAGCCGGCTTTTACGCCGAGGTCATATCTTCCGCGCCATGAACTACCCCAGCGAGTGGAGCCTGCGGCGGGCGATCGCCTTCTTCGCCGCGCTTGGCGTCGCCGTCGCCGCCTACATCGCGATCGCCGAGGCGGGGGGCGATTCGCCGGTCTGCCTCGCCGGCGGCAGCGGCTGCAAGACCGTCGCCGACAGCTCCTACTCGCACGTCGGCGGCATCAACATCGCGATCTTCGGCGTGATCGGCTACCTGCTGCTGCTCGCGAGCTCGTTTCTCGCCTCCGACGCGGCGCGCCTCGGCGGCTTCCTCGTCGCCCTCGGCGGCTTCGGCTACAGCATCTTCCTCACCTACGTAGAGATCTTCAAGATCGAAGCGATCTGCCAGTGGTGCGTCGGCAGCGCCGTCCTGATGACGATCCTCTTCGGGCTGAGCGCGATCCGCCTGATCGGATACGGCGGCACCGACGGGGCTGTGCCGGACCGGGCATGAACGCGCCCGCGGAGCGCCGCGCCAAGCTGCTGCAGGTGGCGGCCGGAGCCGCGTTTCTCGCGCTCGCCGTCGTCGTCGTCCTGATCGTCGTCAACGCCTCCGGCGGCGGCGATGGCGGCGATGCGAACCTTGAGAGCGCCGGCGAGGTCAACCGCAGCCTGCGGGGCATTCCACAAGAGGGCATGCTCCTCGGCTACCCGGGCGCACCGGTCGAACTGGTCGAGTTCGGGGACCTGCAGTGCCCATATTGCGCCGCCTACGCGGAGGAAGTTCTGCCGCCGATAATCGAGAACCAGGTCAAGAAAGGCCAGGTGAAGATCGGCTTCCGAAACTTCACGATCATCGGACCGGAATCGGCGGATGCGGCCGCCGCGGCCCTGGCGGCGGGAGCGCAGGGACGCGGCTGGAACTTCATCGAGCTCTTCTACGGAAACCAGGGCGGCGAGAACACCGGCTATGCCGGCGACGAGACGTTCCTCGAAGCCGTTGCCGAGGGCGCCGGCGTCGAGGACCTCGCCGGCTGGAACGAAGATCGCGCCGATCTCGCCGCCGAAGTCGAGGAAATCAACGCCCAAGCCCGGCAACTCGGCCTCGAAGGCACGCCGACCTTCGCGATCAGGGGCCCGAAAGCCGACGGCCTCGAGGTGATCGGGACTCCGGGCTCCGCGAGCGCCCTGGAAGAGGCGATCGAGGGGGCGCGCTGAGAAGCGAGGCCACACCTCGGCTCAGGTCTACATAACCACCATTATCGTGCGTTGGTTTTGCAGATCAGGCCTAGCGCACAAACGCTGAGACCGCCTTCCCTACCTCAACCGCCGTCAGCGGCCCGAATCGCAGGGACCAAGAATTGTCCATGTTCTGCAGCACTTGGTGTTTGACGCCCGCCGCCGCAAGCGCCGCCTGGTGCTTTTCACAGCGTTCATAACCGGACGCGCCCTGAAATACGGCGTCAAGGCCGTATCTCCCATCGTCCACTGGCCAAAGCGTCAGGCGGTCGGCGACCGGCCCGACCGGAAATTCCACCTCGGCTGAAGTCACCGCGGCAGCTTATGCCGGTACTCGGGCGCTGCCCTTGGCCATCGGCTCGACGATCGGGACGACCTTCGGGAACTTTGGTCGTTCGACGTCGCCGAGTTGGAATCCGGCGGCGCTGATCGCGGCGACCGTGTCACGGTTGCAGTGACAGCCGTCGCCGAGGAAGCGCCAGGGCTTCTCGAGGCGGTCCTGCCACTTGGCCAGGCCGGGCTCGGGTGAGCGGACGTGCTCGAGGAATAGAAACCGGCCGTCGGGCTTGAGGACGCGCTTGATCTCCTGCAGGGCCCCCGCCGGGTTCGGAACCGTGCAGAGGACGAGCGTCAGCGCAACGGTGTCGAAGCTGTCGTCTTCGAACGGGAGCTTTTCGGCCGGCGCCTGGATGACCTCGGCGCTACGGCTGGATTCCGCCGCCTTCTTACGCAGCTGCTTGATCATGTGCGGGTCGGGCTCGGTCAGGGTCAGGTCCTGGACCGAGTCGGGATAGAGGTCGAGGTTCAGGCCGGTCCCGGCGCCGAGCTCGAGCACCCTCCCCCGCGCCCCCGCGAGCAGGTCGCGGCGCATGTCTCGCAGCCCCGCATCTTCGCTGGCTTTGAAGCACCAGTCGTAGAGGGCTGAGAAGCCCCGGCCCCAGGTCGCGTCGTAGATCCGCCCCATCAGGCCACGTCCCGCTGCTGGGCGGGTGCCTCCTCGCCCGCCTCCTGGCCTGGCTCGCTCTTCGCCGCCCGCTCCTCGTAGGCGCGGCGAGCGCCGTGGTCGACTTCGAGCATCAGCTTGTCGACCTTCATCGCCCGCCCGATCGCCTCGCGCCAGCGGCGCGGCAGCGGAGCAAGGACCTTGTAGAGGACGCCGTTGGCGCGTGGCACGAAGACGTCGAAGCGCGGCACTTCCATCGCCTCGACGATCTCGCTGGCGACGTCCTCCGCCTCGACCGGCTTGATCCATTTCTGGCCGACGCCGCTGGTCAGTTCGGTGTTGACGACGGTTGGCATCACGCAGAGGACCTCGACGCCGGTGTCGCGCAGCTCCGCCCGTACCGCCTCGCTGAGGCCGACGACGGCGTGCTTGGTGCCCGAGTAGGTGGCGATCCCCGGCAGGCCGGATTTGCCGGCCTGGGAGGCGATGTTGACGATGTAGCCGCTGCCGCGGGGGCGCAGCCGTTCGATCGCCAGCTGGGTGCCGGTGATGACGCCGATCAGGTTGATGTCGATCTGGCGCCGGATCGAGTCCTCGCTCTCCTCGACCAGCGGCGTCACCGGCATGATCCCGGCGTTGTTGACGACGGCGTCGAGGGGCCCGAGCTGGCGCTCGGCCTCGTCGAGGAAGCGCGTGAAGGAGCCGCGGTCGGTGACGTCGAGCGGCAGCGCGACCGTGCCACCGCCGAGGTGCGCCGCGCTCTTCTCCGCCAGCTCGAGGTCGAGGTCGCCGATCGCGACGCGGCACCCCTTGTTGACCAGCGCGGCCGCCGTCGCCTTGCCGATCCCCCGGGCACCCCCGGTGATCGCCACGACCTTGCCGCTGAGTGAACGCCGCTCCTTCGCCATCTTGCTCCTCCTCCGTCCCGTGACGACCTCCTAGGCCGCCGGTTTGTAGACCGTGACCACGGCGGCTCCGCCGAGGCCGATGTTGTGCTGGAGCGCCAACTTCGCGCCGTCCACCTGGCGCTTGTCGGCCGTCCCGCGTAGCTGCCAGGTCAGCTCCGAGCACTGCGCCAGGCCGGTCGCGCCGAGCGGGTGGCCCTTGGAGATCAGCCCGCCCGAGGGGTTGACGACCGGACCGTCGCCGCCGTAGGTGGTGGCTTCCGCCTCGATCAGCTTGTGCGCCTCGCCCTCGGCGGCGAACCCGAGCGCTTCGTAGGTGATCAGCTCGTTGGCGCTGAAGCAGTCGTGCAGCTCGCAGACGTCGACTTCCTCGGCTCCCACTCCGGCTTCCTCGTAGGCGATCCGCGCCGCCGTCGCCGACATGTCGGAGCCGACGATCGTCATGCAGTCGGCGTTCTCGTCGAAGGTCGAGCTGAGGTCGGTGACCATCGACTGGCCGGCGATCTCGACGGCCTGCCCCCAGAGGCCGTGCTCGTCGACGTAGCGCTCGGAGGCGACGATCGCGCAGGCCGAGCCGTCCGAGGTCGGCGAGCACTGCAGCTTGGTCAGCGGCTCGTGGATCATCTTCGCCGCCTTGATGTCCTCGAGCGAGTACTCGTCCTGGAACTGGGCGAAGGGGTTGTTGACCGAGTGCTTGTGGTTCTTCCAGCCGATCCAGGCGTAGTGGTCGGGTTCGGAGCCGTACTTCTGCATGTGGTCGCGGCCGGCGTTGCCGAACATCTGCGGTGCCGGCGGGGAGGCCTCCGGGTCGCGGATCTCGAACATCCGCATCGCGTGCTTGTCGAGCGCGTTGGTGCGATCGGTGTACTTGACCCCGAGGCTGCCCGGCTCCATCTTCTCGAAGCCCAGCGCCAGCGCGCAGTCGACGAGCCCGCCCTTGACCGCCTGGCGGGCCAGGAACAGCGCCGAGGAGCCGGTCGAGCAGTTGTTGTTGACGTTGACGACCGGGATCCCGGTCAGCCCGAGCTGGTAGAGCGCCCGCTGGCCGTAGGTCGAGTCGCCGTAGCAGTAGCCGGCGTAGGCCTGCTGGACGTCCTCGTACGGGATGCCGGCGTCCGCGAGCGCCTTGTCCCCCGCCTCCTTGGCCCAGTCCGGGTAGTCGCCCTCCTTGGTGCCGGGCTTCTCGAACTTGGTCATACCGACCCCGATCACGAACGTGCGGTTGCTCAACTCTCGCTCCTCTCCCGTTTTTGGCTAGCTGGCCAAATCTAGCGCGCGGGGGCGGTCGACGGGAGAAACCGGCCGGGTAATCTGGGGAAGGTGGTGCCCCTCCTCGCCAGTACCGATCCCGCCTCCGGGGTGGGGATCTTCGCCGCGCTCGCCGCGGGAATCGTCTCCTTCCTCTCCCCCTGCGTGCTGCCGTTGGTGCCCGGCTACCTCTCGGCGGTCAGCGGGGTGTCGCCGAATGAGCTCGAGCGGGCCGGCTGGCGGCGGGTGCTGGGGCCGAGCCTGCTATTCGTGGCGAGCTTCTCGGCGATCTTCATCTCGCTTGGCCTGACGGCGACCGCCCTGGGCTCCTTCATGGACGAAAACCAGGAGCTGCTGACGAAGATCTCCGGCGTCCTGATCATCGTCATGGGCGTCCTCTTCGTCAGCTCTCTCTTCATCACCAGGCTCAACCGTGAGTGGCATGTCGATGCGCTTCTCTCCCGCGCCGGCAAGGGCGGCCCGATCGTCGCCGGCATGGCCTTCGCGATTGCCTGGACCCCCTGCATCGGCCCGACCCTGGGCGCGATCCTCACCGCCGCCTCGCTCTCGGACTCGGTCGCGCGCGGCGGCTTCCTCCTCGCGGTCTACTCGGCCGGCCTGGCGATCCCCTTCGTCCTCACCGCGGTCGCCTTCTCGCAGATGACGACCGCGTTCGCCGTAATCAAGCGCCACTACCAGGCGATCGTCGCCGTCGGCGGTCTGATCCTGATCCTGATGGGGATCCTGATCCTGACCGGCGAACTGTCCCGCCTCAACAGCGAGGCCGAACGCTTCTTCGGCGACCTCGGCCTCGACTTCTGGAACTTCTAGCTTCATCGAGTCCGCGCTAGGTCGCGCTATACGCGCTTTTTCGCGGACTCGCGAGTCAGTTCCGAGTCGGCGCTACGGTCTCCAGCTCTTTGCCGACGGCCTCGACGACCTCCAGACCGTCGTCCTCCATGTCGCGCGAGCAGACGATCCGGAACCGCCCCGTCCCGATCTCCCCGTCCGGCACCACCGGCAACCCCCGGATCGTGTCCCACCCCAGCCGCTCGACCTCGAAGGGGTTCATCCGCACCTCCGCCGCCGGGAACGGGCAGTTCATGTTGTGCTGGTCGATCGCCTTGGAGATCGCCTCCAGGTTCTTCGCCTCGGGGGAAGCCATGGCAAGAGCCTACCTCGGGCCCGCCAGGCGTTAACTTCGACGCGTGGACGAGGAGACGCGGGCTCAAGGGCTGCCAAGAGCGCTGACCGCAGAGGAGTCGGCGTTGATCCGGGAGCTGCTGGAGCACCGGGACTTTCCCGGTCGCGATGAGCTCCTCGATCAGGTGCCCGCCGCACGAGTCGTCGGCCGCTGCGACTGTGGATGCGCGACGGTGGACTTGGCGATCGACAGGAGTCCCGCCGAGGAGGCCCTCCCGGAGCTGATCCGACCGAGGCGGCCGTACTCGACGAGACCGAGGGGGAAATCGGGGGCGTCCTGCTGTTCGCCAAGGACGGCTGCCTCAACCAGCTCGAGGTCTACTCGTTCGGAGAGGAGCCGATAAGGCCTCTCCCCTCCCCCGCCCGGCTGATCATCCGCTGACCCCCCGCTTACTCTGGGTAGATGGAGGATTGGCCACGCTGCATCGCGCACCTCGACATGGACGCGTTCTACGCGTCGGTCGAGCTACGGCGGCGGCCTGAGCTGAAGGGCAAACCGGTCGTCGTCTGCGGGTCGGGGCCGCGGGCTGTGGTGACCACGGCCTCATATGAGGCCCGGAAGCTGGCGGGGATCCATTCGGCCATGCCGGCCGCGGTGGCTCGGCGGCGGCTGCCCGATGCGGTCTACCTGCGGCCGGACTTTCCCGCTTATCGGGAGGCCTCGGGGCGGGTGATGGACGTCCTGCGGCGGAACGTCGAGGTGGTCGAGGTCGTCGGGCTGGACGAGGCATACCTTGACCTGACCGGGCTCTTCTCCCCCAAGTCGACGATGCGGCGGGTGCAGACCGAGATCCGGACGGAGACGGGGCTGACCTGCTCGGTCGGGATCTCCGAGAGCCGGATGCTGGCCAAGATCACCAGCGAGCTCGGCAAGCCGGCCGGGCTGGTGGTGCTCTCCCGGGAGCAGGCATTGGAGCGCTTCGCCGACCACTCCCCCGGTCTCGTCCCCGGGATCGGCCCGAAGACGGTCTCGCGCCTCGAGGCAATGGGCATCCGCACGTTCACCGACCTACGGCGGTGGCAGCGGCCCGCGCTCGAAGACGCCTTCGGCCCGCGCTCCGGCGCCTGGCTGCACACCCGCGGCAACCTCCTCGACAACACTCCGATCACCCCCGAGCACGAGACCAAATCGCAGTCGACCGAGATCACCTTCGACGTCGACGTCACCCAGCGCGCCGAACTGGAACGGCACCTCGGCGAGCTCAGCGAGGAGCTCTGCCGGCGCCTGCGCAAGCGCCAGCTCGAGGGACGGACGATCGGGATCAAGGTTCGGCTGGACGACTGGACCAACGTCACCCGCTCCCACACGATCGACCACCCGACCAACGATCCGAACGTCGTCGGGCCGGTCGCGCTCGACCTCCTGCGCGCCTACGACCCGCAGCGGCCGGTGCGCCTGCTGGGCGTCCGCGTCGCCTCTTTCGGCACGGGAGAGGCGGCGGCCGAGCCGGAGTCGACACCCGGTCAGCTCCGGCTCGGTCTTGCCTCCTAGCGGCTGGCCAGGACCGTCCCGATGCCCGGGAACCCCAGCCGCTCCTTGACCGCCTCGGTCAGGTCGTAATCGCGCCCCGGCACGTAGGGGCCGCGGTCGATCACCGGCACGGTCACCGACCGTCCCCGGTAGCGCAGCTTCACCTTCGTCCCGCACGGCAGCGTCTTGTGAGCGACGCCCATCGCCCCCGGCAGCAGGGTGCCGCCGCAGGCGACGCCGTTGCCGTAGAGGCCCGGTCCGTAATAGGAGGCGTGGGCGAACCGGTAGGCGGTCACCCGGCGGGGAACGCTCCGCGAGGCGCGGACGCGCTTGCCGTGAGCGCCGTAGGCGCGCACCGCGTAGCTGCCGGTTCGCTCCGGCACCCAGCGCAGCGCGAAGCTTCCGTTTGCCTTCGTCCTCACACCCCGCACCGCCGTGTCGCGGCCGCGGAAGACGACCTTCACCCGGTGTCGGCCACTTGGCCGCACCTTGCCGTGCACCGCCAGCCCGTTGCCGCTCAGCACCGTGTGGGTGGAGAGGTGCAGGGAGACGTGGGAGCGCGCTCGCTCCCGCTGGCCATGATCCTTGCGCTCGCTCTGCGCGGCCGCCGGCGCCAGGCCGATCGTCAGCGCGGTGGCAGCCGCCACCGCGGGCAGGAGTTGTCGCATCTGGGTTCGCTCGCTTTCTCAGCGCCTACGGGGTTAGCTGACGGGCTCGCGATCGCCGGCGTCTACCGGCCTTCTCGCTACGGGCGGCTCGCCGCCCGATTCGCCCCAGTCGCGGTCTGCGCCGCGGCAGGTGGGTCCCCCGCTCCCCTCCGCCCTGAGGCAGGAGGACTCGGCGGTCGTTTAGCTCGTTTGGAAGGGAACACGCTAGGCCGCCATCCGGAGTGGGAATGTGAGCGGACGCACACATTCCGAGGACTGCAACGTTCCTTGAAATTCGGCTCTACAGCGCGGCGGGGCGTTCACATCAGCCCTAGACGCATGTGCGAACATGGATAGATGACGAAGCCCGAACGCCTCAGCGGACTAGATACCTCCTTTCTCCACCTGGAGCGTTCCGGCGCCCACATGCACGTCGCCTCGACCAGCGTCTTCGAGGGCGAGGCTCCGAGCCACGCCGAGTTTCGCGACCACATCGCCTCGCGCCTGCACCTTGTGCCGCGCTTCCGCCAGAAGCTGCGCTTCGTCCCCTTCGGCCAGGGCCGCCCGGTCTGGGTCGACGATCCCCACCTCAATCTCGACTACCACGTGCGCCAGACCGCGCTGCCGGCGCCGGGCTCCGACGAGCAGCTGCGCAATCTCGCCTCGCGGATCTTCTCCCAGCAGCTCGACCGCTCGAAGCCCCTCTGGGAGCTGTGGCTGGTCGAGGGCCTGACCGGCGACCGCTTCGCGATCATCGGCAAGAGCCACCACGCGCTGGTCGACGGGGTCTCGGGCGTCGACATCACCACCGTCCTCTTCGACCTCGATCCCGAGCCCGCCGGCGCGCCGGAGAAGGCGCCGCCCTGGCTCGCCCGCCCCGAACCGACCGACACCCAGCTGCTGACCGAAGCGCTGAAGGAGCGCGCGACGAGCCCGAAGGAGATCTACCGCGGCGCCCGCGCGGCGCTGCGCGGGCCGCGACAGGTGCTGAGCGGCGTCCGCGACACCTCGAAGATCGTCACCGCGGGCATGTCGGCTCCGGACTCCGTCTTCAACGTCGAGATCGGCCCCCACCGCCGCTTCGAGATGGTGCAGGCCGACCTCGACGACCTGAAGCGGGTCAAGGACGCCCACGGCGGAACCGTCAACGACGTCATCCTCTCGGTGGTCGCCGGCGGGATCGGCAAGTACCTGCGCGCCCGCGGCCACGACACCGAGGGCCTGGAGCTGCGGGCGATGGTCCCGGTCAGCGTCCGCACCGCCGAGCAGCACGGCGCCCTCGGCAACCGGATCTCGGCGATGATGGCGCCGCTCCCGGTCTGGTGCGAGGACCCGGTCGAGCGCCTGCACGTGCTGACCCGGGAGATGGGCGACCTCAAGTCCTCCGGCCAGGCGGTAGGGGCCGAGATCCTCACCAAGCTGACCGACTTCGCCCCCTCGACGATCGTCTCGCAGGCGGCCCGCCTGCAGCCGGCGCAGCGCTTCTTCAACCTCGTCGTCACCAACGTCCCCGGCCCGCAGTTCCCGCTCTACGTGCTCGGCCGCAAGATGGAGTCGATCTTCCCGATGGTGCCGCTGGCCCGGCGCCAGGCGCTCTGCATCGGGATCATGTCCTACAACGGCCAGGTCAACTTCGGCCTGATCGGCGACTACGACGGGATGGCCGACCTCGACAGCTTCGGCCTCGACCTCGAGGCGGCGACCGAAGAGGTCATCGAGACGGTCCCGAAGAAGAAGGCGAAAGCGAAGAAGCGCAAAGCCGCCGCGGCCGCCTCCTCCAACGGCGCCGCTCCGGTCGCCAGCGAGTCCCGCTCCTAGCCCCCGGGGTAAGCGGGCGCTAGCGGATCAAGCTGCCGCTGACCTCGAACGGGAGGCCGTCGGTCAGGTAGTTCCAGTCAAGCCGGCGGGAGCTGAAGCCGGTGGCGCGGGCGTCGGCGTTGACTACGACGGCGGTGATCCGGCTGAAACGACCCGGCCGCGACAGCCGCACCGCCAGGCTGCCGCCGCCGCGGCTGTAGGCGACCCGCACCAGCGGCCGCCCTCCGCGCTCGCTGCCGAGCCGGCCGACCAGC
>DATEOT010000143.1:0-42470 GCA_035273795.1 Solirubrobacterales bacterium | reverse complement strand
GTGCCACTGCAGGCTCGGGTCCTCGCTGAAGGCGGTGCCGACACCGGGCGGCAGCGCCAGGTTCGGTCGCAGCTGCCGGTAGCGGGAGTCGTTGACCGGCGCCAGCACGTTGAGCGAGTCGATGCCGCCGTCGAAGAAGACGGAGACGAGGATCTTGTCCCCCTGCGCGGCCTGCGCGATCCCCGTCTCGAAGGCCGAGAGCGGGATCTTCGAGGCGCCGTAGACCGCCAGGGCCAGCCCGGCGCTGCGGGAGAGGAAGTTGCGGCGCGAGAGCCCGGTGCCTGCCGGCTCCGGCATCCCCGGCTCGATCGCCGGCAGCCCCCTGCCGGCTTCGGCGGCGGCCGACCGCAGCAGCTGCGAGCGGGTGTAGCCGTCGCAGCAGGAGTGGTTGCGGTGCGAGCTCATTGCAGGATCGTGTCCGGGCTGATGCCGATCAGCTGCAGGAGGGCGTTCTGGCGCATCGCCCGGTAGGGGCCTTTCTGCCAGCTGGCGAGGATCAGGTTCTCGCTGCGGCGCGCCAGGTCGAGCAACTCGGCGCGGTGCTCCTCGCCGAGCGCCGGAGAGCCCCAGGCGGCGAGGGCCCGGGCCAGCGCTTCCTCCGGCGTCTCGTCGGCTTTGTATGGCTCGTTCCATGGGTCCGCCGAGACCTCCTCGAGCACGTAGGTCACCAGGTGCCAGCGGGCGCGCATGCGGGAGGTGTCGAGCCAGCGGCTGTCGTCCCAGCCGGAGACGTTCGGGGGCCAGAACAGCTGCTGACCCGCCTGGTCGCAGAGCCAGACCCAGGCCTCGGTGTCGATCGGCCGTCCGAGCGCGCGCAGCATCCCGGCGAGGTGGACGACCGGCGGCTTCACCATCGGCGGGCCCTCGTAGAAGTCGGGGCTGACCAGGATCGCCTCGAGGACGGGGCGGATCTGCCAGCCGGAGCTGACGTAGGTCTGGATCAGCTGGTCGCGGACGGCCGGCGCGGGTGGCGTCGGGACGAAGTAGCTCCACAGCTTCTCGACGAAGAACGAGGCGTGGAGCGGGTGCTCGACGCAGAGCCGGCAGGCGTCCTGCCAGCCCCAGGCGCCGGTTTTCCCGAAGATGATCTTGCTGCCGGTGTCGTGCCATTTCGGCTCGAAGCGGAAGTTGTGGGAGCCGAATTCGCTCGACCAGTCGCTGCGCCACCCGGTCAGGGCGCGGGCCGCTTCGCGGATGTCGTCCTCGCTGTAGGCGCCGCGGTCGGCACCGAGGGAGAACAGCTCCATCATCTCGCGGGCGTAGTTCTCGTTCGGCGCCCACTTGTAGTTTTCGTGGCCGTTCAGCCACTGCAGCATCGCCGGGTCGATCGTAACCCCCTCGAAGAGGTCGAGGAAGGAGCCGAAGCAGCCGCTGCGGAAGAGGTTGGACTGGTCGATCATCTGCTGCGTTTTGGAGACGTTCGCGTTCGAGGCCGCGAACCAGTCGTGGAGGATCAGGGCCATCCGCTCGACCAGCGGCTGGCTGGTGCGGACCATGCGGTCGAGCCACCAGAGGTGGTCGTGGCCCCAGGCATCGCCGGGGGCGAGGGGCTTGCCGTCGTCATCGCGGGGCGGGGGGCCGCTGAGGACGGCTGGCCCGCTCGGCCTGGTCAGGGACTGGACGGCGCCCATCAGGCCGAGGGAGGCGAGCTGCTCGGCCTGTCCCGGCTTCGGCCCGAACCCGGCCCGCTGCAGCAGCCGCGCCGCCTGCGCCTGGCCGAACGTCCCCTGGTAGGCCTGCGGCGGGCGGATGTCCGGGACGGGGGGAGGGGCCGGAGGGGTGCCTGGCGTGGCGGGAGCAGCAGAAGCGCCAGGGGCCGCGCCGGATCCCGGGAGCGCCCCTCGCGCCGGTTTGGGGCCGGGGCCGCGATCGTGCCCGCGCTTCGGCTTGTGGCGGTGGCGGTGGACATAGGACTCGACCCGCCAGTCGCCCTGGCCGTCGGAGACCCAGCGGAAGTGCTTGTCCCGCCAGACGCGGCGGCGTTTGCGCTGCCTCTCCTTCGGCCTCGCTGCGACTGGTTTCTGCTGCGGAATCGCCATGCGAAAAGTGGCCCCTGCAAGGCCTCCCTTCGTTTTCGGCCTCCGCGCGTCCCCGCTTGAAGGCGTGCCTCGCTTATTGGACGTTAGGTCTAAGCAAGAAGCGCAAGAATGGGCAGGTGGAGTACCTCGTCATCGCCTTCTTCTTCGGCCTCGGCACCGCCTTCGTCGGCAGGGCCAAGGGAAGCTCCTTCTTCATCTGGTTCCTGATCGGCGCGGTTGTCCCCCCGCTCGGCCTGATCGCGGCGCTCCTCTACCGGGTCGACAAGGACGAACCCGAACGCGAGTGCCCGAACTGCCACAAACCGCTCAAGCTCTACGTCCAGGTCTGCCCGCGCTGCGGGACGGACCTGTATTTGCCGGATCCGGCGGCAGTGCGGCATCCGGGTGTGCGGTAGAGGAATCCGGTCATCCTCTGAGGGAATTGGGTCGCGTCCCTGTCGGGACTTGCTCCAGATGATGCTGCCCGCCTATGGCGGGCAGGAACCAGATTGCATGTCGCGTGCTTCGCACACATTCCCTCAGAGGACGACCGGACCCCTTTCCAACACGCAGCTGTGGGACGGCCGGGGGGTTCGGCATCTGCAGCAAAGGAAGCGCAACGGGATAGACCGTTTCCGCTGAAAGCTGCCCGGCCCTCGGGCGTCAGCCGGAGCTCGATCGGAGGAGGGTGCGGGTGTCCCTCGGAGGAATGTTCGGCGATATGCAATCTGGTTCTTGCGCGGGCGTAGCCCGCGCTCTTCGATTGCAGCTAAGCCGCGAAGCGGCGTGCTGCGCAATTCCGGAGAGGGACACCCGCACCCTCTACCGGACCAGCTACCGCAGCCAGGTCCGAACGATCGCGTTCGCGAAACCCATTCCGTAGCGGAAGACGGCGGGCTTCTTCGAGTGCCCATGAAGTCGCTGTTCGACCGTGATCGGCACCTCCTTGGCGGGGATGCCGCGCTTGATCGCCTCGATCATGAACTCGGAGGTGTGGAACTGCTCCTGGCGCAGGACGAGCTGGGGGAGGACGGTGGTGCGGACGGCGCGGTAGCCGTTGGAGCAGTCGCTGACCTGGGTGCGGGTGATGAAGGAGACGAGGCGGTTGAAGAAGACGATCCCGAGCTCGCGGGCGAAGTGGTTGCGATCGGCGTGGCCGAGGACGCGGGAGCCGTGGGCCATGTCGACCTCGCCGTCGAGGATCGGCTTGACCAGTCGCTCCATCTCGCCGGGGCGGTGCTGGCCGTCGGCGTCGAGGGTGACGACGATCGTCGCCCCCGATTCGACCATCAGCCGGTAGCCCGTCCGCAGCGCCGCCCCGCCGCCGCGGTTGGTGACGTGGCGCGCCACCAGCGCCCCGTGCTCGGCGGCGACGTCGCCGGTGCCGTCGCGGGAGCCGTCGTCGACGACCAAGACCTCGGTGCGGATGCCGCAGACCGCCGGCGGGATCTGCCCGAGGACGGTGCCGATGTTCTCCGCCTCGTTGTAGGCGGGGATCAGGATCGCGATCTTGTCGCGGAAGCGGTCGGGCAGCCCCGCCTGGCGGAACTCCTCCCAGGCAAGTCCCTCCAGCGCAGCGGCGAGCTGCCGCTGGTTGCGCGCCCCCTGCGAGAGCGCTCGCAGGATCAGTCCGAAGAGGATGAAGATCGCGAAGACGGCGAGGCCGAGGATGCGGCCGCCGTTGCCTTTCTCGAACGAGAAAGCGGAGAGCAGGCCGTTGACTATTTCGGTTCCCGCGACCAGCAGCAGGCCGAGGCCCGCGGCGATCAGGATCAGCACGTCGGCGTTGCGCAGCGAGCGCCGGCGCATCACCGCGTAGGCGATCAAGGCGATCGCCATCAGCACGCCGGCGGCGCGGAGCGCGGTCAGCTCGGCTGGGAAGATGCCTGCTCTGAGGGCCATTCGCGACCGGAGGATATGGCCGCGAGCCCGGATGAGAGGGCGAGGCCGGCCAGGGGAAAGACGAGCGTCATCAGCACCTCGTTGCGGCGCGGGGCGGCGAGCGAGAGGGCGCCGATCGCGGTAACGGCCAAGATCGGGGTCGCCAGGGCGACCAGCTCCCACCAGCGGCGGCGAAGGCCGAGGAGGACGAAGCCGGCCAGGCCGAAGAGGACCAGCAGGACCTGCACGATTCGGCCCGGTGCGCTGCTCATCGCTTCGCCGACCCCTGCGCTCCACATCCGCCCGACCTTGCGCACGATCATCGCCAGGTAGCCGGCGGGGTCTTCCTCGAGGTACTTCTCGAGGTTTTCCTTGCCGACCCTGCCGAGGGCCTCGTCGCGGGGGAGGTCCGGGTGCTCTTCTTCGGCGACCCGGTCGAAGAGTGCGGTCGGGTTGACGGCGTCGAGCTCGGGCGAACCGGGCTCGAGGTCGCGGCCGAGGTAGCGCTCGGCCAGGATCGCCTTCACCCGCTGGTACTCGCCGTCGCCGGGAAGGTAGGTGCCGACGTAGAGCGCCTTGCCGCCGCCGGTGGAGACCGGCACCACCTTGTCGAGGACGACGACGTTGCGGACCGTCCAGGGGATGATCGGGAGGAGCAGGGCGAGGAGGAGGATCGTTGCGCCGGCCAGTCCCTGGCGCCAGTCCCGTCGATGATCGCGCCCGGTCCCCAGGACGGCGCGCAGCCCCGCCAGGACCACGAAGACGGCGCCGACGAACAGGTACTCGGGGCGGAACATCGCCGTCAGGCCGAAGAGCAGGCCGGGGACGAGCCACGGCCAGGTTCGTTCTCGTTCCGAGGCCCAGAGGAAGGCGAGGACCGCCGCCGGCAGCGTCAGCATCGCCGGCGGCTCGCTCATCACGACCCCGACGCTGTGGATGAACGGCGGGTAGACGGCGACGGCGAAGGCGGCGAAGAGGCCAGCCCAGCGCCCGTGGGCGCGGCCGCCGAGCCGCCAGCCGAGGGCAAAGGCGACGAGGATCGTCGCCACCCCCAGCAGCGCCTCGACGATCCGGGCAGTCCCTTCCCGGGCGCCGCCGGTGGCGTAGAAGGCGGCGGCGTAGAGGAACGGTGCCCCGGGGGACCAATCGCTCGAGTCCTCGAACTCGCCACCGCCGAAGCTCTGTTCCGTATAGAGCGCCTTCGACAGCGCGTAGTAGGCCCGCGAGTCGTCCCCCGGGTTCTCGACCGGATCGACCACCACATACGCGCGCACGACCAGCCCCAGCAGCGCGATCAGACCCAGCGCGATCAGCGTCCGTTTCCCGTAGCGCGGCGGCAGCGCGCGGATCCAGTCGGTGAAGGCGGTCAAGGCCGGCTCAGGCTATCCCGCAGCCAGGCGATTCCGGTGCCGGCGAGGGCGCCGAGAAGTGGCACCAGCACCAGGACTCGCCGCGGCGAGGCGACGAGGAGGGCGCTGAGGGCGGTCAGCGCGAGGAAGATCGCGCCGAGCAGCAGCGCCTCCCAGCGGCGGCGCCAGGCGAGGATCATGAGCCCGACCAGGCCGAAGGCGACCAGCGCCCAGTGCAGGATCTTCCAGGCGGGCTCCTGCATGACGTCCCGCGGTCCCTGCGACCAGATCCGCCAGACCTTGGTGGCGACGAAGCTGGCGTACTCGGCCGGCTCCTCCGCGATCCCATCCCAGAGCTGTTCCTTCCCCAGCTTCGAAAGCGCCTGATCGGCTTCCACCCCGGGATGGCGATCGGCGGCCAGCCGGACGAGGATCTGCTCCAGTCGCAGCCGCTGGGCGTCCTGGGGTTGAAACAGATCGGGGTTTTCAGCGACCACCTCCGCGCCGACCTTTTCCGGGTTCCCGTCGGAGGCCAGGTAGGTGCCGGCGAACAGCACCTGGCCGCCGCCGGTCGAGATCGGCACGAAGCGGTCGAGCGCAATCGCGTTGCGGACCGTCCAGGGGGCGATGACGAGGATGAGCGCGCCGAGGAAGATCGCCGCGCGGAGGAGGGAGCGGCGCCAGTCTCCGGCCGCTTCGCGGACGAAGACGATGAGCGCGACGAGCAACGCAATCGCAAGGTACTCCGGCCGCACCAGCGCCAGCGCCCCGAACAAGGCTCCTGGCAGCAGCCACCTGCTCCAGGCGCCTTCCCAGGCCCAGAGCAGCGCCAGGACACCACCCGACAGCAGCGTCGCCGCCAGCGGCTCGCCCATCAGCATCCCCTGGTACTCCAGGAGCGCTGGATAGATCGCCACCACCAGGGCCCCCGCCAGCGCGGGCCCGAATTCAGCGCCCGCTGAGTTTTGCCCCCCATGGGGTCCCTTTTTCAGCGCTCGCTGAATTTTCCCAAGGCGTCGCCCCAGCAGATACGCGAACAGCACGCTCAGCGAGCCGATCAGGGCTAGCACGAGGCGCGCGAAGCGCTCGTGCTCGCCGCCGGCGAGCTCGTAGAGGCCCGCGACGAACAGGGGCAGGCCCGGCGAGTAGTTGCTCGACGGCTGGGTCGCGCCCGGCCCGACCGTGAACCCGTCGCCGTCCTCGAGGTTCTCCGCGATCGCCGCGTAGGCCGCGGCGTCGTAGACCGGCGCGCGCCCGTCCCGGGCCTCGGCGACGCGCAGCCCGAACCCCAGCAGGAGGACCGCGACGAGCGCCGCGAGGCCAAGCCGGCCGCCGTTTCGCCCCGCCAGTCCGTTCAGCATCGCCCGGATTCAACTAGGACGGTCGGTCCTGCGCGCCGTCCGACCAATTAAGCTGCCGCCTTCATGCGAATCCTCATCCTCGGGGGCGACGGCTACCTGGGCTGGCCGACGGCGCTCCGCTTCTCGGCTCGCGGCCACGAGGTCTCCGTCGTCGACAACTTCTCCCGGCGCCGCTGGCACACCGAACACGGCACCGCCTCGCTGACGCCGATCGCCGAGCTCGACGAGCGGATCGCCGCCTGGCGCGAGGTCTCCGGCGAGCAGATCCGCAGCTACGTCGGCGCCGTCGAGGACGGCGACTTCCTCGACGAGGTCGTCGCCGAGACCAGGCCCGAGGCGATCGTCCACTACGGCCAGCAGGCCTCGGCGCCGTTCTCGATGCTCTCCCGCGAGCGCGCGGTCGAAACCCAGCACGCGAACGTGATCGGCAACCTCAACCTGCTCTTCTCGATGCGCGACCACGTCCCCGACGCCCACCTGGTGAAGCTGGGGACCATGGGCGAGTACGGCCAGCCCGACATCGACATCGAGGAGGGCTACATCGAGATCGAGCACAAGGGCCGTAAGGACACGCTGCCCTTCCCGAAGCTGCCGGGCTCGCTCTACCACTGCTCCAAGGTCCACGACTCGACCAACATCCACTTCGCCTGCCGCACCTGGGGCCTGTGCGCGACCGACCTCAACCAGGGCGTCGTCTACGGGGTCGAGACCGAGGAGACCGCCCGCGACGACCGCCTCGTCACCCGCTTCGACTACGACGAGCTCTTCGGCACCGTTCTCAACCGCTTCTGCGTCCAGGCCGTGATCGGTCACCCGCTCACCGTCTACGGGGCCGGTCACCAGACCCGCGGCTTCCTCAACATCCGCGACACCCTCGCCTGCGTCGAACTGGCGACGCTGAACCCGGCTGATCGCGGCGAGTTCCGCGTCTTCAACCAGTTCACCGAGCAGTTCTCGGTCGGGCAGCTGGCCGAGCTGGTCAAGGAGGCGGGGGAGCACCTCGGCTACAGCGTCGAGATCCAGCACTACGAGAACCCGCGGGTCGAGAAGGAAGAGCACTACTACAACGCCGTCCACACGAAGTTGCTCGACCTCGGCCTCGAGCCGACCCTGCTCGGCGAGGAGCTGGTCGAGTCGATCATCCACGCGATCGAGCGCCACAAAGGGCGCGTGATCAAGACCGCGATCGAGCCGAAGACCCGCTGGAACCCGGCGACCTCGCCCGCCGCCCGGGCCTAGCCGGGCAGCCGCCACGCCGCTGGTACCATCGCCAGTTCCTATGCGCGCCGCCGACACGTTGATGGAATCCCTCAAGGCCGAGGGCGTCAAGGACGTCTTCGGGATCCCGGGCGGGGCGAACCTGCCGACCTACGACGCGATGGTCGACGCCGAGTTCCGCCACGTCCAGGTGCGCCACGAGCAGGCCGCCGGCCACGCCGCAGAGGGGTACGCAAAGGCCTCCGGCCGGGTCGGGGTCGCCTTCGCCACCTCCGGTCCCGGCGCCACCAACCTCGTCACCGCGATCGCCGACGCGATGATGGACTCGGTCCCGGTCATCTTCATCACCGGCCAGGTGCGGACCGAACTGATCGGCACCGACGGCTTCCAGGAGGCCGACATCCTCGGCGCGACGCTGCCCTTCGTCAAGCACTCCTTCGCGGTCACCGACCCGCGCCAGATCCCCGAGTACGTGCACGAGGCCTTCCACCTCGCCTCGACCGGCCGTCCGGGGCCGGTCCTGCTCGACATCCCGATGGACCTCTCGCGCGCCGACATCGACTACGAGCCGCGCACCGAGCCGGTCGAGCTGCCGGGATACAAGCCTTCGACCGAGGGCAACATCAAGCAGATCCGGATCGCCGCCAAAGCGCTGGCTACCGCCCGGCGCCCGATCTTCTACACCGGCGGCGGCGTCATCAACGGCGGCGCCTCGGCAGAGCTGCGCGAGCTGGCCGACTCCGATCGCTTCCCGGTCACCTCGACCCTGATGGGGCTGGGCGCCTTTCCCGCCTCCAGCGACCGCTTCCTCGGCATGCTCGGCATGCACGGCACCCTCACCGCCAACTGGGCGATGGACAAAGCCGACCTGATCGTGGCGATCGGCGCCCGCTTCGACGACCGCATCACCGGCAAGCTCTCCGAGTTCGCCCCACACGCCAAGGTCATCCACATCGACATCGACCCGGCGGAGATCTCGAAGAACGTCGGCGCCCACATCCCGATCGTCGGCGACGTGAAGCAGGTGCTGCCGAAGCTGGCCCGCGAGTACCGGGCGCTGCAGACCGACTCGTCGCGCCTCGACGAGTGGTGGAGCACGCTGCGCGGCTGGCAGGGGGAGCACCCGCTCTACTACGAGCCCGGGCAGAACGGCGAGATCAAGCCGCAGTTCATGATCGAGGCGCTGCACCGGGCCAGCCAGGGCGACGCGATCGTCACCTCCGACGTCGGCCAGCACCAGATGTGGACCGCGCAGTACTACGGCTTCGACAAACCGCGGCGCTGGATCAACTCCGGCGGCCTCGGGACGATGGGCTTCGGCCTGCCGAGCGCGGTCGGCGCCAAGGTCGCCTGCCCCGGCGAGCAGGTCGTCTGCGTCGCCGGCGACGGCAGCCTGATCATGAACGTCCAGGAGCTCGCCACCTGCGTCACCGAGAACATTCCGGTCAAGGTCTTCCTGATGAACAACGGCTACATGGGCATGGTCCGCCAGTGGCAGGAGCTGTTCTGGGACCGCCGCTACAGCTCGGTCGACATGGGCTCGAGTCCCGACTGGGTGAAGCTGGCCGAGGCTTTCGGCGCGAAGGGAATGCGCTGTGACGACTCCGCCGACCTCGAGGAGCAGATGACGGCGGCGCTGGAGCACGACGGGCCGGTCCTGCTGGACGTCCGCGTCGCCCGCGAAGAGAACTGCTATCCGATGATCCCGCCGGGCGAAGCCGCCCGCGACATGGTCGAGGCTCCGCGGGGGGCGGTGCGCTGATGGAGGCCGGGACCCCTCAAGTCGTCAAGCTCGAGGATCTGCACGTGCCCGGTCAGCTCAGCGGCCGCAAGCACATCCTCTCGATCCTGGTCGAGAACAAGCCGGGCGTGCTGGCGCGCGTCGCCGGGCTCTTCTCCCGCCGCGGCTTCAACATCGACACGCTCGCGGTCGGGCCGACCGACGACCCCAGCGTCTCGCGCATCACCCTCACCCTCGACGGCGCGGTCCACCCGATCGACCAGGTGACCAAGCAGCTGCACAAGCTCGTCAACGTGCTGAAGATCCGCGACATGGAGCCGGAAGAGACGGTGGCCCGCGAGATGGCGCTGTTCAAGGTCTCCTCGGCGGTCGAGAACCGGGCCGAGATCATCCAGTTCGCCGAGATCTTCCGGGCGAAAATCGTCGACGTAGCACGGCGGACGATGACGATCGAGGTGACCGGCTCCGCCGACAAGATCGAGGCCTTCGAGCGGATGGTCCGCCCCCACGGGCTGGTCGAAATGGTGAGAACCGGCGAGATAGCGATTGGTCGCGGCCACGACTGAAATGACGGCCCAGGACGTCCTCATACGGCGTCCTCAGTCGCTTGTGTGCAGAGCACACGGCGCTCCCTGCGTCCTTGTCTGAGAACGTCCTGACCTCGTCATTTATCGCCGCCCTGGAAAAGGGCGCCGAAAGGGGACGACGCACCCTCGTAAGCGTCACCAGGGAGGTTGAGTCGGTCGACCCTTGCGCGGCGGTGCTCGCCTCGCGGTTGGCGTCGGATCGCTGGTTCTGCTGGGAGCAACCGGACAGGGAGTTCGCGCTGGCGGGGCTGGGCGTTGCGCACGAGGCGAGCTCCCGCGGCGGGGCTCGCTTCGACGACGTCGCCGACGAGTGCCTGCGGATCGGCGGCGAGGCCGTGCTGGAGGAGCCGCGGGGGCTGCCCGCCGGCGCCGGGCCGGTCTGGCTCGGCGGCTTCGCCTTCGCCGCCGAGGGAGGCTCGACCTCGACCTGGTCCTCGCTCCCGCCCGCCTCGTTGGTGCTGCCGGAGCTCTCCCTCTGCCGCAGCGGCGGGCGCTCGTTCCTCACCGTCAACGCGGTGGTGGGACCGGGGGAGGGGGTGGACCGCGTGGGGGAGCGTCTGTCGTCGCGTCTTGCCGCCCTGCGCCTCGACGCGCCGCTGCCGCTGCTCGATCCGCACCCGACCGCCCACTCGGGGATCCGCAGCGCCCGCCCGCCGCGCGAGTTCGAAGCCGCCGTCGAGGACGCCACCTCCCGGATCGCCGCCGGCGAGATGAGCAAGGTCGTGCTCGCCCGCGAGGTGATCGTCGAGGCAGCCGCCGCCCACGATCCCGCCGCTCTGTTCGGGGCGATGCGGGAGCAGTTCCCGGCCTGCTTCTGCTTCTGCTGCGGCACCCCGGAGGCCGCCTTCGTCGGCGCCAGCCCCGAGCTCCTGGTCCGCCGCTCCGGTGCCAGCGTCTCCACCGTCGCCCTCGCCGGCTCCACCCGCCGCAGCTCCGACCCCGCCGTCGACGACCATCTCGGCGAGCAGCTGCTGCGCAGCGACAAGGACCGCCGCGAGCAGCGGATCGTCGCCGAGCGGATCGTCCGCACCTTGCGCCCGCACGCGGTCTGGGTCGAGGCCGCGGCCGAGCCGGAGATCGTCAAGGTGGCGAACATCCAGCACCTGGCATCGCCTGTCGTCGCTCAGCTCGCCGAACCGCACTCGGCGATCGAGCTGGCGGGCCTGCTCCACCCGACCCCCGCCGTCGGCGGCGAGCCCTGGCCCACCGCGGCCGCCGCCATCGCCGAGCTCGAGGGGATGGACCGCGGCTGGTACGCCGCGCCCGTCGGCTGGATGGACGCGACCGAGGACGGCGAATTCTGCGTCGCCCTCCGCAGCGCCCTCCTCCGCGACCGCGAGGCCCATCTCTTCGCGGGAGTCGGCGTCGTCGCCGGATCCGATCCCGCCGCCGAGCTGGCCGAGACCGAGGTCAAGCTGCAGGCGCTGCTGCCGCTGCTGGCTTAACGGGAGTTACTTCTCAGTCGCAGTACGAGTCCAGCGTCTGCTGCGCATCTCGCAGGTCCGTCTTCATGCGAGTCCAAAACTTGTCCCATCCTGGGCTGTCGGGGGTGGAAGGCTCCGCCAAGAAGATTCTCATCCATCGGCTAATGGCTCCTTGGGTGGAGATCCACTCCTCCCTAGAGAGGTGGCCGGCGAGCACATCCCGGTGGGCATCCCAGAGTTGCGACAGTTCTTCCTTGGAGAGGACAGCACACATTTTCTCCCAAGAAAATTTTCCCTCCGAGACCAACACTGAGACGACAAGCGCGTCCTCGACGGTTGCTTTAACGACTCGCGCAGCGATCCGAAGTCGGCGGGCCTCGAGCCGCCGCTCTCGAAATAGAGCGATTGCTCCCGCTAGGAAGGCTGCCAGGATCGCTGCGACAACTGCGGCCATCGATGCCTCCTACTTCTTCGGGATTGAGGCGGCTATCCGTTCGACCAAGGCCCGATGGGCTCTCATGTTCGACCGCCGATCGGTCTTCACCTCGATCAGGCCGGTACCGGCTGCAAGCGCCGCCGATAGCTCATCGAGCTCCTCGAGGCGACGGTGAAGGAGGCCGAAGAGGGCGGCGGCCTTGGCGACGTCGACCCCGCGGGGGGTGCCGAGGAGAGCCTCGAACTCCTCGTCATCCAGCGCCGACTCCTGCGGTAGGAAGTGGAAGATCCCGCCACCGTTGTTGTCGATGACGACGATGCGGACTGGGGTGGAGGCGTCGCGCAGCGCAGCTAGACCGCCGATGTCATGGAGGAAGCCGAGGTCGCCGGTGACGATCGTCGTCGGGCGGCCGCTGGCCTGGGCGGCGCCGATCCCAGAGGAGAGGAGCCCGTCGATCCCATTGGCGCCGCGGTTGGAGAGGAAGAGGACATCGGTGTCCGAGGCGGCGAGGAAGGCTTCCTGGTCGCGGATCGGCATGCTCGAGCTGGTGTAGACGAGGTCGCCAGCGCGGTGGGCGGCGCCGAGGGCACGGTGGAGGGCGGGCTCGGAGATCTCGGTCTCCCTGTCCAGCGCCTCCTGCAGCGCTGCCTGAGCCGCCGCCTCGGCCTCGACCCAACGCTCCGGCACCGGGCGCTCACGTCCCTCCAGGCCTTCCACACGCGCCGCCCAGCCGGACGCGAGCTCGTTCGGGTCGGCGCGGAGGATCGCCGCGGCCCGGTTGGTCGGCTCATTCCAGCCGCCGTAGGGGTCGACCACGATCTCGTCGGCGCCGCTGCTCTCGATCCAGGTCCGCAGGGGCTTGCTGGTCGGCATCTCGCCGAAGCGGAGGATCAGGTCGGGCGCGACCGAGCGGGCGAAGTGTTCCTCGCGCAGCAGCAGGTCGTAGGCGGCGATGACGTGGGAGCGGTCGTGGGGACCGCAGCGGACCTGGGAGGTGGGGTCGGCCAGGATCGGGAACCCGGAGACCCGCGCCAAGTGGGCGAGCGGCTCGCGCAGCTCCGGATCGAGCTGGCGGCCGGCGACGATTACCCCGGCGATCGCGGTGCCGATATGACCGGCAACCTCGTCGAGCAGGAAGGGCGAGGGCTCGAGGTCGATGTGGGTGACCGCGGTCAGCGGCCGCCCGTAGCGCCCCCGCAGCGCCAATGGGTCGGTCGCAGTGACCGCGCCCTCGACCGGGGTCGGCGCCAGCGGCTCCCGCCAGGGCAGGTTCAGGTGCACCGGCCCCGGGCGCGTCCCCCCCCGCGCCGCGGCGAGGGCACGGCAGGCGACCGAGCGGTAGTGGAGGAGCCCGCTGTCGTCCGCCTCGTGCGTGCCCACTTCGCAGAACCAGCGCACCGAGGAACCGAAGCTCTTGATCTGGTCGATCGTCTGGCCGGCGCCGATTCCGCGCAGCTCCGGCGGTCGGTCGGCGCTTAAGACCACCAGCGGGATCCCGGATTCGTCAGCCTCGACCACCGCCGGGTGGTAGTTGACGAGGGCGGTCCCCGAGGTGCAGAGCAGCGCCACCGGTTCGCGGCTCGCCTGCGCCGCGCCGAGGGCGAAGAAGCCGGCCGAGCGCTCGTCGACGATCACCTTCACCTCTATCTCCGGCTGACGCCACAGGGCCAGCGCCAGCGGCGTCGAGCGCGAGCCGGGGGAGATCACCGCCAGCCGCAACCCGCTCCGCGCGAGCTCCTCGGCGAAGGCCGAGGCGAGGGCAGTGTTGGCGTTGGTGGGGTCCATCGGTGGCGTCAGATGCGGTGCGCTTCCAAGGCATCCTCGTCTATCTCGATCCCGAGGCCGGGACCAGGGGGGAGGTGCAACATTCCGTCGCGGATCTCGCATTCCACGGACGCGATGGTCGAAGCGAAGAGTCTCTGGGTGGCCAGGCCATGGGCGAGCTCTCCGCCGACGGTTTTGGCAACCAGCCCCGCAGCCGCAATCCCCACCGGTCCGTCAAGCGCGCTGGTGACGTAGGCAGGAAGGACGGCGGCGATCGCGAGGGCTGCGTGTGGTCCGCCGACCTTCGAGAGCTTGATACCCGTGTAGGCGCAGCCGCCCGCCGCTGCGGCTCGTTTTGCCTCCTCGATCGTCGCCACGCTCTCGTCCGCTGCGAGGGGAATCGACGTGGCCGCGGCGAGCTCCGCCATGGCCTCCAGCCCTGCCACGGGCTGCTCGGCAAGCTCGATCGCCAGCGGCTCCAGCTCCGCCAGCGTCCGCTTCGCCGTCTCCAGGTCCCAAGCCTCGTTCGCATCGATCCGAATCCGTACCTCGGGCCCCAGCGCCTCCCGCACCGCCCTCACCTGCTCCACCTCTGATTCGCGAGTCCGCGAAAAGTCGTGCTGTACACGTCTTCTCGCGGACTCGGCGCCAAGCTTCAGCTTGAAGGTGGTGAATCCGTCCTGCGCCCATCGTTGGGCATCAGCCGCGACATCGGCCGAGGCCCCAGCCACGAGCGTCGCATTGCACGCCACGGCCTCGTCCACGACCCGGCCGTCGCCTCCCGCCCTCCTACCCAGCAAGTCCATCTGTGCCGTTGCCGCCGCACAGCGAGCTGGGGCGGATAGTCCCTCGACATCCTGGCCTCCAGCAACCTCCAGCTCCTGCACGACCTGCTCCAACGTCGCCCCGCCCCGCAGCGACAGCGGCACCGCTTCGCCCAGTCCCACGACCCCGTCCTCGTCCCGCACCCGCAGCAGCACCATCTCCCGCTGCCGCAACGTCCCCCGCGCCGTCACGTAGGGCTCCTTAAAGGGGAGCGCGTAGGGAATTACTTCAACCGAGGCGAGCTGCACGCTCCAAGCCTCTCAGGCGGAGATCAGCAGTCCGGCCGTGACGAGGAGGCTGAAGGCGCCGAGCAGCGCGCCCGTTGCCCCCAGGACCCCGTTCAGCGCCGGTCCGTCCCGCCGCTCCGCCAGCGTCTTCGCCGGCTTGATCGCCAGCGGCGCCGCCAGCAGGCCGATCAGCGGCAGCATGCTCGAGTCGCCGGCCCAGAGCGCGATCGGCAGGACCAGGAAGCCGCCGGCGATCAGCAGCCGATAGACCCGCACCGCGTGCTCGCGCCCGATCTGCACCGCCAACGTGTTCTTCCCCGCCCGTCGGTCGGTCTCGACGTCGCGGACGTTGTTGACGACGATGATCGCCGTCGCCAGGAAGCCGATCGAGATCGAGAGCCCCAGCGAGAGCGCGTCGAGCTCCTCCAACTGCACGTAGTAGGAGCCGTTGACCGCGACCAGGCCGAAGAAGAGGAAGACGAACACCTCGCCGAAGCCGGCGTAGCCGTAGGGACGGGGGCCGCCGGTGTAGAGGACGCCGGCGGCGATCGAGAAGACGCCGATGACGAGGATCACCGGCCCGGCCACCGTCGTCAGGTAGATGCCGCAGGCGACCGCCACCGCGAAGGCGATCCAGGTCGCCCGCATCACCCGCTGCGGCGTCACCATCCCGCTCGCCGTCACCCGCACCGGGCCGAGGCGGTCGGCGGTGTCGGCCCCGCGCTTGGCGTCCGAGTAGTCGTTGGCCAGGTTGGTGCCGATCTGGATGAAGATCGAGCCGACCAGGGCGGCGAGGAAGGCGCCCCAGCGCGGCAGGCTGCCGTACCACTGCACCGCCGCCGCGGTCCCGACCAGGACTGGCGCGATCGCCGCCGGCAGCGTCCGCGGCCGCGCCGCCATCAGCCAGATCCTCATGCGCGGCGGGGGAACTGCGAGAAGTCGGGCTGGCGCTTCTGCTTGAAGGCCTCGCGTCCCTCGGCCGCCTCCTCGTTGCCGTAGAAGAGGAGGTTGGCGTCGTGGGCGAGCTGCTGGATCCCGGCGTAGCCGTCCTCGTGGGCGTTGAAGCTGGCCTTGACCAGGCGCAGCGCGAAGGGGGAGAGGGCGAGCATCTCCCGGCACCAGGCGACGGTCTCCCGCTCCAGGTCGGCGAGCGGGACGACGGTGTTGACGAGCCCCATCTCCCGCACCTCCTCGGCGCTGTACTGGCGGCAGAGCATCCAGAACTCCTTCGCCTTCTTGGTCCCTACAAGGTCGCGCAGCAGCGAGGCGCCGTAGCCGCCATCCCAGGATCCGACCCGCGGCCCGGTCTGACCGAAGACGGCGTTGTCGGCGGCGATCGTCAGGTCGCAGCAGAGGTGGAGGATGTGGCCGCCGCCGATCGCGTAGCCGGCGACCATCGCCACCACCGGCTTCGGCAGCCGCCGCATCTGGATCTGCAGGTCGGTGACGTGGAAGCGTCCGACCGAGGCGCCCTCGGCGACGTAGCCGGTGTCGCCGCGGACGGTTTGGTCGCCGCCCGAGCAGAAGGCGCGCTCGCCCTCGCCGGTGAGGACGACGACGCCCACCTCGCTGTCCTCGCGCGCCAGCTCCATCGCCCGCGAGACCTCGACCAGCGTTTGCGGCCGAAAGGCGTTCAGCACCTGGGGCCGGTCGATCGTCACCTTGGCGATCCCGCCGCCGGTCTCGTAGCGGATGTCTTCGTAGTCGCCCGCGCCGGGAGACCACTCGATCGGCGCGTAGAGATCCTGCTCGGGCGGGGCTCCTTTGTGTCGTTTGGGCATGATGGGGACGATATCCCGATGAAGCTCGACGACTGGCTCTCCCAGAGATCACAGAGCTGTCCCGACCGGACCGCTCTCGTCGCCGACGGCGCCGAGATGACCTATGCCGAGCTGGAGGCGGAGGCGACCTGGGTTGCCCGGCGGCTCGCCGCACATGGCGTTCGCCGCGGTTCGACCGCCGCTCTGACCATGCACCCGCGGCGCGAGCAGGTGGTCCTCCTGCATGCGCTGATGAAGCTGGGCGCGGAGTTGCTGCCGCTGGGTCCGCGGCTGACGGCTGCCGAGCGGGCGGCGATCGTCAACGCCGAGGAGCCGATCATCGACCTCGACGATCCCGGGCAGCTGACCCAGACCGAGGCCGACATGCCGTTGCTGGGGGAGCACGACATGGACGACGTCTGCTGCCGGGTGCTGACCAGCGGCAGCACCGGGGCGCCGCAGCCGATCCCGCTCACCTACGGCAACTTCCTCTGGAGCGCGGTCGGCTCCGGCTTCAACATCGGCGTCGAGCCGACCGACCGCTGGCTCTGCTGCGTCCCCCTCAGCCACATCGCCGGCCTCGGCATCGTCATGCGCTCGGTCATCTACGGCACCGCGGCGGTCGTCCACGACGGCTTCGACGCCGACCGGGTGGGCGAGGTGCTGGAGCGGGACGGCATCACCCAGGTCTCGCTGGTTGCGACGATGCTGACCCGCCTGCTCGAGGCGGGGGTGGACCTCTCGGGGCCGCGGGCGATCCTCGTCGGCGGCGGTCCGGTTCCCGAGGAACCGCTGGAAGAGGCGCTCGCCAAGGGCGCCACCGTGGTCCAGACCTATGGGCTGACCGAGACCTGCTCGCAGGTGACGACGCTGGCGCCGGCCGAGGCGAAGCGCAAGCTGGGCTCGGCGGGACGGCCGCTGCTGACCACGCACCTGCGGATCCGCGAGGGAGAGATCCTCGTCCAGGGCCCGACTGTCGCACCGGGCAGCGCCGACGCCGACGGCTGGCTGCACACCGGCGACCTCGGCCACATCGACGAGGAGGGCTTCCTCTACGTCCGCGACCGGATCGACGACATGATCGTCAGCGGCGGCGAGAACGTCGTCCCCTCCGAGGTAGAGGAGGTCCTGCTGCGCCACCCGCAGGTCGCCGAGGCCGCCGTGATCGGCCGCGAGGACCCCGAGTGGCAGCAGGCGGTCACCGCCGTCGTCGTGCTGGAGAGCGGCTCGGAGGTAAGCGCGGACGAACTGCGTCGCCACTGCGCCGAATCCCTCGCCGGGTTCAAAGTGCCGAAGCGGGTGGAGCTGGCCTCGGCGTTGCCGCGCACCCCGTCGGGCAAGGTCATGCGCAGGGCGCTCCGCTGAGGCCGGCTGCTCAGCAAACCCTTTGCACCCGATACCCTGCCGCCCCATGCGAACCGACGACATCTTCTCCGACAAAGACGCTGACCTGGGCAAGCTCGACGGCAAGACCGTCGCCATCCTCGGCTACGGCTCCCAGGGTCACGCCCACGCCCTCAACCTCAAGGACTCCGGCGTCGAGGTCGTCGTCGGCCTGCGCCCCGACTCCTCCAGTCGCGCCAAGGCCGAAGCGGCCGGTCTAGAGGTGCTGGACGTCGCCGAAGCCGCCAGCCGCGGCGACCTGGTGATGATCCTGCTCCCGGACGAGAAGCAGTCCGAGGTCTGGCGCGAGGAGATCGCCGACGGGATCGCCCCCGGCAACCTGCTGCTCTTCGCCCACGGCTTCGCGATCCACTTCGGCGAGATCGAGCCGCCCCCCGGCGTCGACGTCGGCATGGTCGCTCCGAAGGGGCCGGGCCACCTGGTCCGCCGCCAGTACGAGGAAGGCAGCGGCGTTCCCTGCCTGATGGCTGTTCACCAGGACGCCTCAGGGGGGGCGCACGACCTCGTCCTCGCCTACGCCTCCGGGATCGGCGGCGGTCGCGCGGCGATCATCGAGACGACCTTCAAAGACGAGTGCGAGACCGACCTCTTCGGCGAGCAGGCCGTCCTCTGCGGCGGCGCCTCGGAGCTGGTCCGCGCTGGCTACGAGACCCTGGTCGAGGCCGGCTACGACCCGCGCCTCGCCTACTTCGAGTGCCTGCACGAGCTGAAGCTGATCGCCGACCTGATGTACGAAAAGGGCATTCAGGGCATGCGCCACTCGATCTCCAACACCGCCGAGTATGGGGACATGACCCGCGGCAAAAGGGTGATCGGCGAGGAGTCCCGCGCGGCTATGAAGCAGATCCTCTCCGAGATCCAGTCAGGTGACTTCGCCCGCGAGTTCATCGGCGAGAACCGCGCCGGCAACGAGAACTTCGACCGCATGCGGAGCGAAGGGGCCGGGCACGAAATCGAGGACGTTGGCGGCGACCTCCGCGACATGATGCCCTGGATCGATCAGGGTTTTAAGGACACGAAGTAAGGAGGTCTCCGGGGAGTGTTCCCGGAGACCGAGGTGCATCCTTACTCTTTGATCGGCCCTCGTGGGTCCGTCTCGCCCTCGGGCAGGCGCCCGTCGCGGCCGACGTAGCCGTCCTTGCCGCCGACGCAGATGTAGATCGCGTCTTCGTCCTCGCTCAGGTTCTTGAAGCCGCGCACGACCTGGGCGTCGACCCAGGCGAAGCCGCCGGGGCCGAGCTCATACGGCGTCCCGTCGAGGCTGATCTCGAGCCGTCCCTGGTGGACGAAATAGAGCTCCTCCTGCTCGTCGTGGTAGTGCCGGCCGGACTCGTAGGCCGGCGGCATCACCACCGCGTTGACGCCGAAGGCGGTCACTCCCAGCTCCTTGCGGACCTTGCGGAAGCCCCAGCCCTCACCGATGTCGTCGAGGTTGGCTATGGCGTAGCCGTCTCCCTTTTGGACCGATGACCCCATGTTTTCTCCTCCCCGGGAGTGGTTGCGAACGGTGGAATCAGGCTATTCCGGGCCGCGGCGGCAGCCGCCGGGCTCGGTCAATAACCTGTCGAGCCCGATGGCGCCCGCGACGACTGCCCAAATCCCGAGCGAGATCAAGCCCGCCGACGGCCGCTTCGGCTGCGGGCCCTCGAAGGTGCGCCCGGAGGCGCTGGAGCGCCTGGCCGAGCGCTCGGACCTGATGGGCACCTCGCACCGCCAGGCGCCGGTGCGCGACCTGGTGCGCGAGGTGCGGACCGGCCTGGGGGAGCTCTTCTCGCTTCCGGACGGCTACGAGATCGCCCTCGGCAACGGCGGCACCACCGCGTTCTGGGAGGCGGCCGCCGCCTGGCTCGTGCGCGAGCGGGCGCTGCACCTCACCTACGGCGAGTTCTCGCAGAAGTTCGCCAAGTCGACCGCGGCGGCGCCCTTCCTCGGCGATCCGATCCTGGTCGAGGCGGAGCCCGGGGATGCGCCCGCCCCGACCGCCGACCCCGACGCCGACGTGATCGCCTGGGCCCATAACGAGACCTCGACCGGCGTCATGGTCGACGCCAGGCGCCCCGAGGGAGCGGCGGAGGCCCTGGTCCTGGTCGACGCCACCTCGGGCGCAGGTGGCCTTCCCGTCGAGATGATCGAGGCCGACGCCTACTACTTCGCCCCGCAGAAGGGCTTCGCCGCCGACGGCGGCCTCTGGCTCGCCGTCCTCAGCCCGGCCGCGATCGCCCGTATAGAAGAGCTCGACGGCGCCGGCGACCGCTGGCAGCCCGCCTTCCTCTCGCTGCAGACCGCGCTCGACAACTCGCGCAAGGAGCAGACCTACAACACGCCGGCGCTGGCGACCCTGCTGCTCCTGAACGACCAGGTCCAATGGATGCTGGAGCTCGGCGGTCTTGCCGGCTGCGTCGAGCGGACCTCCGACTCCTCCCGCCGCCTCTACGGATGGGCTGAGCGCAGCGAGTTCGCTTCGTCCTTCGTCGCCGACCCCGCCAAACGTTCGCTCGTCGTCGGCACGATCGACTTCGACGACTCGGTCGACGCCGCGGCTCTCGCCAAGGCGCTGCGGGCGAACGGAATCGTCGACGTCGAGCCCTACCGCAAGCTCGGCCGCAACCAGCTGCGGATCGGGATGTTCCCGGCGATAGACCCCGACGACGTCGAGGCATTGACCGTTTGCATCGACTGGGTCGTCGAGAACGTGGAGGGGGTCGCCTCGTGAAGGTTTTGGTCAAGGAGAAGATCGCCGATACCGGCGTCGACTTGCTGCGTTCGCAGTTCGAGGTCGATCTCGGTCTCGAGATGTCCGACGAGGAACTGCGCCAGCGGATCGGCGAGTACGACGCCATCCTGATCCGCTCGGCGACGAAGATGACGCCGGATCTGATCGAGCTCGCCGGCAACCTGAAGGTGATCGGCCGCGCCGGCACCGGGGTCGACAACGTCGACATCCCGGCGGCCACCCGCCGTGGGATCATCGTCGCCAACGCGCCGGAATCGAACTCGGTCGCCGCCGCCGAGCACACGCTGGCGCTCGCCCTGGCGCTGTTCCGCAACGTTCCCCAGGCCCATGAATCGCTCGTCGCCGGGCGCTGGGATCGCGCCAAGTACAAGGGCTCCGAGCTCTACGGCAAGACGCTCGGGGTGATCGGCTTCGGCCGCATCGGCCAGCTGGTGGCGAAACGGGCGCAGAGCTTCGACATGGACGTCGTCGCCTTCGACAAGTTCGTCTCCGCCGAGCGCTTCCGCGACCTCGGCGTCGAGGGGCTCGACAGCATCGAGGAGGTGCTGGGCCGCTCCGACCTGATCACCCTGCACACGCCGAAGACGCCGGAGACGATCGGGATGATCAACGCCGAGACGATCGCCGCGATGAAGGACGGCGCCCGTCTCGTCAACTGCGCCCGCGGCGAGCTGGTCGACCTCGACGCCCTGGCGGCGGGGCTCGAGTCCGGCAAGCTCGGCGGCGCCGCGCTCGACGTCTTCCCCTCCGAGCCCTTCACCGAGCACCCGATCTTCTCCCGTCCCGACGTCGTCGTCACCCCGCACCTCGGTGCCTCGACCGCCGAGGCGCAGGACCGCGCCGGCGTCGTCACCGCCGAGCAGGTGACCGCGGCGCTGACCGGCGGCGTCGTCACCAACGCCGTCAACATCGCCGCCGTGCGGCCGGAGGCGATGGAGGCGCTGGCGCCGTTCGTGCCGCTCTGCGAAAAGCTCGGCCGCCTCGCCCAGGGCCTGGGCGACGGCTCGGTCGAGGGGGTGAGCGCCGAGTTCCGCGGCCGCATCGCCTCCCACGACACTCGCCTGCTCGGGATCGCGGTCCTGGCCGGGATCCTCTCCGGTCACACCGAGGAGCCGGTCAACCTCGTCAACGCGCCGCAGATGGCGGAGGAGCGGGGGATCGACCTGGCGGCGACCACCGACGCCGGCGCCGAGGACTTCACCGAGCTGGTCAAGGTCCGGGTCCAGGCCGCCGACGGCGAGGTAGAGGTCGCCGGCACCAGCGTCGGCCCCCGCAACGAGCCCTACCTCGTCTCCGCCTGGGGCGAGAGCTTCTACCTGCCGTTCGCCGAGCACATCACCGTCTTCCGCTACGCCGACCGGCCGGGGATGATCGGCCGGGTCGGGACGCTCTTCGGCGAGGAGGGGGTCAACATCGTCTCCGCCGCCGTCGGCGCTGAGAGCGGGGGGGAGAAGGCGGTAATGGCGCTGACCACCGACGCGCCGGTGCGCTCGGAGGCGATCGAGAAGATCCTCGCGCTCGAGGGCTTCGCCAACGGTCGCTCCGTCGACCTCTAGCGGCCTTCTCGCAAGTCTTCAGCCGACCCACGGCGCAACGTAAGCGCGAAACGGTTGTTTCGGAAAATGGGTCCTCGGGATTACCGAGGCCCGAGCCCAGGGACTGATGAAGAAGGCGATCCTCATTTTCGTAGTGGCGCTGGCGATTCTGCCCGCCGCTTACTCGCGCGCCGAAATCGGCCCGGTGACCCTGCTGATCAGCGGAGACAGGCACGAGAGCACCATCACGATCGCGCTCAGCCCCGACGGCCGCGAGTACGTGATCTTCTCCAGCAAACCGCTCGAAGTCGGCGGCAACATCTGCACGCATCCGGCGGAAGTTCCGAACGAACTCCTCTGCAAAGCCACCGCGATCGCCGGCTTCGAAGTCAACGCCGGTGGCGGCGGCGACAACATCAGCTTCACCAGCGACATCCCGGTCCCGGTGACGATCCGCGGGGGTCCGGGTATCGACCAGCTGACCGGCGGCGGCGCCTCGGACAAAATCATCGGCGGTCCCGACATCGACTATCTCTCCGGGCGCCGGGGAGACGACTGGATCCTCGGCGGCGCCGGTGCCGACAGGCTCGTCGGCGGCCCCGGCGACGACCAGCTTCGCGGTGGCCCCGACAAGGACAAGATCAACGGCGGCCCGGGGAAGAACGAAGTAATTCCCTGAGCGCGGGCTCAGGTCGGTTCGTTCGCGGGCTCGCGGGAGCTGAAAAGGCGGCCGCCGACGAAGGCGATCGCGACCAGGAGCCCGATCACCGAGAGAGCGGCGTCGAGCCGGAAGGCGGCCAGCACGCCGTCGATGAAAGGCGGGCTCGCGCTGGTGAAGACGGTGGTGGTGAGGCCGAGGCCGATCGCGCCGCCGGCGATCTGGAACATGTAGACGATTCCCCCGGCGAGGCTGGTCTGCGATTCGTCCACCGAGGTGACGCCGGCGGTCGTCGCGGTGGGGACGAAGCTGCCGGCGCCGATGCCCATCACGACCATGCCCGGGACCAGCGCCCCATAGCCCGACCCCTCGTCGATCAGCGAGAAGAAGAGGATCGGGCCGAGGGTGATGAAGGCGGCTCCCAGCACCGCCAGGCGCTTGGCCCCGACCCGGTCGTAGAGCGGCCCGGCGGCGAAGGAGGCCAGCGCGAAGACGGCGAGGAACGGCAGCATCCCCAGGCCCGACTCGAGCGCCGAGTAGCCCAGCTGCTTCTCCATGATCTGCGGCAGGTAGAGCAGGGCCGCGAAGAAGGTCCCGGCCATGAAGAGGACCGCGATGCAGGAGGAAGTGAAGTTCTCGTTCCGCATCACCGCGCGGGGGATCAGCGCGTGGGTGCTGGCCCGCCGCTCGATCGCCAGGAAGGCGGCGATCATCACCGCGGCCAGCGCCAGCATCGCGATCACTTTCGGGTCGCCCCAGCCCCAGTCGGCGACCTGGTCGAGCCCGATCAGCAGCGAGACCACGCCGATCGAAAGGGTCGAGATCCCGGCGTAGTCGATCCGCCGCTCGCCGCCCTCTGGCTCCTTCACGTGGACGAGCCAGTAGGTGACGGCGACCGCGAAGATCGCGATCGGGACGTTGAGGAAGAAGATCCAGCGCCAGCTCAGCTCCTGAGTCAGGACGCCGCCCAGCAGCGGGCCGACCGCGTTGCCGAGCCCGGCGGCGCCGATGATGATCCCCCCGGCCAGGCCGGCCTTCTCTTCGGGCAGGATCTCGTAGGTCATCCCGAGGATCGCCGGCCACATCAGCGCCCCGCCGATCCCCATCAGTACCCGCGCCACGATCAGCCAGGTCTCGGTCGGGGCGACGCCGCCGAGGGCCGACATCGAGGCGAAGATCGCGCTGCCGAGGAAGAACGCGTTGCGCCGCCCGAACATGTCGGCGAGGCGGCCGCCGGTGACGATCATCACCCCGAAGGTCAGCGCGTAGGCGTTGATCACCCACTGGATCGTGTTGACGTTGGTGTCGAAGTCCCGCTCCATCGTCGGCAGGGCGACGTTGACCGCGGTGAAGTCGTTGGCGATGACGACGACGGCCATCCCCATCGCGAAGAGCGCAAGCCAGTTAGTTCGCTGCGCAGGACTGGTGGCCTCCGAGGTTGCGATTCGCGCAGCCTACGCTAAGGTTCGGAACCGAATGGGCACCCGGCTCGACAGCCTCGCGCTACTCCTTCTCCTCCCCCCTCGGGGGGAATAGCGCTGGGCGGCGCGATAGCCGCGAGAGACAAAGGCCATTCGAAGCACAGAGAGAAGGAGAAGGTCCATGGGACCGGTAACTGAGACGAAATCCGACGCGAACCGCGTCCACATCTTCGACACGACGCTGCGAGACGGCGAGCAGTCGCCCGGGATCTCGCTGAACACGGCCGAGAAGGTCGAGATCGCCCAACAGCTCGCGCGGCTGGGGGTCGACGTGATCGAGGCCGGCTTCCCGATCACCTCGCCCGGCGACTTCGAGGCCGTCGAGAAGATCTCCCGGGTGGTGGAGGGCCCCGTGATCTGCGGCTTGGCCCGCACCCACAAGGCCGACATCGACGCCGCCTGGGGGGCGATCAAAGACGCCGGTCGGCCCCGCATCCACACCTTCATCTCGACCTCCGACATCCACATCGAGCACCAGCTGCAGACCGACCGCGAGGACGTCAAGGGCCAGGCGCGGGCGGCGGTGGTGCTGGCCAAGTCTTATTGCGAGGACGTCGAGTTCTCGCCGATGGACGCGACCCGCGCCGACGTCGAGTTCACCGCCGAAGTCTGCGCGATCGCCGTCGAGGAGGGCGCGACCGTCGTCAACATCCCCGACACCGTCGGCTACACCACGCCCGAGGAGTACGCGGAGTACTTCCGGCGGCTGTACGAGCTGGCGCCGGCGCTGAAGGGCGTCGAGCTGTCGGTCCATTGCCACGACGACCTGGGGATGGCGGTCGCCAACTCCTACGCGGGCGTGTTGGCGGGAGCGCGGCAGGTCGAGTGCGCGGTCAACGGGATCGGCGAGCGCGCCGGCAACTGCTCGCTGGAGGAGATCGCGATGCTGGTCGGCGTCCGCGAGGACGTCCACGGCCTCTGGACTGAGATCAACACCCGCGAGATCGCCCGCACCAGCCGCATGGTGTCCCGCCTGACCGGCTACGCGGTGCAGCCGAACAAGGCCGTCGTCGGCCGCAACGCCTTCGCCCACGAGTCCGGCATCCACCAGGACGGCGTCCTGAAGGAGCGCAGCACCTACGAGATCATGGATGCGACCGAAGTCGGCCTGGAGTCGAATTCGATCGTCCTGGGCAAGCACTCCGGCCGCCACGCGCTGAAGGACGCGCTGGAGCAGCTGGGCTTCAAGGTCGAGGGCAACGCGCTGAACAGCGCCTTTAAGGCCTTCAAGGAGGTCGCCGACCGCAAGAAGCAGGTGACCGCGCTGGACCTGGAGGCGATCGTCTCCGACGAGATGCGCGATCGCTCCGAAGCCCACGAGCTGGCCTGGTTCGAGGTCGAGGCGGGCACGCGCCGCCCGCCGGTGGCAAAAGTGGCGGTGACGCAGCCCTCCGGCGAGGAGTCGGTCGGCGAATCCAGCGGCGACGGCCCGGTCGACGCGATCTTCCACGCGATCCAGGACGCGGCCGAGACCGAGTGCGAGCTGGTCGAGTACAAGGTCGAGGCGGTGACCGGGGGAGAGGACGCCCTCGGCGAAGTGACCGTCAAGCTGCGCGCCGCCGGCCGCCTGGCCACCGGCCAGGGCGTGGCCACCGACATCCTCGAGGCAAGCGCCCGCGCCTACGTACGGGCGCTGTCGAACGCCCTGGAAGGCGCGGCGACGCGCGAGGCCGAGGCGGCGACGGCCGAAGCAGCGATCGAGCGCACTCCGGGGCCGTAGAAGGCGGAACCTCGGACCGCATCAACCTCCCCCTTCAGGTGAGGGGGTTGATGCGGTCAGCCTTTCGGATGGAAGTCACGGTTTCGGCTCACAAAGCGGGCTGAATCGGCACAAACCGCGCGCCATCCGCGCGAGGTTTCCTGTCAGCTTCAGGGCTGTGCCCACCGAGTCCGCGAAAAGTCGTGCAGAGCACGCTTTTTCGCGGACTCGCGGAGATGACCGCTTGCTCTCGGAGCTTGCTTGGGGGCAGTACGGAGTTGTGGGGCGGGCTCAGCTGCTGCAGGCTGGTTGGACCAGGGATGAGATCAACTGGCGGATTCGGATGGGACGACTACATCGACTGCATGCGGGCGTCTACGTCGTCGGACATCAGGTGATCCCACGAGAGGGTCGCTGGATAGCGGCCGTGCTTGCCTCTGGACCGGAGGCCATCCTCAGTCACTACTCGGCCGCGGCCCTGTGGATGATCCGGTCGAATTCGCGGGAAAGGATCGACGTCACCGTCTCCCACCGCAGCCGCTCCAGCGATCTAGTCCGTCGGCATATCTCAGAGGTGCCATCCGATGAGCGGACGACCAAGGATGGGATCCCAGTGACGAGCGCGCCGCGGACGATCTTTGATCTCGCGGCGACTGAGCCGCTAGATGTGGTGGAGAACCTACTGCGCGAGATGGAACACTTGGAGCTCCGGGACCGGCTCTCACTTTGGGACCTGCTCGAGCGGTATCCGGGAAAGCGGGGCTGCCGCAAGGTTTGCTCAGCGCTGGAGCGACTCGAAGAAGAGCCCTCAGGGCACAAGCGCAGCAAGCTCGAGGAACGGTTTGCTCCGTTCCTGAGGGCGCACCATCTGCCGCAACCTCGTTTCAATGACTGGATCATGGCGGGAGGCAAGCGCTACCTGGTTGACTGCCACTGGCCGGGGACTATGCAGATCGTGGAGCTCGATGGCTGGCAGGTACACAAGACCCGCACTGCCTTTCGCGAAGACCGCGCTCGCGATCGCCGCCTTCGTGTTGCTGGCTACACGGTCACCCGCATCACCTGGAATCAACTGGATGACGAACCGGCCGAGGTCGCCGCTGATCTGCGCGCGCTCTTGAAGAGCGGAGCCGCCTGCGACCGGCCCGTGTACAAACGTCCGTGATAACGTACAACCCATGGCCCCCACCATGACCAAGCCTTCGACTGCCACCGACCAGGCTCCCACCGTCGGCCCCCGGATCCGCGCCCTGCGCGACGCGATGGGGCTCTCCCTGCGCGACCTCGCCGAGCGTTCCGGCGTCAGCGCGCCGATGCTCTCGCAGGTCGAGCGAGGGGAGACGAGCCCGACCCTGGCCGTCGCCGGCAAGATCGCCGCCGGTCTGGAGCTGACGCTCTCGCAGCTGCTCCGTCTGGACGAGGGGCAGCACGTCGCGATCAGCCGCGCCGCCGCCCGCCGCCGCTCCGAGCGCGGGGGGCACCGCTTCGAGGAGCTGACCCCGCCGCTCCCCGGCCAGCGAGCCGACGTCTCTCTGCACGTCCTCGAGCCCGGCGCCAGCACCGGTGGCCGCGAGGATCCGCCGATGCACGAGCCCGGCAGCCGCGAGACCGCGGTCGTCCTCGCCGGCACCCTGGCGCTGGTCGTCGACGGCAGCCGCCATGAACTGCAAGCGGGCGACAGCGTTACCTTCGACGCCGATCTCCCGCACCACTTCGAGAACGAAGGCCAGGAGGCGACCCGCTTCCTCGCCGTGATCGCCGCCGGCCTCAGGAGGAGCTGACGAAATGCCAAAGACGATGTTCGACAAGATCTGGGAGTCCCACGAGGTCTCCCCGGGGCTGATCTACATCGACCTGCACATGGTCCACGAGGTCACCTCGCCGCAGGCCTTCGACGGCCTGCGCCTGGCCAACCGCAAGGTCCGCCGTCCCGACAAGACCCTCGCCACCGCCGACCACAACACCCCGACCGACGGGACCAAGGCGGCGCACCTGATCGCCGACCACCTCTCGCGGGTCCAGGTCGAAACGCTGGAGCGCAACTGCGAGGAGTTCGGCGTGCCCGTCTACTCGCTGGGCTCCGACCGCCAGGGGATCGTCCACGTGATCGGCCCCGAGCTGGGAACGACCCAGCCGGGGATGACGATCGTCTGCGGCGACAGCCACACCTCCACCCACGGCGCCTTCGGCGCGCTCGCCTTCGGCATCGGCACCTCCGAGGTCGAGCACGTGCTGGCGACCCAGTGCCTGGTCCAGAAGCGGCCGAAGACGATGCGGATCAACTACTTCGGCGAGCTGCGCCACGGGGTCACGCCGAAGGACCTGATCCTGGCGACGATCGGCCGCCTCGGCACCGGTGGCATGACCGGCTACGCCGTCGAGTACGCCGGCCCCGCGATCGAGGCGCTCTCGATGCCGGGACGGATGACGATCTGCAACATGACGATCGAGGGAGGCGGCCGCGCCGGGATGATCGCCCCCGACGAAACCACCTTCGAGTGGGTGAAGGACCGCCCCGCGGCGCCGGCCGACTTCGAAGCGGCGATGGCCCGCTGGCGCGAGCTGCCGACCGACCCCGAGGCCAGCTTCGACACCGAGATCGAGATCGACGCCGCCGGCATCTCGCCGATGGTCACCTGGGGCACCAATCCCGGCCAGGTGGTCGAGGTGACCGATCGCGTCCCCGACCCGGGTGAGCTCGACTCGCCCGCCGACCGCGAAGCCGCCGAACGCGCCCTCGCCTACATGGGCCTGAGCGCCGGCACGCCGATGACCGAGATCGCCCCCGAAAGGGTCTTCATCGGCTCCTGCACCAACTCGCGGATCGAGGACCTGCGCGAGGCGGCGGAGATCGTCGAGGGTCGCAAGATTGCCAGCGGCGTCCACGGAATGGTCGTCCCCGGCTCCCAACAGGTGAAGAAGACCGCCGAAGAGGAGGGCCTCGACGAGGTCTTCAAGAGCGCCGGCTTCGAATGGCGCGAGGCGGGCTGCTCGATGTGCCTGGGGATGAACCCGGACACGCTGAACGAAGGCGAGCGCTGCGCCTCGACCTCGAACCGCAACTTCGAGGGCCGCCAGGGCAAGGGTGGACGCACCCACCTGGTCAGCCCGAAGATGGCCGCCGCCGCGGCCGTCGAGGGCCACTTCGTCGACATCAGGGATTGGAGCTGAAGATGAGGCCGATCGACAAGATCGAAGGAAAAGTGTCGGTCCTGGACCGCAGCGACGTCGACACCGACCAGATCATCCCCAAGCAGTTCCTCAAGCGGGTCGAGCGGACCGGCTTCGGCGAGTTCCTCTTCTACGACTGGATCCGCGACGGCGAGATCGAGCTCGAGCCGAACCCGATCCTCGTCACCGGCGCCAACTTCGGCTGCGGCTCCTCCCGCGAGCACGCTCCCTGGGCGCTGGAGGACTTCGGCTTCAAGGCGATCCTCGCCCCGTCCTTCGCCGACATCTTCTACTCGAACTGCACCAAGATCGGGCTGCTGCCGGTGATCCTCGACGAGGAGCACTGCCGCGCGGTCGCCGAGGCGGGAGAGGCGCGGATCGACCTCGACGACGAGACCGTCAACTGCGCCGCCGGCGTCTTCCAGTTCCAGATCGAGCACGAGGTCAAGCACCGGCTCGCCAACGGCCTCGACGACATCGGCATCACGCTGGAAAACGCGGGTGCGATCGACGAGTTCGAGCGGGAGCCGGTGGCCTCCCACGGCCCGGTCACGACCAGCCTGTAGGGCGAAAGGAGGCCCTCGTGGCCGACCAGTTCAAGGAGCCGATGAACACCGGCGCCCGCGAGTGGGACGCCGAGACCTACGACGCCGTCTCCGACCCCCAGTTCGAATGGGGGATGGAGGTGCTCGAGCGGCTGGAGCTGCGCGGTGACGAGGTCGCGGTCGATGCCGGCTGCGGTTCGGGCCGCGTCACCGCCGAGCTGGCCGAGCGCCTTCCCGGCGGCCGCATCGTCGCCGTCGACGGCTCCGAGGCGATGGTCGAGAAAGCGAAGGAGCGGCTCGGCGACCGCGCCGACTACCTCGTCTCCGACCTCGTCGAGCTGGAGCTGCCCGAGCCCTGCGACCTCGTCTTCTCCACCGCTACCTTCCACTGGATTCAGGACCACGACCGCCTCTTCCGGCAGCTGCGCGCGGCGCTCAAGCCCGGCGGCCGCCTCGTCGCCCAGTGCGGGGGGCAGGGCAACGTCGCCGCCCACGGCAGGGCGATCGCGACGGTCGCCGCCGACCCCCAGTTCGCGCAGCACCTGAGCGAGGCCCGCGGCCTCTGGAACTTCGCCTCGCCGGAGGAGACCGAGCCACGCCTCCTCAGCGCCGGCTTCGCCGAAGCACGCTGCTGGCTGGAGCCGAAGCCGGTGCAGCCGCAGATGCCGCTGGAGTTCGTCTCGACCGTCACCCTCGGCCCGGTCCTCGACCAGCTGCCGGCGGAGAAGCGGCGGCCTTTCGCCGAAGCGGTCCTCGCCCAGCACGAGAGCCCGCTCGTCCTCGACTACGTCCGCCTCAACATCGAGGCCCGCGTGTCGCCGGACGCGTAGAGTGCCGGGACCTTGAATGGCACCCCCCGCATAGTCGTCCTGCCCGGCGACGGGATCGGACCCGAAATCGTCGCCGCGGCCCGCGAGCTGCTCGACGTCCTCGGCGAGTTCTCCTACGACCAGCGCCTGATGGGCGGCTGCTCGATCGACGAGCACGGCACCGCCCTCACCGACGAGGTTCTCGATGCCTGTCGCGATGCCGACGCGGTGCTGCTCGGCGCCGTCGGCGGCCCGAAGTGGGACACCACCGACCCCGATGCGCCCCGCCCCGAGCAGGGGCTGCTCGGCCTGCGCAAGGGAATGGGTCTCTACGCCAACCTGCGCCCCGTCCGGCCGAGCCCGGCTCTGGTCGGCGCCAGCCCGCTGCGCGAGGAGCGGATCGCCGGCACCGACCTGCTGGTCGTGCGCGAGCTCACCGGCGGCATCTACTTCGGCGATTCCGGCCGCGAGGGCGACGTCGCCCATGACGTCTGCGAGTACTCGGTCGAAGAGGTCGACCGCATCGCTCGCACCGCCTTCGACGCCGCCCGCCGCCGCGCCGAGGGCTCCGATCGCAAGCCGAAGGTCACCTCGGTCGACAAGGCCAACGTGCTGGAGACCTCGCGCCTCTGGCGCGAGGTGGTCGGCCGCGTCGCCGCCGACTACGACGACGTCGAGCTCGAACACCTGCTGGTCGACAACGCCGCGATGCAGCTCGTCTCGCGTCCCGCCGAGTTCGACGTCGTCCTGGCCGAGAACCTCTTCGGCGACATCCTCAGCGACGAGGCGGCGATGCTGACCGGCTCCTTGGGAATGCTGCCCTCGGCCAGCCTCGGCGCCGAGGGCGCCCCCGGCCTCTTCGAGCCCGTGCACGGTTCGGCTCCCGACATCGCCGGCAAAGGCCTGGCCAACCCGCTCGCGACCTTCCTCTCGGTGGCGATGATGCTGCGCCACGGCCTCGGTCGCGGAGAGGACGCCGATCGCGTCGAAACGGCGGTCGACGCCGTGCTCGAGCGCGGCCTTCGCACGGCCGACCTGGCCCCCGAGGATGGGGACCAGGTCGGAACCGCGGAGATGACCGCCGCCGTGCTCGAAGAGCTCGACCGCTAGGGAGCGGTCACGGCCCACTGGCCGTAGACCAGGTTGGCCGGGTCGGCCAGTTTGAAGCCCGCCGCGAGGCCGAAGCCGAGCCGGTTGGTCGACCCGTCGATCAATTCGAGTCCTTCGAATTCGGCGGATTTCGAGGTGATGTAGACACAGAGCTGCCCCGGGTTCGCCTGCGGAGTGGCGGTACCGGTGATGCCGGCGCAGTTGGCGTTCGTTTTGCCGACGTCGAGGACGTTTTCTTTCGGCGCCGCGGGCGGGTTCAGCAGCGGGAACTGGAAGCTGACCGAGTCGGGGGCGATTTTGTCCTCACCGCCGATCGCGAAAACACCGCGCAGCGTCTGCCCGCTTTTCAGCGTTCCCAGCAGCGGCGGGACGTTGTCGGCCAGCTTGCCGAGGGTGACCGATTTGTCCCCGAGCTTGCCGGTGGTCACGGCGTCGTTGCCGAGTTTCGCGGTGGTCACGGCGCCGTTGTTCAGCTTGTTGGTGGTGACGACGCCGTTCTTGATCTTGGCGGCGATCACGGCCCCGTCGGAGAGCTTGTTGGTGGTGATGATCCCGTTGCCGAGGTTGCCCGGCAGGACGGCGTTGGCCCCGAGCTTGCCGGCGGTGACGGCCCGGGGGGCGATCTTGCCGCTGGTCACGGCGCCGCGCTTGAGCTTGGCGGCGGTGACGGCGCCGCGCTTGAGCTGCTTGGTGCCGACGCTGTTCTTCGGCAGCCCGGCGGCGACGGCGATACCGCCGAGGGCGACGAACAGCGCGATCGTCGCGATCACGTTCGCGTAATTGAGCTTTGGACGGGGAAGTCGCATCGATTTGGCTCCTGTCGTTCGGGTTCCCGAGCTTCTTTCGCGGCTGCCCGGCTGAAGCCCTTTGCTTCATCGGGCATAATTCCCCAACATGGATCCGGTCGATTTGATTTGGAGGAACGGCGAGTTCGTTCCCTGGGAGGACGCGCAAACCCACGTGCTGAGCCACGGCCTGCACTACGGGACCGGCGTCTTCGAGGGGATCCGCTGCTACGAGACTCCTCGCGGCCCGGCGGTCTTCCGCCACCTCGACCACCTCGACCGGCTGGAAAAGTCGGCCGAGCTCTACTACCTGGAGCTGCCTTACTCGACTGAGAAGATTCGCCAAGCGACGCATGAGCTGCTGCGGCGCAACGATCTCAGCAGCGCCTACATCCGGCCGCTCGCCTACCGCGGCTACGGCAGCCTCGGCCTCTACGCCAAAGACGCGCCGATCGACGTGATCATCGCCGCCTTCCCCTGGGGTGCATACCTCGGCGAGGAGAGCAAGGACGGCGGCATCCGCGCCAAGGTCTCGAGCTGGCGCCGGATCAGCCCGGGCGGCTCGATCCCGCACGCCAAGGCCTCCGGCTCCTACCTCAACTCGATCCTCGCCAAGACCGAGTCCCACAACGCCGGCTACGACGAGGCGATCCTCCTCGACGAACGCGGCTTCGTCTGCGAGGGCTCGGGAGAGAACATCTTCGTGGTCCGCGACGGCGAGATCCTGACCCCGCCGCACGTCGCCTCGATCCTCGACGGGATCAACCGCAAGTCGGTGATCCAGATCGCCCGCGACCTCGGCTACACCGTGGTCGAGCGCGACATCGCCCGCGCCGAGCTCTACCTCGCCGAAGAGGTCTTCCTCACCGGGACGGCGGCCGAGCTGGTGCCGGTGCGCGAGATCGACGACCACCCGCTCGGCCACCCGGGCGAGATCACCCGCCACGTCCAGGCCAAGTTCGAAGACGCGCTCTGCGGCAAGGCCGAGGAGTACCTGGAGTGGCTCGACTTCGTCGAGACCCCTGAGGCCTCCGCCCCTCCGGAGGCCGCCGGCTCGGAGTCGATCGGGCGAATTACCCCCGCCGCCTAGGCGGCCGGCGCGGCACGTCCGCGCACACGGGCTTCGGCCCACCCCGATCTTCTTCTTCGACTCGAAAGGCAGCAACGATGGAACAGGTGAAGCTCTACGACACGACCTTGCGTGACGGCATGCAGGGCGAGGGGATGTCGCTCTCGGCCTCCGAGAAGGCCCGCGTCGTCCTCGCTCTGGACAAGCTCGGCGTGCAGATGATCGAGGCCGGCTTTCCCAGCTCGAACCCGAAGGAAGAGGAGCTGTTCGCCCGGCTCGCCGAGCTGGAGCTGGAGCAGGCGACGATCTGCGCCTTCGGGATGACCCGTCGCCGCGACACCGCCCCTGAGGACGATCCGGCGCTGCAGACGCTGGTCGGCGCCTTCACGCCGGTCGTCACCCTGGTCGGCAAGACCTGGGGATTGCACCTGGAGAAGGTGACGAAGGTCTCCCGCGAGGAGAACCTGGCGATGATCTCCGACTCCGTGGCTTTCTGCCGGGCGCAGGGCAAACGGGTGGTCTACGACGCCGAGCACTTCTTCGACGCCTATCGCGACGACCCCGGCTACGCGTTGCTGTGTCTGGAGACGGCGGTCGGCGCGGGGGCGGAGAACGTCACCCTCTGCGACACCAACGGCTCCAGCCTGCCCGAACAGGTTGCCGCCGCCACCCGGGAGGTGACCACGAAGCTCGGCCAGCGGGCCGAGGTCGGGATCCACGTCCACGACGACGCCGGCTGCGGGGTCGCCAACTCGCTCGCTGCCGTGGGGGAGGGGGCGCGTATGGTCCAGGGCACGGTCAACGGCTACGGCGAGCGTTGCGGCAACGCCAACCTGACGACGATCCTGCCCAGCCTGCAGCTGAAGCTCGGCTTCGAGGTCGTCACTCCCGAGCAGCTCGCCGCCCTGACCGAGACGGTTCACTTCGTCGACGAGCTTTGCAACGTCGCCCAGAACCCCGACGCCCCCTACGTAGGCCGCAACGCCTTCGCCCACAAGGGGGGCATGCACGTCGCCGGGGTCGAGGCCGATGCCCGCACCTTCGAGCACATCGACCCGGCGGCGGTCGGCAACCAGCGCGCGATCCTGCCCTCGGAGCTCTCCGGCAAGGCGACGATCCGGGCCCAGGCCGAACGGGCCGGCCTCGAGATGGACGACGCGGCGGCGGCGCGGACGGTCGAGCAGCTGAAGCGGCGCGAGCACGACGGCTACCACTACGAGGCCGCGCCCGCCTCCTTCGAGCTGCTGCTGCGGCGCGAGGCCGGTGCCTACAAGCGGCTCTTCCAGTTGGAGAGCTTCCGCGTCGTAGTCGAAAAGCACGCCGATGGCGAGGTGACGACCGAGGCGACGATCAAAGTCGAGGTCGATGGCGAGCGCTACTTTCAGGCGGCTGAGGGCAACGGGCCGGTGAATGCCCTCGACAACGCGCTGCGGATGGCGATCGCCGACAAATATCCGCACCTGGCCGACGTCGAGCTGACCAACTACAAGGTGCGGATCCTCGACGAAGCCCACGGCACCGGCGCCGTCACCCGCGTCCTGCTCGATTCGGCCGACGGCGAGCGCGAGTGGGGAACCATCGGCGTCTCGGAGAACATCATCGAGGCCTCCTGGGAGGCGCTGGTCGACTCGCTGGAGTACGCGTTCCAGTGACGTCCGACAACCAGCAGATTCCGCTCGCCCGACCGGAGGTTGGATCGCGCGAGGAGACTCTGGTGCTGGAGGTCCTGCGCTCCGGGTGGCTTTCGCTCGGCCCGATGGGCGAGCGCTTCGAGTGCGAGTTCGCCGCCTGGCTGGGGGTCGAGGACGCGGTGATGGTCTCCAGCGGCACCACCGCCCTGCACCTGGGGGTGCGGGCGCTGGGGTGGGGTGGGGGCGACGAGGTGGTGACCAGCCCCTTCAGTTTCGTCGCCTCCGCCAACTGCCTCCTCTACGAGGGCGCCCGGCCGGTTTTCGTCGACGTCGAGGAGGAGACGCTGGACCTGGACCCGGCTGCCGCGGCGGATGCAGTCGGCGAGCGCACCGCCGGCCTGCTGCCGGTCCACATCTTCGGCTACCCGGCGGCGATGCCGGCGCTGGAGGCACTGGCGCAGAAGCACGGCCTCGGCATCCTCGAGGACGCCTGCGAGGCGCTCGGCGCCGTCGATTCCGAGGGCCGGGCGGTCGGCGCCCGCGGCAACCTCGCAACCTTCGCCTTCTACGCCAACAAGCAGATGACGACGGGGGAGGGGGGCATGATCGTCCCCCGTGACGCCGACGAGGCGGCTCGGCTGCGCTCGGAGCGCAACCAGGGGCGCGCCGTCGACATGGGCTGGCTCGACCACGACCGCCTCGGCTACAACTACCGCCTCTCCGACCTCGCCGCCGCGCTCGGCGTCGCTCAGGTCGAGAAGCTCGACTCGCTGCTCCAACGACGCGCCGCCGTCGCCCGGATGTACGAGGAGCGGCTCGCCTCGATCGAGGGGCTCCGCATCCCGATCGCCGGCCGCGGCGCCGAGGTGCGCAGCTGGTTCGTCTACGCGGTCCGCCTCCCGCGGAGCGCCGACCGCGACGCGACGATCGCCCGCCTCGGCGAGCGCGGCATCTCCTCCAAGGCCTACCTGCCCTGCATTCACCTCTTCCCGCACCTGCGCAAGCTCGGCTACCGCGAGGGCCAGTTCCCGGTCGCCGAAGCCGCTTCCGCCGACTCGCTGGCACTGCCGTTCTTCCCGACGATGAGCGAGGCGCAGGTGGAGCGCGTCTGCCAAGAGCTGGCCGCGGCGCTCGGCCAGGGCTTCTAGAAGGCATAATCGCCCGCCTTATGTCTCGCTTTCGCAAGGAGCCGGACCCACGCTTCTGGCGCCTCAACCGTTCGCTCGCGTTCGACGCCTGGCTGGCGCCGTACGACATCGACCAGTCGAAGGCGCACGCCCGCGGTCTCTGCGGGATCGGCGTCCTGACCGAGGACGAGCTGGCCCAGATCGAGGCGGGCCTCGACCGCGTCGATGCCCGCATGGGCGAGCACGGCTTCGAGTTCGACCCCGCCGACGAGGACATCCACATGGCGATCGAGCGCCTGCTCGGCGAGGAGATCGGGCCGCTGGCCGGCAAGCTCCACACCGGCCGCTCCCGCAACGACCAGGTCGCCACCGACGTGGCGATGGTCGTCCAGGCCCACTCGCTGCGGGCGATCGAGCTCTGCGGAGCGGCGATGGAGCGCTTGCTGGCCCAAGCCGAGGCCCACAGGGACTGGACGATGCCCGGCTACACGCACCTGCAGCGCGCCCAGCCGGTCTACCTCGGCCACCACCTGCTCGCCTACTTCTGGATGCTGGCCCGCGACGTCCTCCGTTTCCAGTTCGCCCTCGACAGCGCCAGCGTGATGCCGCTCGGCTCAGGCGCCTTGGCCGGCGTCAACTGGGAGATCGACCGCGAGGGAGTCGCCGACGACCTCGGCTTCGCCCACGTCAGCCACAACTCGATCGACGGCTCCTCCAACCGCGATTTCGTCATCGACTACCTCAACGCCGCCGCGACCTGTGCGATGCACCTCTCGCGCCTCGGCTCGGAAATCGTCATCTGGTCGAGCAGCGAGTTCGGCTTCTGCGAGCTCGACGAGTCCTTCTCCTCGGGCTCTTCGATCATGCCGCAGAAGAAGAACCCCGATTCCGCCGAGCTGCTGCGGGCAAAGAGCCCGCGCGTCGCCGCCTCCCACCAGACCCTGCTCGGGGTGATGCACGCGCTGCCGCTCACCTACGGCAAGGACATGCAGGAGGACAAGGAGCCGCTGTTCGACGCGATCGACACGATCGAGGCGCTGCTTGATGCCACCGCCGGAATGCTCGACGGGATCGAGTTCCACCGCGAGCGGATGGAGGCGGCTTCCGGCGACGAGATGCTGGCGGCGACCGAGGTCGCCGACCTGCTGGTCCGCCGCGGCGTCCCCTTCCGCGAGGCGCACGGGATCGTCGGCGGCCTGGTCCGCGACGCGGTCGAGCGGGGCAAATCCCTCTCGGAGCTGACCCCGCAGGAGCTGCAACAGCGCTCCGCGCACCTCGACGACTCCTACTACGAGGTGCTGAAGCAGAGCAGCTGGCTCGAGTCGAAGCGGATCGCCGGCGGCACCGGCTCGGCGCCGCTGGCGCGGCAGATCGAGGAGGCGCGAGAGACCTTGGCCGCAGTCCAGGCTCGGCTCCAGGAGGAGCGGGGCTGAAGCCGGAGGCCCCAGGGTTCGGTAGCCGGGCCCAACCGCCCGCAGGGCCGTTGGGGGCTGAGTTCTTCGACCGCTCGGTCCATCAGGTCGCCCGAGAGCTGATCGGCTGCACGCTTCTCTACGAAGGCTGCGGCGGCGTCATCGTCGAGACCGAGAGCTACGAGGCCGACGATCCCGCCTGCCACGCCTACGTGGGGCTGACCGAACGGACCCGGGTGCTGTTCGGGCCGCCCGGCTATGCCTACGTCTACCTCTCCTATGGCATCCACAGCCTGCTCAACGCTGTCGCCGAACCGGAGGGAGAGGCGGCGGCGGTCCTGATCCGTGCCCTGCAGCCGACCCATGGCCTCGATTCGATGCGCGAGCGTCGCGGCGACAAGCCCGACACCGAGCTCTGCTCGGGCCCCGGCAAGCTGACCGAGGCGCTGGGAGTCGGCCTCGCCGACAACGAGGCCGACCTCTGCCGCGAGCCTTTCCTGTTGATGCCGCCGCAGGGGCCGCCCCCTGAGATCGTCACCGGACCGCGGATCGGCATCACCAAAGCGGTCGAGAACCCATGGCGCTTCTGCGCCGCCGACAGCCGCTACGTCTCGCGGCCGCGGCCGGTAGTCGCCTGAACGGGGTGCCCCGCTACGGGGCGCCGACCCCGCCGCCGGCTTCGCCGCCCGCTTCGGGGGCTGCTTCTTCGGGAGCCGCTTCTTCGGGCGTGACTTCGGTTTCGGGAGCAGGTTCGACCACTTCCGGTTCCGGTTCCGGCGTCGCTTCGAATTCGCCTTCTTCGGGCGGCGCGTAGCTTTCCGTTTCGCTTTCGGAGGGGACGTAGCTTTCGGTTTCGCTCGGGTCGAACTCCTCGCCGTCTTCACGGGCGGCCTTGCGCGCGGCCCTCTCGGCTGCCTTGGCGGCCTGGATCTCCAGCCAGGCGGACATCACGTCAGCCCAGATCAAGGCCGGGAAGGTCCCGCCCATCACCGGGCCGCCGTTGTAGAGCGTTTCCATCGGCGTCGCCGTGTCCGGGTAGCCGACCCAGACGCAGGCGGTGGCCTCGTCGCTGATGCCGCCGCAGAACCAGGCGTCGACGTTTTCCTCGGTGGTCCCGGTCTTGCCCCACTGCCCTTCGGCCCCGATCTGGGCGTTGGTCCCCGTGCCGCTGGAGACGACGGATTCGAGCATGCCCCGCGCCGTTTCCACCGTTTCCTCGTCGAAGACCTGTTCGTGCATGGAGTCGTTGTCGCCACCCTTGATCGTCTCGCCGTCGCCGTTCGTCACCTGGGAGATCGAGACCGGGCTGTTGCCGGGCCGGGGGGCGAGGGTGCCGCTGACCCGGTCGCCGTCGTTGCCGATCGTGCTGTAGGCGTAGGTCCAGCCCAGCGGGGTGACGCCTTCGGTCAGCCCGCCCAGGACCATCGCCGGGTTGGTCGAGATCGGGTCGTCATAGCCCGCCTTGTGGATGGTTCCGGCGATCGCTTTCGTTTTCGCCCGTACCGTCTTGCCCTTCAGCCCTTCCAGCGCCAGTGCCGCGTAGACGGCGTTGTCGGAGTTCGTGGTCGCGCAGAAGAGGTCGCAGGAGCCCGCGTAGGACCCCCCGTCGTTCGTCACCTCGAAAAGTTCCTGCCCTTTCTTGCCGAACTCGAAGGTGCGTGGTTCGGAGGCGAAGACGGTGTACGGGGACACCCCTTGTTCCAGGGCGGTGATCAGGGTGAAGGGCTTGATCGAGGAACCCGGCTGCCGGTGGCCCTGGGTGGCCAGGTTGAACGGCCGCGTATCGAAATCCGGGCCGCCGACCATCGCCTTGATTCCGGCGTTTCGGTTGTCGATCACGACCACGGAGGCGGTCGCCGGCGAGTAGCCGAGGTAGGAGTTGACCGATTCTTCGGCTGCTTCCTGCAACTGCAGGTCGAGCGTCGATTTGATCTCGAGCCCGCCGAAGAAAGCCTTGGCGGCGCCGTAGCGTTCGACCAGCTGCTGGCGCAGGTAAGCGGTGAAGTAGGGGGCCTTGGAGTCGAGGCTCGGCGGCTCGATCGCCTCCGGCGAGGGAAGGGCCTGCTGTTGGCCTTCGCGCAGCTGTTCTTCGGAGATGTAGCCCTGTTCGGCCATTCGTTCCAGCACCAGGTTGCGCCGGGCGAGGGAGTTTTCGGGGAAGACCTTGGGGTCGTAGGCGGAGGGCGACTGGATGATGCCGGCCAGCAGCGCCGCCTCCCACGGCTCGAGCACGGCCGCGCAGGGTTCGGTCTCGGTGCCACAGCCGGGATGGGCGGCGCCAAAGTAGGTGCGGGCCGCCGCCTCGATCCCATAGGCGCCCTGGCCGAAGTAAACCGTGTTGAGGTACTCGGTGAGGATCTTGTCCTTGCTCCATTTGCGCTCGAGCCGGTAGGCCAGCGCCGCCTCCTTGAACTTGACGAAGAGCGAGCGATCGCCCTGGGCAAGGAGCGCATTCTTGACGAACTGCTGGGTGATCGTCGAGGCGCCCTGGGCGGCGCTCATGCTGAGGATGTCTTTGACGAGGGCACGGCCGATGCCCTGGAAGTCGACGCCCTCGTGCTCGTAATAGCGCGCGTCCTCGATCGAGACCACCGCGTTCTTGAGATTGGGGGAGATCTGCCCGGAGCTGAGGAGGATTTTGTTCTGGTCGCTGCTCAGCGTGCCGATCGTTTCCCCGTTGGCGTCGACGAGGATGCTGTTTTTCGACGCCTTGTATTGGGCGAAGTTATAGATCGCGGGAAGGTCCTGGGAGACCGCGGCCATCATCCCGAAGACCATCGAGATGACCGCGAGGATGCCGAGGCCGAGCAGGACGAACAGCACCCGCAGCTTCTTCAGGCGGGGTCTCGATTTCTGGGGCGGAGGCGGCGGGCCCGGCGCAGTGGTGGGGGCCGGGGGGATTGGCGGAATCTCGCCGCCGCTGCCGCTCTTCCGGCGCTTTAGTCCTAGGACAGCCATCAGAGGCAATAGAGGCAAAAACAGGCTCGACGTCCGTGTCGGACCGCCGAGCGAAGGCGGCAGTCTAGCATTGCGCCGATGTCGGATTTGACCCGAAACGCTGTCGACGTGCTCCCGGAGGGCCGGCTTCAGGAGCAGCTGGAGAGCGGCAGGCCCCTGCGCGTGAAGCTCGGAATCGATCCGACCACGGCCGACATCCACCTCGGCCACACGGTCGTGCTCGGAAAGCTCGCCGAATTCCAGCAGGCCGGCCACCAGGTCGTCCTCATCATCGGCGACTTCACGGCGCGCGTCGGCGACCCCAGCGGCCGCTCCGCCACGCGTCCCGTGCCTTCCGCGGAGGAGGTGGAGGCGAACGCGGCCACTTACCAGGAGCAGGCCTTCAAGATCCTCGATCGCGAGCGGACCGAGGTCCGCCGCAACAGCGAGTGGCTGCGGATGGAGCCCGAGGCACTGCTCGGGCTGCTGGCGCAGACGACGGTGGCGCGGCTGCTCGAGCGCGACGACTTCCAGAAGCGGCTGGCGGCCGGGCAGCCGATCGCAGCGCTGGAGCTGCTCTATCCGCTGCTGCAAGGCTACGACTCGGTCGCGGTCGAGGCCGACCTCGAGCTCGGTGGAACCGACCAGAAGTTCAACCTGTTGTTCGGTCGTGACGTCCAGGCCGCATATGGCCAGCGACCGCAGTCGATCATGACCCTGCCGATCCTGGTCGGCACCGACGGCGAGCGGAAGATGAGCAAGTCTCTCGGCAACTACGTCGGCGTCACCGATGCTCCGGAGGAGATGTTCGGGCGGCTGATGAGCATCCCCGACGAGGCGATGGACGAGTACTACCGGCTGCTGCTGGGGGAGGAGCGGCCGCACGGGCCGCCGAACGAGGCGAAGCGGGCGCTGGCGCGGCGGATCGTCGACCGCTTCCATGGCGAAGGCAGCGGCGTCGCTGCCGAGGAGCACTTCAACCGGGTCTTCGTCCAGCGCTCCATCCCGGAGGAGATCCCGGAGTTCCATATCGGCCAGATCCAGGACCTGCAGATCACCATCGCCGCCGGCGAGGCGGGGACCAGCGTCTCGATAGGGCAGACCGTTCACCTGCCGAAGCTGATGGCCGGCGCCTTCGGCATCAGCTCGAGCGAGGCGCGGCGCCTGATTCAACAGGGAGGGGTCAAGCTCGACGGCGAGCAGCTGCCCGCAGAGCCTCTCGATCTCGAGGTCGCTAGTCTTGACGGGCGCGTTCTGCAGGTGGGGAAGCGACGCTTCTGCCGCCTGAGGGCCACCCCCTAGGAAAACCTCCTCAGGCGTGCTATATTTCTCGGTCCTTCTTCGGGCTGCCCAGGCAGTCCGAGTGCTGAGAGCGGCGAGACCCGCCGCGGAGGCGCAGTGGTCTTTGAAAACTGAGCAGCGTGCATCTCCGTGGACCCAAGCAACGGTCCGCGGAATGTTCAGCCCGACCCATTCGGTGCGCCAGCGTGCCGGATGGTCTTGATTTACCTCGTCATGTCGGTCGCCGTATTTGTGTACTCGGTGGCCAACTGAGATATGACAGGCTCTCTGTAGAAGTACCTTTCACGGAGAGTTTGATCCTGGCTCAGGACGAACGCTGGCGGCGTGCTTAACACATGCAAGTGGTGCGACGAACCAGGGCTTGCCCTGGGGCAAAGCCGCGAACGGGTGAGTAACACGTGAGTAACCTGCCCCGATGACCGGGACAACCCGAGGAAACTCGGGCTAATACCGGATGTGGCGCACAGGCG
>DATEOT010000142.1:0-7419 GCA_035273795.1 Solirubrobacterales bacterium | reverse complement strand
CGAGGACGACGTGATCTTCGGCCGCGGCAGCAACGACCGCATCTTCGGCAACGGCGGTCGCGACCGGCTCTTCGGGGGCCCGGGGAACGACCGGCTCTCCGGCGGCTCCGGTGCCGACCGCCTCCACGGCGGCGCCGGCCGCGACCGGCTCAACGGCGGACCCGGTCCGGACCTGATCCTCGCTCAGGGCGGCGGCGCCGACGTCGTCGACTGCGGCGCCGGCAACGACGTTGCCCGGGTCGACGGCAGCGACCGGGTCAGGCGTTGCGAGCGGGTGCTGGGCGCCAGCCGGTAGCCTGCCGCGCCCATGACCGCTGCCGCCTTCCCCCCGCTGCCGCTTGCCCTCGGCCCGAAGTGGATCGAAGCCGACTTCCTGATCGAGACCTTCGGGATGCTCGGCATCCTCGCGATCGTCTTCATCGAGTCGGGGCTGCTGATCGGGTTCCTGCTGCCGGGCGACTCGCTGCTGTTCACGGCGGGGCTGCTCTCGGCCAACGGCAAGCTGCCGGACCTCTGGGTGCTGCTGGTGACGATCCCGCTGGCGGCGATCGCGGGCGACCAGGTGGGGTACGCGATCGGGCGCAAGGGGGGGCCGGCGGTGTTCAAGCGCCCCGACAGCCGCTTCTTCCGCGAAGAGTACGTCGAGCGCTCGCGCGAGTTCTTCGACCGCTACGGGGCGCGGACGATCGTGATTGCCCGCTTCGTGCCGATCGTCCGCACGCTGGCGCCGGTGATGGCCGGTGCCTCGAAGATGGACTACCGGACCTTCGTCCTCTTCAACGTGATCGGCGGCATCGCCTGGGGAGTCAGCATCACCACCCTCGGCTACTTCCTCGGCCAGGTCGAGTTCGTGCACGACAACCTCGAGCCGATCATCCTCGGGATCGTCGCCCTCTCGGTGCTGCCGATCGCGGTGGAGCTGCTGCGGGCACGCCGCCGGCCCGGCGAAGCGGAAGGCTGACTCGGCCCGAGGCCGTGGGGCGGGATCGATAGCGTGCCGGGCATGAGCCGCCGAATCGCGCCGCCGCTCGCCTGCCTCGCCGCAGTCGGCGTCCTCCTCGCGCTCCTCGCCGGCTGCGGGGGGGACTCCGGGGACGAGACTTCCCGGCCGGCTCCCTCCGCTTCGGAGTTCCCCGCCGCCAAGGGCCGGACCCTCGCCGAGATCGCCCAGGTGCCGGAGTCGAAGCTGGTCGTCTCCCCGGCCGGCCAGGTCGTCGACGAGGGCACGAACCGCGTCGCCTTCGGGGTTTTCGACCTCGGCGGCGAACAGGTCGATGACGCCGACATCGCGCTCTACTTCGCCGAAGGGGCGAACGCGCCGGCGCGGGGTCCGTTCCCGGCCAAGGTCGAATCGCTGCAGACCCCGGCGCCGTTCCGGGCGAAGACGACGACGGAAGATCCCGGCGCCGCCACCTCGGTCTACGTCGTGCCCCGCCTCGAGGTCAAAAAGCCCGGCGAGCTGGCGATGATCGCCCTGATTCGCCGCGACGGCAAGCTGGAGGGAACCCGGGTGGGGAGCTTCGTCGTCGGCAAATTCGACGACGTCCCCGACATCGGCGACCCGGCGCCGCGGATCCACACCCCGACCGCCGACGAGGTCAGCGACATAAGCCAGATCGAGACGCGCATCCCGCCGGATTCGATGCACGACGTCGACTACGCCGACGTGCTCGGGGAGAAGCCGATCCTGCTCGTCTTCGCGACGCCGCAGTTCTGCCAGACCCGCGTCTGCGGCCCGACCGTCGACATCGCCGAGGAGGTCAAATCCCGGATCGGCGACGACGCCGCCTTCATCCACATGGAGGTCTTCGAGGACAACGAACCCCCGGAGGTCCGCTCGCAACTGCGCGCCTTCAACCTCGAAACCGAGCCGTGGGCCTTCGTCGTCGACCGCGACGGCAGGATCGGCGCCCGCTTCGAGGGCGCGTTCGGCGCCGACGAGCTGACCCGCGCGGTGGAAGCCGCGACCGATTAGCGCCGGACTGAGGAGGCCTTAGATGGACTGGTGGGAAGCGATCCTGCTCGGCGCGGTCGAGGGGTTCACCGAGTTCCTGCCGGTCTCCAGCACCGGCCACCTGACGATCCTCGAGAGCGTCCTAGGCCACTCGCCGGACGACCCCGACATCACCGCCTTCACGGCGATCATCCAGGTCGGCGCCGTCGCCGCGACGGTCTTCTTCCTCCGCGGCGACATCGTCCGCATCCTCCGCGCCTGGTTCCGCGGGCTGGCGAACCGGGAGCAGCGGGGCGACCGCGACTACCGCTTCGGCTGGGCGGTGATCCTCGGCTCGCTGCCGATCGCCGTCGTCGGCCTCGCCTTCAAGGACGAGATCGAGACCACCCTGCGCAGCCTCTGGTTCGTCGCCTGGGCGCTGATCCTCTGGAGCGGGGTGATGTGGTTCGCCGACAGCCGGGCGACGCAGGAGCGCCACGAGGAGGACGTCACCTGGCGCGACACCCTGATCATCGGCCTCGTCCAGTGCCTGGCCCTGATCCCCGGCGTCTCGCGCTCGGGGGCGACGATGTCGGCCGGCCTCCTGCGCGGGATCGACCGCGTCGCCGTCACCCGGCTTGCCTTCTTCCTCTCGATCCCGGCCCTGACCGGCGCCGGCATCCTGCAGACGATCGACGAGTTCGACCGCATCTCCAGCGGGGTGGGCTGGGGGCCGACGCTGCTGGCGACGGCGGTCAGCTTCGTCGTCGCCCTGGCGGCGGTCTCCTGGCTGCTGCGATACATCGCCCGCCACACCTACTCGGTCTTCATCGTCTACCGCGTCGCCCTCGGCACCCTGGTCCTCGCCCTGCTCACGACCGGCGTCCTCTCGCCGACCTGAGCCGCGGGCCGTACGAGACAGGTGGGCGTAGGAATCCGTTTCGCGGGCCATTAGTCTGCCGCCGATGACCGCTCCCGAATCAGCCAGAGAAACCTACGACCGCTTCGCGGCGGTCTACGACGAGACCAACGCCCAGAACGACTACGAGATGTGGTTGGGGAGGGCGCTCCTGCCCGAGCTCGAGAAGCACGGGCTGCGGAAGGACTGGGCCCTGGACGTGGGCTGCGGAACCGGCCGCGCCTTCGACCCGCTGCTCGACCGGGGATGGGGGGTGGTCGGCTGCGACGTCTCGCCGGGGATGCTCGCCGAAGCCCGCGGCAAATTCGGCGAGCGGGTGCGCCTCTTCGAGGCCGACGCCCGCGACCTCCCGGCGGCTTCCACCGGAGAGGGGCAGTCCGCCGGTGGGGCCTTTTCGCTGGTCCTCCTGCTCAACGACGTCGTCAACTACCTCACCGAGGACGGAGACCTGGAGCGGGTGTTCGCCGGCCTCAAGCGAAACCTGAGCGCCGACGGACTCGCCGTCTTCGACGCCAACACGCTGACGCTGTTTCGCCACGATTACGGCTCGGGCCTGATCGAGCGGGCGCGGGACATCGGCTTGGAGTGGCGTGGGCTGACGGAGGACGCGAAGCCGGGGGGGATCTACGAAGCCAGTCTCTCCGGGGAGGGAGTGGAGACCCACGTGCACCGGCAGCGGCACTGGCCGATCGAACGGGTGAAGAAAGCGCTGGGGGCTTCGGGCCTTCGCTGCCTCGCCGCGCTCGGCCAGAGCGAGGAGGGGGGAGAGGTTCTCCTCTCCGAGCAACCTGACGAGGAGCGCGACGCGAAGATCGTCTACGTCGCGGCGCACGGACCCCAGGAGTGATGGCTGGGGGGTCAGAGCCAGACGGACCGCAGAAAGGCCTCGGAAAAGCGGTTCGACGGCTGCGGGAGGAGGCGAATCTGACCCCCGAGGCCCTTGCCGACCGCGCCGGCCTCCCCGCCGCGCAGCTGGCGAAGATCGAGGGGGGGGAGGACGACCCGCTGTGGGGGGACATGCGGCGCGTTGCCGTCGGCCTGGACGTCTCCATGGAGCAGCTTGCCGAGCTGGCGGAGCGGTTCGAGGAGGAAGGGCTGCTTTGAATTCCGTCGCTTCGGGAAGATGGTCGGCATGAGCAGCCACGGGGTCCCGCCGAAGGGCGAACCGTCTTGGAAGCGCCGGATCACGCGGGCGGAGATAAATGGACGGCGTGTCAACGAGGCGATCGAGCGCGGCGAGGGAAATTCGGGCCCCGGCGTGTTCGTCTGCGAGTGCGGGCACCTGGGATGCAACGCGATGGTCGAGCTGGAGATCGCCGAGTACGAGGAGGTGCGGACGAACTTCGATCGCTTCTTCGTCGCTCCCGGGCACGAGATCGAGGCCGTCGACCGCGTGGTAGAGCGGCATCCCGAGTACCTCGTGGTCGTCAAGCCCGAGGAGGGGGCGCGGGAGACCGCACGCGAGGCCGACGAGAGGACGCCCTGAGGGGGCTGCCGCTCAGCCGCCGGGAGCGGCCGGAGCCGGTTGCCGGGAGGATTCGCGGTTGAACTTGACGTTGCCCGCAGATCCGGCCTCCGTGCCCACCTTCAGGCGCAGGGCGTCGCAGTTCGCCGCCGAGCAGGGTGTGGGCGAGGACGTGGTGGCGGACGTCGCCCTGGCGGTGTCCGAGGCGGTCACCAACGCCGTCAAGTACGCGAAGGTCTCAGACGGCGAGGGCGTGGTCGAGCTCTCCGCGGCGACCAGCGGCGGCTGGCTCGAGGTGAAGGTGCGCGACCACGGCAAGGGGTTCGGCAAGGGCTCCTCGGACGGCCTCGGGCTCGGCCTGGCGATCATCGCCCGCCTCTGCGCCGACCTGAAGATCATTCAGGAGGGCGACGGGACCGAGGTGCTCATGCGTTTCCCCCTGCCTGGCTGAGGGGGGATGGCCGAGAGCTTTCCGGCGGTCGGTCTAGCGGCGCTTGGGGCTGGGCATCTTGAACAAGCCCTGGGAGGTGGAGGCGTGGGAGCCCTCCTCGCCTGACTCGACCATCCGGGCGGCGCTGCGGGCCTCGATCTCGAGGATCTCCAGCCGGGCGCGTTCGTGCGCCTCGAGGGCTTCCCGCATCCCCTCGCCGTCCAGCACGATTGGGGTGCGGGTGAGGTGGAAGTTTTCGTCGGTGCCGATGATGCCGGCGCGGGCGGAGACGACGAAGTCGTCGAGGATCTTCTGCATGAATTCGCAGACCAGGTCCTCCTTCATGACCGGGTCCAGCTCTTCCCACTCCTCCATCACGAGCAGGTGCCGCTCGGTCGCGCGGTAGAAGTGCTCCAGCGCTCCCCGGACCGGTCGCGTGCTGACCAGCTCCGCGCACTCGAACTCGACCAGCTGTTTGGTGTGGTAGCTGACGTTCGACAGCTCCTCGTCCAGCTCCCTGGCCATTTCGGCGGGGCTGGCGGTGCGGTCGGCCAGGATGCGCAGGATCGACGCCCGCAGCGGATGGCTCATCGCCTTGATCCGATTTTCGGTGGCTTTACGGCGCTGCGTTTTCGTTGACATCGATCTTCCTTATCGGGGGCTGATTACTGGCGAGGGCTTGATCGTACCCGTTTAGTGGACATCTTGTTCAAATTTCCACGCGTATTGCTGGAATGCGCCCCATTGGTGGAGTGAAACTCACCAATAATCACCTTCTGGTTCAGATCCGTCCGGGGGAGGAGGTGAAGAAGGATGGTTCTCCACACCGATCGCGTGGTGCCCCTCGTTTCGACTGGGAAGGGCAGCTAGCCACCAAGGGTCGGTCCCCGCCTGGGGGGCCGGCCCTTTTTCTTGCCGCCGGCTACAGGCCGGGCGGGTGGCGGGCGACGAAGCCGTCGGTGTCGACGGTGGCCAGGTGCCAGCGGGGCCCGCTGCCCTGTTCGGCTCCGACCGTGTCGAAGCGGAGGCCGGCGATCTCGACGAAGGTGTGGCTGGGGTTGGCGTAGACGGTGATCCACTTGCCCCTGCCGGGCGCCCCCCAGCCCATCAGCTCGCCGGAGGTGAGCGGGCGGGGGATCAGGCCGCCGCCGAAGAGCGCGAAGCTGACGGCGCCGGAGCAGTCGTAGGAGTCGTCGTAGAAGGAGCCGTGGCCGCCGCCCCAGACGTAGGGCCGGCCGACGATCTGGTTGGCGTTGTTGATCGCCCCCTTCACCGCTTCCGGCGCGTCGGGCGGGGCGAGGGCGACGCCGGTGAGGAGGATCGAGCTGGAGCCGTCGTGGTCGCCGCGGCGGTGGGCGAAGATCTCCTCGCGGCTGAGCCCCGAGGAGGCGCGGGGCGTGTGGGTGCCGTTGCTGCCCGCCGAGGCCGGCGGCAGCAGCGTCGGGTCCTTGGCGATTTCCTCAGGGCTGGGCAGCTCGACTTGGGCGGCGACGGGCTTGGGGGCGGGGCGCGCTTCCACCTCGCGCCGGGCCTCGAGCAGGGCGAGACTGTCGCTCACCGCGGTGACCGCGTGGTCGCCGCCGCTGGCGCCGGCCAGGGCGATGAGCGTCTGGAGGAGCGCTGCCGTCGATCCCATTCTGCGCTGTAAGACTACGGGGGCGTGAAACTCCTCCTCGTCCCGCTGGCGATCCTCGCCTTCGTCCTTTTCCTCCTCGTCCTCGGCGCGATCGGCCTGGCGATCGCGTTCGGGGTCATCTACGTGGTCGGCGGCGCCTGGCGGCTGGTCTCCGGCGGACGGCCGCGTCGGCGCAAGGCTTCCGGCTAGCGGTCCCGCGCCTCCCGTTTGCACTTCGTCCCAACGGGAAAAACTTCCTTAAGGGAAGAGGAACCGCTCACGCGAGGAGAGATGGGATGGCTCAGCAGGCGAAGCGCAAAAGCGATCGCAAACGGTCGCGGTCGAAGACCTCCGAAAGCGGGGGGCGCAAATCGGTCAACCAGCGGACCGACGGCAGCGGGCGAAACCAAAGCCCGACCCCGCAGAAGGAAGGCCAGAAGACCGTGCCCGAAAGCATGTACGACGACTACACGGTCATCGACCCGGGGGAAATCAGCGACACCGACGAGCCCGACGTCGTCGTCGACATCCCCCTCGTCAAGGTCGACGAGATCGACTTCGAGCTCGACGACCTCGAGGCGCGAATCTCGCTGCACGCCGAGGTTCTCGATCTGGTCAAGCTCAGCGTCGGCGTCCACGCCGAGCTCGGCAAGGTGAAGCTGAACATCAAGGGCGTCGAAGCGCAAGCGCTGATGCGGGCGCGCCTCGATCACGTCACCGCGATCATCGACCGCGTCCTCACCACGCTCGACCGCAACCCGGACGTGCTGAAGACGATCGCCCACTCGCTCGAACCGGTCACCGAAGGGGCGGGCAAGGCCGTCGGCGAAGTCGGCGAAGGTGCCAACAAGGCCGTCGGGGAGATCGGCGAAGGGGCCGGCAGCGCGGTCGAGGACGTCGGCGAAGGCGCCGGCGGTGCGGTCGAAGACGTCGGCGGCGGCGCCGGCAAGGCGGTCGGCGAGGTCGGCGAAGGAGCGAACCAGGCCGTGGGTCAGGTCGGCGAAGGCGCGGGGCAGGCCGTCGGCGGCCTCGGTCAGGGGGCCGGGCAGGCGGTCGG
>DATEOT010000141.1:0-17431 GCA_035273795.1 Solirubrobacterales bacterium | reverse complement strand
AAGTTCGCAAGCTGTCTAGGAGGGACGGGTGTCCCCTGGCCGACCGGCGTCCTGATTTTCGCAGTGCCCGTCGGCGAGAGTTGCTGAGTTAGCGGCGAAAATCCCAGGGAGGTCAGGGGACACCCGTCCCTCCCTACCGGCTAGGCCTTAGCGACTCAGGTCCCAGTCACTGCTGAGACGGCGACCGAAGGCGGCGAGCAGTTCGACCGTCGCCTCGACGTCGCGAAGGTCGACCATCTCGACCGGGGAGTGCATGTAGCGGAGGGGAATCGAGACGACGCCGGTGGGGATCCCGGAGCGGGAGATCTGGAGGACGTCGGCGTCGGTGCTGGTGCCACGGCCGCTGGCGGTGATCGAGTAGTCGATGCCCTCCGCCTCGGCGGTCTCGACCAGCAGCTCGAAGACCTTGGGGGAGAGGGTGGAGCCGCGGCCGATCACCGGTCCCGAGCCGAAGGGGTGGCTGCCCTCCTCTTTCTCGTCGACCCCGGGCGCGTCGGTGGCGTGGGTGACGTCGACCGCGATCGCGATGTCGGGGCGGATCTCGAAGGCGGCGGTGCGGGCGCCGAAGAGGCCGATCTCCTCCTGCACCGAGGCGACGGCGGCGAAGGAGCCGCCCGGGCCGTCTCCGTCGGCGCAGCGGCGCAGGCTCTCGAGCGCGACGTAGGCGCCGAGCCGGTTGTCCATCGCCTTGGAGACGAGCCGGTCGCCGGCGACCGGCATCGGCTCGGCGGCGATCACGACCGGGTCTCCGACCCGGACCAGCGCTTCGGCCTCCTCGCGGTCGGCGGCGCCGATGTCGATGTGCATGCCCTTCAGCTCGACCACCTTCTTGCGCTGGTCGGCCTCGAGCAGGTGGATCGGCTTGCGGCCGGCGACGCCGAGGACGGGTCCGTCCTTGCCGCGCACCTCGACCCGCTGGCCGACGAGGATCTGCGGGTCCCAGCCGCCGACCGGGGCGAACCAGAGGAAGCCCTTCTCGTCGACGTGGGTGATGATCAACCCGATCTCGTCGATGTGGCCGACGACGGCGAGCAGCGGCGAGGCGTCGCCGACGCGGGCGATTGAGGAGCCGATCCCGTCGAAGCTGAGCTCGGCGAACGAAGCGGCCTCACGCCAGATCTCGGCGGCCGGCCCCTCGTACCCGGAGGGAGCGCCGGCGCGCAGAAGCTTGTCGAGGAGGTCTGGAGTGGTCAAAAGGTTCGGGGAGTATGCCTAAGAGTGCGCCGCGCTTGCTTCGCGCCGCAGCTCGGCTCGGCTCGCTCCGTACCCGCGGTGCTCGAAGGCAATCATCGCCCAGATCAGCATGACCGCGATTGCCACCGTCAGCAGCGCCGGAATCTCGGTCGCGACCGGAACCAAGAGCAGGAAGACGATCGCCAGCCCGAGGCGATGGCGGTTGAGCGTACGGATGTGCCGGTAGCGGAAGGCGACGAGGCCGATCAGGTAGACCGCGACGCCGCCGAGCAGGGCGAAGGCGGGCTCGGCGTGGAGGTGTTCGTCGTAGTGCCCGATCGTCACTTTCATCCCCAGCGCGATCAGCACGATCCCGGCGATCATCAGCAAGTGGATGAAGGAGTAGGAGTCGCGGGCGAGCTCGTTCTGCACGCGGCCGACCGGGGCCTCGCTCAGCCGCCGAGCCGAGACCAGCGCGACGACGTCGAAGTAGGTCCACCAGAGCGCCGAGGCGAGGAAGACGCCGAGCACGGCGGTGGTGCCGATGCCGAGGTCGAGGTCGCCGGAAGCGCCGATGCCGAGCGCGACGATCGACTCGCCGAGGGCGATGATCAGGATCAGGCCGTGGCGCTCGGCGAAGTGGCCGGGGACGATCTTCCAGCCCTCGGAGCCGAAGAAGTAGGGACCGGCCATGTCGAGGAAGATCGCCAGCGCCCAGAGGGCTCCCTGCGCCACCCCGTCGAAGGAGGAGGCGATGACGAGCAGGCCGACGGCAACCGCGGTGCTGACGGCGAGGCCGATCACCGAGCGGCGCAGATCCTGGTCGTCGGCGCCGGCCAGCATGAAGAGGACGATGTGGGCGGTGCGGAAGACGAGCAGCCCGAGGGCGAAGGCCAGGGCGAGATCGTCGAACGCCTCTTTGACGCTGAGCGAGACGATCAGCATCGCCGCCATCGCGACGAAGAAGACCAGCCGCACCGCGCCCTCCTCGGGATCTATCACGCTGGTCAGCCACGAGTAGCCGACCCAGGCCCACCAGACGACGCCGAGGACCAGCAGGCCCTGCGCCAGCCCCGACCAGGTCTGGTCGTAGGCCATCAGCGCCGTGCACTGGGTGAGGGCGAGGACGAAGACGAGGTCGAAGAAGAGCTCCAGCGGCGTCACCCGCTCGCCTTCGCGGCGCGTGGCGCCGAAGCGGGAGTGATGCGGTTGCGCCGAGCCCTCCAAGTCGCCCATCCTTGCACCCGCGATCGGTTAGCGTGGCCGGGATGGGAAGTGGGAAAAGAGTGGCTTTGGTGACGGGAGCGTCGACGGGAATCGGGAAAGCGGCGGCGATCCGGCTGGCGCGCAAGCCGGGGACGGAGCTGGTCCTGGTCGCCCGCCGCGAGGAACTGCTGCGCGAGCTGGCCGAGTCGCTGCCCTGCCGGGCAACCTACGTGGCGGCCGATCTCACCGATGAGGACGCTCCGCGGCGCATCCGCACCCACCTCGAGGCCGAGCACGGCGGGGCCCTGCGCCTGCTCGTCAACAATGCCGGCGCCGCCTGGCGCGCCGAGTTCGGCGAGGGCGGCTACGAGAACGTCCGCCGCCACATGGAGCTCAACTTCGACGCCGTCGTCCGTTTGACCGGCGAGCTGCTGCCGATGCTCCGCGCCTCCGCCCCCAGCGCGATCGTCAACCTCGCCAGCACCGCCGGCCGCGTCTCCCGCGCCCGCACCGGCGCCTACAGCGCCAGCAAGTTCGCCCTGATCGGCTGGAGCGACTCGCTCTATGCCGAGGAGAAGCCCCACGGGGTCCACGTCGGCCTCGTGATGCCGGGCTTCATCCGCACCGAGGGCTTCCCCGCCACCGAGCTGCGCGAGAAGGCCCTCACCCGCTGGATCGTCTCCGAGCCGGCGAAGGTCGCCGAGGCGATCTACGAGTGCGGCCCCGGCGGCAGGGCCGAGCGCTACGTCCCACGCCCCTACGGGCTGGCCGCGATCTCCCGCATCCTCTTCCCTTCCTTGACCCGCCGCGTCCTCACCGGCGGGCCGGCCTCCAGCCTCACCACCAGCACCGGCGGCGAATGATCCCGGTCGCGGTGGTCCCGCTGGCTGCCGTCGCCCTGACCCTGCTCGTGGTGGCGGCGGTCGTCACGGCCCTCGCGGTCCTGCAGGTCCGCCAGGTCAACCGCCGCTTCGGGATCCTCGACGACATCGCCCACGTCGTCGACGAGGGGGGAGAGCTGGAGGAGACCCTGAACGCGATCACCGAGATCCTCGTCCCCGAGCTCTGCGACCTCTGCGCGATCGACCTGATCGAGGACGGGCAGGTGCGCCGGGTGGCGGTTCGCGCCAACGGCCCCGACGCGGAGGAGGTCGAGGCCAAGCTCGCGGCCCGCCCTCCCGCCTTCCAGTCGGAGATGGCGAGCGAGGCCGGCGAGGGCCGGGTAGAGCCCCGCTTCTTCGAGCACGTCGACGACGGGGTGCTGCGCGACGCCGCCGCCGACGAGGAGGATTTCCAGTTCCTGCGCAGCCTGCGGACCCGCTCCTCGGTCATCGTCGAGCTCCGCGCCCGCGGCAGGATCACGGGGATGCTGACCGTCAGCGTCGGCCCCTCGGGACGGCGTTTCAGATCCAGCGACGCCCGCTTCGTCAGCGTCCTCGCCGGCCGCGTCGCGCTTGCCCTCGACAACGCCGGCCTGTTCTCCGAGCTCGAGCGCAGCGACCGCGAACGGGCGCAGATCGCGGCGACCCTGCAGCGCGGCCTGCTGCCGCCGCCGCTTCCGCACATCCCCGGCTGGTCGGTGGCGGCGATGTACCGGCCGGCGGGCGCCGAGAACGAGATCGGCGGCGACTTCTACGACGCCTTCCGGATCGCCGGCGGCTGGATGGTCGTGATCGGCGACGTCACCGGCCGCGGCGCCCAGGCCGCCGCCGTCACCGCCCACGCCCGCTACACCCTGCGTACCGCCGCGGCGCTCACCGGCGACCCCGTGGTGGCGCTGAGGACGCTGAACCGCGAGCTGCTGGGACGGGGAACCGCGCTCTGCAGCGTCGCCGCGATGACGATCACCGAAGATCCCACCCAGCCGGTCCGCCTCGCTGTCGCCGGCCACCCGCCGCCGCTCCTGGTCGACGGCGACTCCGTGACCGAGGCCGCCTCGCCCGCGCCGGTGCTCGGCGCCTTTCCCGACGAGCAGTGGCGGGTCGAGGCCGCCGCCGTCGCCCCCGGTCAGCAGCTGGTCGTGATCACGGACGGGATCACCGAGGCGGAGGGGGAGGAAGGCCGTTTCGGCGAGGAGCGCCTGCGAGCCGAGCTGGTCGGCATCGCCAGTCCCGCTCTCGCCGCGCAGCGGCTGGAGGGCGCCCTGCACGAGTTCACCGGCGGCGAGATGGACGACGACGCCGCGATCATCGCCATCGGTCCCGCCTCCGCCGACGTGGAGCCCGCTCCGGAGACCGAGCGCGAGAAGGTCGAGCGCCTCTACGAAGCCTTCAACCGCCGCGACGCCGAGGCGATCCGGGAGCTCTGCGACGAGCGGATGGGGTTCTTTCCGATCGGGACGGCCGAAGAGATCGGCCGCGACGCTCCCTACACCGGCCCCGAGGGCCTGCACGAATACCTGAACGACGTCGAGCGGGCCTGGGACGAGCTCAAGATCACGCCCAAGGTGGTCGAGCGCCACGGAAATTCGCTACTGGTCCGCGGCCGCGCCTACGCCCGCAGCCGCGCTCTCGGCATCCGCGACATGCCGGTCGCCTGGCTCTGGGACCTCGCCGACGGCAAGTTCACCCGCGGCGAGGTTTTCCGCGACCCCGAGGAAGCGGTCCGCCGCCTCTCGGCTTCGGCCTGAGCCAGCATCTAGGATTCGCCGCCGACATGTCTATTTCCACGAACCAGTTCAAGAACGGGACCCATATCGAGATCGACGGGAAGATCTGGAAGATCCTCGATTTCCAGCACGTCAAGCCCGGCAAGGGCGGCGCCTTCGTGCGGACCAAGCTGCGGCGGATCGAGGACGGCTCGGTGATCGACAAAACCTTCAGGGCGGGGGAGAAGTTCCGCCCGGTGCGGACCGAATCGAAAAAGATGCAGTACCTCTACGACTCCGGCGAGGCGGCGGTCTTCATGGACTCGCAGGACTACGACCAGATCGAGATCCCGAAGGACTCCCTGGGGGACTCGATGCAGTGGGTCCTGCCCAACGCCGAGGTCGACGTGCTCTTCGTCGACGAGAAGCCCAGCGACGTGCAGGTGCCGAGCGCGATCGAGATGAAGGTCACCCAGGCCGACCCCGGCCTCAAAGGCGACACTTCCTCCGGCGGCGGCAACAAGCCCGTCACCCTCGAGTCCGGCGTCGTCGTCCAGGTGCCGCTCTTCATCGAAGAGGGCGACTCGGTCCGGGTCGACACCCGCAGCGGCGAGTACATCTCCCGCGCCTGAGCGGTCGGCGCTCCCGCGTTGAGAGAATGTCTGCATGCGCAGGTCTGACCAGCGGCGAGACGCCGTCTTCGCCAACTACCAGCGGGACGTCACCGGCCGCCCGCTGCAGGAGCTGCTGGGCGAGGCGCGGTCGCTGACCCGTGAGCTGGCCGAGGGGGTGGACGGCCATCGCGAAGAGCTCGATGACATCATCGGCGCCCATGCGAAAGGCTGGACCGTCGACCGGATCGCGCCGCTGGACATGAACGTGATGCGCGTCGCCCTCTACGAGATGGAATTCATGGACACCCCACCCGAGGTCGCGATCAACGAGGCGGTCGAGATCGCCAAGGAGTACTGCGGCGCCGACGCTCCGAAGTTCGTCAACGGCATCCTCGGCGCCGTCGTGCGCGAGCGGGAGCCGGCCAAATGAGCGTGCGGCTGCGGGAAATCTCCGAGCGGCTGCGCCAGATCACCGCGCAGCTGGAGAGCGAGGAGGTCGCCGACGAGGTGGCTGCCCAGCTCGCGTCCGAGGCCGCCGATCTCGCTGCCGAGGCGGTCGAGGAGGCCAATCGCGAGGCGCGGCAGCAGGCGAGCGCCGAGTAGGCACTTGAGCTATCCCGACGCCCTGCGCGGGCTCGTCGACGACGCGCTCGCGCAACTCCACTTCTCCGCCACGGCCCCAACCGCGGGCCTCGAGGAGGCGATGCGCTACTCGCTGCTGGCGGGCGGCAAGCGGGTGCGGCCGGTCCTCGTCCTCGCCACCGCCCGCGCCCTCGGCGCCGAGCCGGAGCGCTTCCTCCCGGTCGCCTGTGCGATCGAGTTGATCCACACCTACTCCCTGATCCACGACGACCTGCCGGCGATGGACGACGACGCTCTGCGGCGTGGGCTGCCCACCTCTCACGTCAAGTTCGGCGAGGACGTGGCGATCCTCGCCGGCGACGGCCTCTTCGCCGAGGCGATGCGGCTGTTCTGCGAGCAGCCGGGAGACCCGGCCCGCGTGCTGGCGGCGCTGCGCGAGCTGGCGGCCGCGACGGGGGTCGACGGCATGGTCGGCGGCCAGTACGTCGACGTGATCGGCGCTCCCGGCGACGCCGAGAGCCTGCGGGCACTGCACGAGCTGAAGACCGGCCGCCTGATCGCCGCCAGCGTCAACGTCGTCCTTCTACTCGAGGGAACCGCCCAACCTGAGACAATGGCTTATCGCCGTTTCGCCGAGGAGCTGGGCGTGTTGTTCCAGATCGTTGACGACATCCTCGACGTGACCGAGTCAGACGAGCAGCTCGGCAAGCCACATGGAAGCGACGAGAGACATGGCAAACTCACCTACGTAAGCCTCTTCGGGCTCGAGCGAGCCCGGGCTCTGGCGACCGAGTCCCACGCGAAGGCAGCCGCGGCGCTGGCCGAGGCGAGCGGCGAGACGGAGGACCTGAGGCGAGTGGCCGACTACATCTTCACGAGGAACGAATGAGCGAAAAGCCCCCCACCCAGGGCAATCAGAAAAACGAGATCGAGAAGCTCTTGCTGCCGGAGATCGACGGCCCCGCGGACCTGCACGGCCTCGACGAGGAGCAGCTGCAGCAGGTGGCACAGGAGATGCGCACCTACATCATCGACACGATCGGTGAGATCGGCGGCCATTTCGGCGCCAACCTCGGCACCTGCGAGCTCGCCGTCGCGCTCCACAGCGTTCTGGAGTCCCCCCGCGACAAGGTCCTCTGGGACGTCGGCCACCAGGCCTACCCGCACAAGATCCTCACCGGCCGCCGCGACCGGCTGTCGACGATTCGCCAGTACGACGGCCTCGCCCCGTTCTGCTCGATCCCGGAGTCCGAGCACGACGTCATGGGCGCCGGCCACGCCTCGACCTCGATCGGCTATGCGGTCGGGCTGAAGGAGGCGATGCGCAAGGGAATCGGCGCCGACGGAAAGGTCGCCGCGGTGATCGGCGACGGGGCCCTCACCGGCGGCGTGGCCTACGAGGCCCTCCACGCCGCGGGGGGGATGCAGACGCCCGTGGTCATCGTCCTCAACGACAACGGGATGTCGATCTCGCCCAACGTCGGCGCCCTCTCCCGCTACTTCAACCGGATCCGCCTCAACCCGCGCCTCTGGCACGCCCGCGAGGAGGTCGAGGGCAGGCTGACGAAGCTGCCGCTGGGCCTCGGAGAGCGCATCGAGCGCCTCGGCCCCGAGATCAAGTCGGCGCTGAAGGCCTACTGGGCGCCGGGGCTCTTCTTCGAGGAGCTCGACCTCGCCTACATGGGCGTGATCGACGGCCACGACGTGCACGCGCTGCGGGAAGCGCTGACCGAGGCCTTCGACGCCGACCGCCCGGTGGTCGTCCACATCCACACCGTCAAGGGCAAAGGGTTCGCGCCCGCCGAAGAAGGCGGCCTGGAGTCGATGGAGGAGTGGCACGCGGCGAAGCCGAACTCGATCGTCGACGGCCTGCCGGCGGTGAGTGAGCCGAAGCCGGTCCCGGTGACCGAAACGGATTCCCCGGAGGGGATCGAGGTACTCGAGAAGCCGCCGGCCGCCGGCTCGCCGCCCCAGTACACGAAGGTCTTCGCCGAGGCGATGGTCGCCGAGGCGAAGGCCGACGAGCGGGTGATCGGGATCACCGCGGCGATGGCCGGGGGCACCGGCCTGCAGAAGCTCGCCGACGAGGTGCCCGAGCAGTACTACGACGTCGGCATCGCCGAGCAGAACGCGGTGCTGCTGGCCTGCGGCCTGGCTCTGCAGGGGGCGAAGCCGGTCTGCGCGATCTACTCGACCTTCCTCCAGCGAGCCTTCGACCAGATCGTCCACGACGTCTGCCTGCAGGAGCTCGACGTCACCTTCGCGATGGATCGCGCCGGCCTGGTCGGCGACGACGGCCCGACCCACCACGGCGCCTTCGACGTCTCCTACTTCCGGCCGATCCCGAACGTGGTGGTGATGGCGCCGCGCGACGAGGCGATGCTGGTCCACATGCTGCACACCGCCGTCGCCCACGACGGCCCGGCGGCGCTGCGCTACCCGCGCGGCGCGGCGGAGGGGGCGAAGCTGCCGGCGAAGCCGAAGCTGATCCCGATCGGCAGCGGCGAGGTGCTGGCCGAGGGCGAGCGGGTGGCGCTGCTCGGCTACGGCTACGGCGTAACCGTCGCCCGCGAAGCGGCCGAGATCCTCGGCAAGCACGGGTTGAAGCCGACCGTCGCCGACGGCCGCTTCGCCAAGCCGATCGACGCGAATCTCGCCGACCGCCTGGCGCGCGAGCACGATCTGGTGGTGACGATCGAGGAGAACGCGCTGCCCGGCGGCTTCGGCTCGGCGGTGCTCGAGCACCTCGAGGACGCGTTCGCCGAGGCGCCGGGAGAGCGGGCGCGGGTGCTGAGGATCGGCCTGCCCGACTCCTACGTCACGCACGGCAAGCCGGCGTTGCTGCGGGCCGAGGTCGGGCTGACCGGAGAGTCGGTCGCCGACCGCGTGCTCAGCGCCGTCTCCAGCGCCCAGCCCGCGCTCACTTGAGCGATCGCCAGCGCTCTAATCAATTTTGACGATTGATTCAATTGACGCAATCGATTAGCCTGCGCCAGTCTCTCCAGGTGATCGGAGGAGCAGGCATCGAAGCCAGCGCTTCTGGGGGAATCGCCAAGGGGAGGAGAGACGCGCTCTATATGTGTGGATCCGCTTGGGGAATCGGATCTCTCGCGCCCGCCTCTTAGGTCGGGGCGCGAGGCGCGTCTGCATGTCGGAAGGGCCTGGCGAAACCAGCGTCGAAAAATCAGCGAACGCTGAAAAACCGCCCTTATAGGGGCCACTATTCAGCGAGCGCTGAAATGGCCCGAGAGCTTTTGCGTCCGATCGGGAGACCTGGGCGGCGGGCGGCTAGCCCTCCTGGCCGGTCGCGTCGTGGACCGGGGCGCCGACCGGCTTCGACTCTGGCGAGCCGCGCTGGCGCAGGTAGACGACGAGGACGGCGAAGGAGCCGACGGCGAGGAACTCGGATTGCCAGTTCTGGAAGGTCGCCTCCCAGAACTGGGAGCTGCCGACGTAGCCGAGCCAGGAGAGGCGGGGCTCACTGTGGTCGCTCTGTTCTGAGTTGAACTCGGTCCAGCCGGTGACCGACTGGGCGAACCAGGAGCCGAGGAAGACGAGGCTCATCGCGATGATCAGGCTGTTCGAGTAGACCGCGGTGCGGATGCCGCCGAGCCTGGCCCAGCGCGGCGAGTCCTCGTTCGCCCAGCGGCCGATCTTCTGCTCCTTGTCCGACTCGGTGCCAGCCTTGTCGAGCTCCTTCGACTCCGGCGACCCCTTCTGCAGGAGCCAGACCGTCGCCAGCGCGAAGAGCGCGAACTGCAGGTACTCCGACTGCCAGTTCTCCATCACCGCGTTGCCGAAGCTCGAGGAGGTCAGATAGCGCCAGAAGCCGATCGTCTCCTCTTCGTGGGCCAGCGCCTCCTGGTTGTAGAGGCTGTGGCCGGCGATCGCCTGGCCGATCAGCGCCAGCAGGAAGATCGCGAGGAAGAAGAGCGACAGCGAGTTCTCTTTGACGAACTTCTTCGCCCGCATCAGTGGTGGGTGAGGCCGACGATCGAGAAGTAGGTGATCCCGCCGACGATGATCACGGCCCAGACGAAGGCCATCGCACGCATTGCCGAAATTTCTCACCCCCACCAGACGGCAAGAACCCGGCGCCAGTTGTGCCAGCAGATCGCCGCCAGCTCCTCGTCGTCGAAGCCCACCTCGCCCAGGACCCCGAGGAGCTTCGGCAGGCCCGCCGCGTCTCCCAGCTCGGCCGGGACCGTGGCGCCGTCGAAGTCGGAGCCGAGGGCGACGTGCTCGACGCCGAGCCGATCTGCCACGTAGCGGGCGTGCTCGGCGATCAGGGCGACCGGCGTGTCCGGGTCGTCGGCGAAGTCCGGCCGCAGGAAGGCGGTGGCGAAGACGATCCCGACGAGCCCACCGCTGGCCCCGATCGCGTCGAGCTGGGCGTCGGTCAGGTTGCGCGAGGCGGCGCAGAGGGCGTGGGCCCCGGAGTGACTGGCCACCAGCGGCCCCGGTTCCATGCGGGCGACGTCCCAGAAGCCGGCCTCGTTCATGTGGCTGAGGTCGACGAGAACGCCCAGCTCCGCACAGGCCTCGACGAGCGCGGTGCCTCGCTCGGTCAGTCCGGGGCCGATGTCGGGGGAGGAGGGGAAGGCGAACTGGACGCCGGTCGCGAAGGCGTTGGCGCGGCTCCAGACGGGCCCCAGCGACCGCAGCCCCTTCGCGTGCCACTCCCCGAGCGCCTTGAGGTCGGGGTCGATCGCCTCGGCCCCCTCGAGATGGAGGACCGCGACTGGGGCCGAGGATCCGTCGCGGGCGGCGTCGACCTCGCCGATCCCCCGGGCGACGACCACCTCACCCGCTCGCTCCAGCGCCAGCAGCCGCTCGGCGGCGGCGCCCGCGTGGGCGGCGGCTTCCTCCTGGCCCACGGGTGGCGCCATGGGTACCGCGGCGACCCCCTTGGAGAACCTCACCCGACCCGGCTTCTCGTCCCGCGAGGGCGTGAAGACGGCGAAGATGCCGCCGCGCATCCGTCCCTCGCGCATCCGGGGAAGATCGAGGTGGCCGTCCTCGAGCCGCGCCGCCAGGTCCGGCGCGCCGTCCCTGGTCAGGGCGTCGTTGTGACCGTCGAAGATCGGATGTGAGCGGTGCACGGCCATCGGCGAAGCATCTCGTTTCCTAAGGTTGAGCAGTGAAGCGTCTGCTGATCTGTCTGATTGTCCTGGTGGGCGCCGTTGGCGTGTTCGCCGCGGTCTCCGGCGGCGGCACGGATCCCGGTCGGGACGATCCCGCGCCGAGGATCGCCGCCAAGGAGGCTCCCCGCCTGCCGGACGACTTCCCCTCGTGGCGGTTCGAATCCCTGCGGCCGGCCTCTCCCGGGCTCTTCGTCGTCGCCTTCTCGGCGCCCGCCGATCGCCGCCCCTGGGTGATCGTCTCCGATCACGAGGGGGTGCCGCGCTGGTGGTACAACCCCGAGACGCGGGCCCTGTGGGGCCAGGTCACGAACGACGGCAGCCTGGTCTGGGCCCGCTCCTTCGGCGACGGTTACGGCCTCGACCCGCGGATGGCGTACGAGGTCAGGTCGGAGTCGGGGAAGCTCCTGCGCCTCGTCAGGACCGGGGGCACGATCATCGACGGCCACGAGTACCGCGAGCTGCCCAACGGCAACGTGCTGCTCGACGCCTACGTCCCCGAAACGGCCGATCTGCGCCGTGTCGGCGGGCCGAAGCGGGCAGCGATCGTCTCCGCCGAAGTGCAGGAAATCGACCCGGCCGGCCGGGTCCTCTGGCGCTGGAGCTCGCGCGGGAAGATCTCCCTCCGGGAGACGGGCCGCTGGTGGCGGAGCGTGCTCAGCAACCCGCGCCGGCGGCTGCAGCGCGAGGCGTTCGACCCCGTCCACATCAACTCGATCGAGCCGCGCGGCAGCGGGGAAGTGGTGATCTCCACCCGCCACACCGACGCCGTCTACGGGATCGACCGCGCCAGCGGCGAGATCAGGTGGAAGCTGGGCGGCACCCAGACGGGGAAGTCCCTGGAGGTGATCGGCGACCCCGCCCACAAGCTGCTCGGCGGCCAGCACGACGCCCGGATCGACCGCCGCGGGCGGCTGACGATCTTCGACAACGGCAAGGACCGGCCGCGCCTCCCGCGCGTCGTCTTCTACCGGCTCGACCTGGAGCGGGGGAGGGCCATCTACCGCGGCCAGCTCAACGACCCGGAGGTGCGGGAGAGCCACTGCTGCGGTTCGGCCCGGGAAACCAGCGACGGCGGCTGGCTGGTGAGCTGGGGCGACAACCCCCTGGTGACCGGTTTCGACCGGGAGGGCAGGATCGCCTTCCGGTTGCGCCTTCCGGCCTCGACCTTCCGCGCCGTTCCCGCCCCCGAGGGGGCTACCAGCGTCGCCCGGCTGAGCCGCGGGATGGCGGCTATGCGGGCCGGGCGATGAGCGCCTGATCCGCCGCCCGCGAAGGCGGAAGCAGCAGGGCGGAGGCGCAGACCAGGCAGAAGGCGGCCGCCTGCAGGCTGATCCCCAGGGATCCGCTGGCGAGGGGATCGCCGAAGACGACGACGCCGCTGAGGATCTGCGCCGCGCTCGCGACCAGGCCCATCAGGCCGATCGTCTCGACGGCGCCGCCGCGCTGCAGGGAGCCCACGGCCGCGTACTGGGCCATGGCGCCACAGGCGACGACCAGGGTGATCATCGGAGCGAGGACGAAGAGGGAGAGGCCGCTCTCTCCGGTCAGGGCCTTGATCGCCACGCCGGCGGCGGCGAAGAGCATGCCGGCGATGACGGCCAGGAGGGCGCCGCGGTGGGCGATGAGCCACTTGCGCTGATAGCCGACGGCGAGGCCGAGGATCAACAGCGCAAGTCCTCCCTCGAAGGCGACGATGGCGGTCAGGGCGAAATGCGAATGACTGCCGTCGATGCTGGGCAGCGTCAAGGCGAGCAGAGCGAGCCCCGAGCCGCCGAGCAGCAGCGCCAGCCACTGACGCGGCTCGACGGCGTTGCCGAAGAGGCGCTGCGAGAGGACGGCGAGGCTGACGGCACCGCCGGCGAGGACCGCCTGGACCAGTGAGATCGGGGCCATCGAGAGGGCCGCGACGTGGAGGAGCCAGGCCGCCGCGGCGATGCCCCATCCCGCCGCGAACCAGGGTGAAGCGGCAAGGCTGCGGGCGCTCTGCAGCGGTTCACGGATCTGCACCAGCGGCACCTGCTGGCAGCCGCGGTGCTTCAGCAGCGAGGCGAGGTTCGCCATCACCGCCCCGACCACGGCCAGCGCGATCCCGGCCTCGACCGAGGGCATCGTCAGCCTCCGGCGGCGTCCAGCTGCCGCCGGGCGGCGGCGACGACCGGGATCGAGGAGCGGCAGGTCTTCGCGATCGAGCCGTTCGTCTTTTCGGGGGAGCGCAGCAGCTCGAACTCGATCACGGCGGTGCGGCGGAGCCGCATCCGGTCATCCCGATCCGCGGCGGCAGGAGCCGCCTCGAGGGCCGCCTCGCCCACCCGGCGCCTCCTGCAGCCGAGGCAGAAGGTCCCCTCCGCGCAGTCCTCCCAGGCGTCGGGCAGCGGCGCCTCGGCAGCGTCGCTGCGGCTGGTCGCCACGCCGCAGCCGCCGCAGGTCCAGGTGAGCTTGGTCGTCGCGGTCATGCCCGGCTTCTGCTCTTGCGGCCGTTCCGGGGCTTGCGACCGTTCTGGGGTCGCCGTGGCGCCGGACGCGTGTCGAGCTGTTTGCTGCGGCCGCCGCGGTCCATCTCGAACTCGCGGACCAATCCGAGCGCGCCCGCCATACGGCGGACGTCGTCGGCCTGGTCGGAGAGGACGAAGCTGATCCCGGTTCCCTGGCGGCCGGCGCGGCCGGTGCGGCCGATCCGGTGCACGTAGGAGTCACGGTCCTCGGGGACGTCGAAGTTGATCACGTGGGTGACCCCGGCGACGTCGATTCCGCGGGCGGCGACGTCGGTCGCCACCAGCGCGTGCACCTCTCCGGCCTCGAAGCGGGCGAGGGCGCGCTCGCGCTGTCCCTGCGACTTGTCGCCGTGCATGGCCACCGCCTCCAGGTCGTGCTTGCGCAGGCGTTTGGCGAGCCGGTCGGCGCCGCGCTTGGTGCGGACGAAGACCAGGGTGCTGCCGCTCTCGGTCTGGCCGAGCTGCTCGACGAGGTGGTCGAGCTTGGCCCCCTGGGAGTCGACGTGGAGGAAGCGATGCTCGATGTCGGCCTTGGCGGCGCTGTCGGCGGCCTGGGTGTGGCGGCGGGGGTCGCGGGTGAAGGAGGCGGCGACCTTTCCGGTCGCTCCCTCCAGGGTGGCGGAGAAGAAGAGCGTCTGGCGCTTCTTCGGGGTGCGGGCGACGATCCGGTCGACGGCGGGCTTGAAGCCCATGTCGAGCATCCGGTCGGCCTCGTCGAGGACGAGGACGCGGACCTGCTCGAGGGAGACGACGCCGCGGGCGATCAGGTCCTCCAGGCGGCCGGGGGTCGCGACCAGGATGTCCGCGCTGCGGGCGGCCTTGCTCTGGGGGCCGAAGCCGACGCCGCCGTAGACCGCGGCCAGCTTCAGCTGGCGGGAGTCGGCGACCGAGCGCAGCTCGTCGACGATCTGGCCCGCGAGCTCGCGGGTGGGGGCGAGGACGAGCGCGCCGGTGTGGCCCCGGCTGGGCTCGATCCGCTCGACCAGCGGGATGCCGAAGGCGAGCGTCTTGCCCGACCCGGTCGGCGACTGGACGAGGAGGTCATGACCGGCGAGCGCGTCGCGAACGACCAGCTGCTGCACCGGGAAGGGCTTGGTGATGTCGCGGGCGGCAAGCGCGCGCACGACAGGTTTGGAGATGCCGAGATCGGCAAACGAAGCGATGGTGTGTGCTCCTTTTCGAGCTTGTTAGGGGAGATCCAGCGGCCCCTAAGCGCGATCAGCACACGGAGGAAACGGAACCTCTCGGCCGGCGAGGATGCCGAACCGACCTCTTCACGGTAGCAGTCGGCCCGAAAACACCCCCCGATCGGAGGGTCGGCATGATGGCTGCCATGCACTTGGGTAGCGAGGACGAAGAACGCGTGGAGGCGGAAGTGCGCCGCATGGTGGCCGCGCTCCGCTCCCGGCCGACTCAGGAAAGGGAGGACGCGCTGGGGCTGGAGATCGCGAGCATGCCGGCGAAGGAGAGGGAGTACGTCACCACCGTCTTGTTGAGGATGCTCAGGGAGAGCTCGACCTGAGCGAGGACAGGCGCCGGGCAGACTGAGCCGCCCAGCGCCTGTCTCTTGTCCTAGGTCCTGCGACGCGAGCGCGCCAGGGCCGCGCCCCCGACAAGCAGGGCGAGGACGCCGACGATCAGGGCGGCGATGGCGAGCCCGTCGCCTCCCTCGTCGGTATCGTCGCCCTCGTCATCGTCCGCCGCGGCGGCACGATGATCCTCGGTCCCTTCGGTGACCGCCACCTGGGGAGCCGGCTCCTCGGAGTCCGGGCCACCGATCCAGCGCACCACTTCGCCGTTCCCGTAGGTCTGCAGCGCCTTGAACGTCAGCCTGTCCCCGGCTTCTCCCGGGATCTGCACCGAGACCGGGAAGTCGAGGAACTGACCCGGCTGAATCGCTTCCACGGCGGCGTTCGCGGTCCAGGTCATCTGGGCGACCTGTTCGGTGATCTTCTCGCCGTGGCTGGTGATCGGTTTCGCCAGCTTCTTCATCTGCACCTTCGCCGTCCAGCCGGGCACCGGCTGGTAGGAGGCGAAGACGAAGCCGGGCGGGAGCTGCAGGTCGACTTTCGTCGTCGCGGAGTCGTCGCGCTCGTTGGGGACGCGGACGTCGAGGACGGTGAAGTCCCCCGCCGCCGCTTCGGAGGGCTGCAGGGTGACGTGGGCGCCGGCAGTGGCGGGCGCCATCAGGGCGACGACGCCGAACAGCGCCAGGGTGATCTTGGTTTTCATCGCTTCCTTTCGTTGCATGTCTTCCGAGCGTGATGCGAGCTCAGCTCGGCGGACCGCGCCCGGCGAGGGCCATCGCGAGGAGGACGCCGCCGCGGGGAAAGGAGCGAAGCGGGAGAAGGCGGCGGGGGGCCTCGGCCTCGCGGCCGAGGACCGGTGCCCAGCCGCGCAAGAGGGCGTCGAGCAGCCGCTCGCCGGGGTAGCAGCCGAGAGCGAGCGCCGCCAGCAGGAGCAGGGCCGGCGCCAGGTAGAGCAGGATCTGCGCGCTCACCGGATCGGAACCTCCAGCGTCGCGCCGTACTCGTCGAAGGCGGAGACGCGCACGGTGACCTCCAGCTCCCAGTCGCCCGCCACGTTCAGCGGCGCCCCCTGCACCGTGTAGTGGCCGGGGCCGGCACGCCGCGCTTCGAGCGGCAACGGTCCGATCGACTTCTCGGGCATCGTCGCCGTCGCCTCCAGCTCCTCGATGCGGGAGAACTGGGCGCCGCTGCGGGCGTCGAACAGGTACAGATGGACCTGGTTGGAGCCGACCCGGGCCGGATCGACCGAGACCTCCAGCTCCGCCGGGCCGAGCGGGGAGCTGCCCGAGAAGGGTCCCGATTGCACCGCCGTCGCCGGCGCGTATGCGGCCAGCGCGGCGGTGACGCCGAGGACGACCACGAGCAGCGCCACCTCGCCGCGCAGCGCTCGCCGCAGGAGGAGCCCGACCCGGCCAGGCGGTTCGCCGCCCGCGGCGATCCGCTCGAGGCGCGGGACCGAGCGACGGCGGTTGTAGGCGGCGAGGGGCACCAGCGTGGCGGCGAGGAGGAGGAACTTGATCAGGACCGCCCGCCCGTAGGCGGTGTGGAGCAGGTTGTCGAGGTCGCGCACGTAGGCATAGGCCTGGCCGAGCCCGGTGAGCAGGATCGCCGCCACGCAGGCCAGCGCGATCGGGGAGAAGCGAGCCAGGTTCGCGGCAAGCAGGCGGCTGCGATCCGCCGGCTCCAGGATCCGGGTCGCGGCGGGCAGGACGAACAGGAGCGCGGCCAACCCGCCCAGCCAGACGGAGACGGCGAGAACGTGGAGCACGTTGGCCGGTAGGAGGACGGCGACCGGAGACTGGGTGCTGGGGTGTCCCGACAACGCCGGCTCCAGGGCGATGAAGCCGAGGGGCGCGAGCAACGTCAGCGCCTGCCAGGACCGCGGCGCTCGGCGCTTCGCGAGGACGGCGACGCCGAACGAGGTCCAGGCCAGCGCCGTCAACGCCCAGACGGTGCCGAAGCGGGTGCCGAGCTCATCGCGGAGGATCGTCGAGTCGAGCGCGGAGCTCGCCGGGACGCCGGCCGCCTCGGCGGCGTGGAAGACGATCCCGGCTGCCGCGCTCGCCGAGCCGGCCGCCGCCGCTCCCAGGAGGACGCCCCGCAA
>DATEOT010000140.1:0-16735 GCA_035273795.1 Solirubrobacterales bacterium | reverse complement strand
GGCGCTGGTGATGACCGACCTGAAGCGGGCGATCGCCTACTCGACGATGAGCCAGATCGGCTACATGGTGATGGGCGTCTCGATCGGCGCCTACAGCGCCGGGATGTTCCACCTGATGACCCACGCCTTCTTCAAGGCGCTCCTGTTCATGGCCGCCGGGTCGATCATCGCCGCGATGGCCAACGACCAGAACATCGACCGCATGGGCGGCTTCGGTAGGGCGATGCGCTTCACCTCGATCGCCTTCGTCTGCGGCGCGCTCGCCCTCGCCGCCTTCCCCGGCACCTCGGGCTTCTTCTCCAAGGACGAGATCCTCGCCTACGCCGAGGCGCGCGGGGGGATGTACCTGATCTTCACCGTGCTCGGCTACGTCGGCGCCCTGCTGACCGCCGTCTACGCCTTCCGCCTCGTCTTCCGCGTCCTCCCGGGCACGCCCTGCAACCCAGCGCAGGAGCTGATCGACACCGGGCACGTCGCCCACGGGGCGCCGAAGAACCCGGCCACCGGCGAGCCCGAGGACACCGACGTCGGCTTCCCGGGCTCAGAGCACCACATCGCCGAGCAGAACTGGCCGATGCGGGCGGCGATGGGGGTTCTCGCGGTGCTGGCGCTGGTCGGCGGGCTGGTCCAGATCCCGGGGGTCGACGACGTCGTCGGCAAGTTCCTCGAGCCGGTCTTCGAGGAGTCGCCGCTGGCGCACATCCATCCCTCCCTCGCTCAGGACTACGTCGGCCTCGGGATCGGCGGCGTCATCGCGCTGCTGGGGATCGGCATCGCCTACTTCCTCTACGTGAAGCAACCCGAGCGGCCGCGCCAGCTCGAACACCGCCTGCGCCCGCTCCACACCCTGTTCGTCAACAAGTGGTACTTCGACGAGCTGATCGAGTTCCTCGTCGTCCGTCCCGCCCTGGCGATCGGCCGCTTCGCCGACCGCGTCTTCGAGCGCTTCGTCGTAGACGGCCTGGTCAGCGGCACCGCCGAGACCGTGCGCGGCGCCGGCGGCGTCGTCCGCACCGTCCAGAGCGGGTTCGTCCGCAGCTACGCGCTGCTCCTGGTCGCCGGCTTCGCCGGGGTGGCCCTCTACTTCCTGCTGAGCAGCTCATGAGCAGCGCGCTCCTCTGGGCACCCCTCGCGTTCGGCCTGCTCGGCCTCTTCCTGCCCCGGCGCGCGGCCGGTCCCTGGGCGGTGCTGGGGGCGCTCGTGACCCTCGGCCTCGCGATCGCGATCGTCGCCGGCTTCGAGTCCGGCAGCTCGGGGATGCAGTACGCGGTCGACGAGCCCTGGATCTCCGGGCTCGGCGTCGACTACAACCTCGGCGTCGACGGCTTAAACCTCTTCCTGCTGCTGCTGACCGCGGTGCTCTGGGTCGGCGGCGTCGCCTTCGCGGCGCTGCGCGAGCAGGAGCGGCCGAAGACCTTCTACTTCCTGATGCTGGTCGCCGAGACCGCGACCTTGGGCGCGTTCCTGGCCCAGGACCTGCTGCTCTTCGTCCTCTTCTTCGACCTGATGCTGGTCCCGTTCTACTTCCTCTTCGGCGCCTGGGGATACGACCGCAGCCGCGAGGGCGGGCTCACCGCCTCGGCGGCGACGCTGAAGATGATCGTCTACACCCTGATCGGCTCGCTGCTGATGCTGGTGGGAGCGATCGCCACCGCGGTCCTCGCGGCCGACGGCGGCAACATCACCTTCTCGATCGCCGAGCTCGCCCAGCAGCCGCTCGGCGAGGGCAGCCAGCGCTGGATCTTCTGGTTCTTCGCCGCCGCCTTCCTGGTCAAGATGCCGGCCTTCCTCCTCCACGGGTGGATGCCCGACGCCTACCGGGCGGCGCCGCTGCCGGTGCTCGTCGTCTTCTCCGGCGTCCTCGCCAAGGTCGGCGCCTACGGCTTCCTCCGCGTCGTGCTGCCGGTCTTCCCCGACGCCACGGTCGAGTTCCAGGAGGCGATCCTGCTGATCGCCCTGGCCTCGATCCTCTACGGCTCGGTGATGGCCTTCACTCAGACCAACGTGCGGCTGATCGCCGGCTACTCCTCGGTCGCCCAGCTCGGCTTCATCACCGCCGGCATCTTCGCCCTGCGGGCCGACGGGGCCGACGGGGCGATCCTGCAGATGGTCAACCACGGCCTCGTCGTCGCCCCGATCTTCGTCATCGTCGCTCTCTTGCTCGAGCGGACCGGCAGCGAGGACATCCGGGAGATGGGCGGGCTGGCGACGCGGGCGCCGGTGCTGGCGGCGCTGTTCCTGATCGTCGCCTTGGCGACGCTGGCGATGCCCGGCTCGGCCAACTTCGTCGGCGAGTTCTACATCCTCAACGGCCTCTTCCAGGAGAAGATCGTCTTCGCCGCCGTCGCCATAACGGGCGTGGCGATGTCGGCTTACTACGCGCTGCGCCTCTACCAGCAGACGATGCACAACCGGCCCCCGTCGCAACAAGGTCAGGGGCTGCTTTCGCGGGAGATCGGGGTGCGAGACGGCCTGGTGCTGGCGCCGCTGGTGCTCTGCATCCTCGCCCTGGCGCTCTACCCGCAGCTGATCCTCGAGCGGACCGCGCCGACCGTCGAGCAGACCGTCGCCAAGGTCGATCGGGCCGACGCCCCCGAGTCGAAGCTGGTGAGGAAATGAACTTCAACGAGCCGACGATCGACTACGCCGGCATCTCGCCGCTGATCGCGCTGACCGTCGGCCTCTGCGTCGTCCTCCTCAGCGCCGTCTTCAAGCCGTTCAAGCGCAGCGCGCCGCTACTGACGATGGTCACCCTCGCCGCCGCCGCCGGACTCCTGATCTGGCACTGGGACGACCCGAGGACGCTGATCACGGGGGCGCTGCGGCTCGACGATCTGGCGATCTCGATCTCGCTGATCTCAATCCTCACCGCGGCCTTCTGCGTCCTCCTCTCGCTGCGCGAGCGGGCGACGGAGGAAGCCGGATCCGGCGAGTACCACGCGCTGTTATTGGGCTCGGTCCTGGGGATGGTCCTGCTGGCGCAGGCGACCAACCTCGTCACCTTCTTCGTCGCCCTCGAGATCCTCTCGATCCCGCTCTACATCCTCTGCGCCGCCAACCTGCGGCGGGAGGACTCGCTGGAGTCGGGGCTGAAGTACCTGATCGTCGGCTCGCTCGGTTCGGCGACGCTGCTCTACGGAATGGCCTTCCTCTACGGCGGCACCGGCTCGACCGACTTCGGCGGCATCGCCGAGGGGATCGCCCGTAACGGCCTCGACGGCGACCCGCTGATCCTGATCGGAATCGCGATGGCACTGGTCGGGCTCGCCTTCAAGACCTCGATCGCGCCCTTCCACCAGTGGACGCCGGACGTCTACCAGGGCGCCCCGACCCCGATCACCGGCTTCATGGCGGTGGCGACCAAGGCTGCGGCCTTCGCCGTCTTCCTCCGCTTCTTCGACGTCGCGCTCGGCTCCCAGCTCGACGAGTGGCAGCCGGCGCTGGCGGCGCTGGCGGCGATCTCGATCCTCGTCGGCAACGTCGGCGCCCTCGGCCAGAACTCGCTGAAGCGCCTGCTGGGCTACTCGGGGATCGCCCAGGCCGGCTACATGCTCGGCGGCGTCGTCGTCGTCTCCGAGGAGGGGACGAGCGCGCTGGTCTTCTACCTCGCCGCCTACGCCTTCATGAACCTCGCCGCCTTCGCGGTGATCGTCGCCCGCGAGCGGGAGACGGTCTTCGGCGACGACATCCGCGCCGTGCGGGGGCTCGCGGCGGAGCGGCCGCTGCTGGCCTGGCCGCTGACGATCTCGATGCTGGCGCTGGCCGGGCTGCCGGCGACGGCGGGCTTCATCGGCAAGCTCTACCTGATCGAGGCCCTGGTCGAGGGGGACTACACCTGGCTCGGCGTGATGATCGCGATCGGGACGATGATCTCCCTCGCCTACTACCTGCGGGTGGTGGCGGCGATGTGGATGCGGCCCGAGGGGGAGATCGCGACCGGAGCGACGCCGGTGATCGCGGGCGCCTCCCCGGAGGCCGATCCGGTCGACCCCGACGCCGGCCGCCGCTGGTACCTGGTCGGCCCGGCGCTGCTCGCCGCCGCGGCGACGGTCTTCTTCGGCGTCATCCCGCAGCCGCTGGTCGAGTTCGCCTCACAGGCGGGCGCTTCTCTCTTCGGGTAGAAACGCCGGATCGGAGTTCTCCTCACCACCGGTGCGATCGTCGTGGCCGTCGCCGTCGGCGTCTGGTCCGAGGGCCGCTGGCCGGCCGGGGCCGCCAAGGCCTCCCGCAGCGCCCTGACGCTGCTGCTCTACGTTCTGCTACCGCCGGTGATCTTCTTCAATATCGCCGCCAGCGAGATCGACGTCGGCCACGGCGTCGGGCTCCTGCTCGGCATCCTCGCCTCCTCGCTGGGGGCGCTGTTCGCCTGGTGGGCGGCGAGCCGCTTTCTCGACCTGACCCGACCCCAGGTCGGGGCCGTGGTCTGCACCGTGCTCAGCGTCAACACGGGATACCTCGGCTATCCCCTTGCCGTCGCGCTGCTGGGACGCAACGACCTGCCCGACGCCGTCCTCTACGACGTCCTCGTCACCGGCCCCTGCCTGCTGCTCGGTGCCTTCGCCGTCGGCGCCGCCTTCGGGACCAAGGCGGGGGAAACGCCGCGCCAGCGCGTCGGCGCCTTCTTCACCCGCAACCCTCCTCTCTACGCGGCGATCGCCGGCCTACTGGCGCCCGACGCGCTCGCTCCCGCCCTCCTCGTCGACCTCTCGCAGATCCTGATCGTCGCCATCCTCCCGATCGGCTTCTTCGCCGTCGGCGCCACCTTGGCCGAGAACGCCGAGCAAGGCCAGCTGCCGATCCCGCCGCCGCTGACCCGGCCGGTGATGCTGGTGATCGTCACCCGCCTCGCGATCGTCCCCGCCCTGCTGATGCTGCTCGCCGCCCCCCTGATCGACCTCCCCCCCGCCTACCGCCTCCTCTCAGCCATGCCCTCCGGCCTCAACTCCCTGATAGTCGCCCACGCCTACGGCCTAGACATGGAGATCACCGCCGAGGCCGTGACGTGGACTACCGCGATCGTGGTGCTGGCGGCGCTGGGATCGTTGTTGCTCTGACTAGGCGAAAAAGGCGGCGGCCACCGCCCCGATGAACGCGACAAACACGCCCACTGCCATCGCAATGCCAGCCCTGGACAGCATCCGGTGGAGCGATAGAAGCTGATCGCTGATTTGGGCGAAGCGGGCGTCAATCTGGCCAAAGCGCCCTTCGATTTGAGTGAACCGCCCTTCGATCTGGGTGAACCTCGAATCGACCCGGCCGAAACCCGTGTCGAGCTTTCCGTCGACGCGGGTGAATTCCTTGCTCATCTTCCCGTCGAGACGGTCGATCCTCCCGTCGAGCCGCGCGAATCTATCGTCGATCTTCTTGTCCAGCCGAGCGAGCTCTGCTTCCGTCATCCCTACCTCCCCCTCCGCGACCGCTGCCTCCATGGCTGAGACCGTAGCAGACGAAAGGTTACGTATGGGTGCAGTCTCTGTAGATTCTTCGTGTGCTCCACCACGTCGGAATCGAGGTCGCGCCCGGGGATATCGAGGCCGCCGCCGGCTTCTTCGAGCTGATCGGGTTCGAGCGGGTCGAGCCGCCGCCGACGCTCTCGGAGTTCACCTGGCTCGAGCGGGAGGGGACCCAAGTCCACCTGATGCCGGAGGAGGAACCGACGGTCCCGTCGCCCGGGCACATTGCCCTCGTTGCACCTGACTTCGACGCCACCGTCGCCCGCCTGCGCGAGCACGGCTTCGAGGTCGAACCCAAACGCGAACACTGGGGCCAGCCGCGGGTGCTGGCGATCGCCCCCGGCGGCCACCGGGTGGAGTTGATGGCAGCTCCGCCCGCTCCCCAGGGCTAGACGCGGTCCCGGTCCCGGTCCCGGCCGCCCGGCTTCGATGCGAAGAGGTCGGCGTCGGCGACGCCGAGCAGCTCCTCGACGGTGCGGCCGTCGGCGGGGAACATCGCAAAGCCCGTTCCCGCCGTGACCGGCCGCAGCTCGTCGCTGCCGAACCCTCGCCGTGAGACGCGGTCGCGCAGGCGCTTGACCACTTCCCCCGCCTCCTCGGCGTTGACCTCCGGCACGATCACCGCGAACTCGTCGCCGCCCTGACGAAAGACCGCGTCTTCGCGTCGCAGCTCTTTGCGCAGGGAGCTGCCGATCTCGGCGAGGAGGCGGTCGCCTTCGAGGTGGCCGTAGCGCTCGTTCACCTGCTTGAAGCCGTCGAGATCGAGCAGGACCAGGGCGAACTCGCGGCCATGGCGCTGGTGGCGGGCGATCTCGGCCGCGAGGCGCTCGTGCAGGGCCCGGTAGTTGCCGACCCCGGTCAGCTCGTCGCGCCGGGACAGCGCCCAGAGCGCTTCGTGGCTGTGCCGCAGGCGGCGGACCAGGAGGACGATCCCAACCCCGACCGTGACCAGGCAGGCCGCCTCCACCACGGCGAGGACCACCTCCTCGTGCCGCGAGAAATCGAACACCAGCGGCGCCAGCAGCCCCAGGGCGATCGCGAAGAGGGCACCGAGCAGGTAGCGGGCGCCGAGCGACACGGGCCGCCGGCCCTCCGGGGAGGCCTGGGCGTTACCCCGGTCATTCGAGGAGTTGGGTGAGTGACCGATCCCAAAAGACTACGTCGGCCCCGTCTCCCCGGCTCATTACGATGCGCCGGATGCGCTACCCGGTCGAACAGCTCACCCCCGAGGAGCGGGCTCTGCTGGCTCCGCACTTCACCAACCTCGACCGGCCGGTGTTCGCGCTCGTGAACCTCCCGGAGACCGTGAAGGGGGCGCTTTTTGCCCGCTATTCGCGCTATTCCGGGACCGTCAGGCGACTCTACCTGGAGGAGTTCGCCACCGACATGCCCGCCAGCGGCCGCCCCTTCGACGAAGAGGAGGGAGCGCGCGCGGCGCAGCTCTACGAGCGGGTCTTCGCCGGCTACGGGGACGACTCGATCGCCCAGCTGGGCGGCACCCACATCGCCTGCGAGTGGGTCTCCAACATCCTCACCAAGGTCCTGCAGCGCGGCCGCCTCGCCGCCTACCTCGAGCAGTCGACCCGGTACATCCCCTACGACAAGCCGCTGCCCGACGGCGGCTACCGCTTCTACCGCAACGATGAGCTCGGCCCCGAGTTCGCGGCGGCGATGGACGAGATCTTCGCCATCTACTCGCGCTCGCTGGCCGAGGTGGAGGAGTGGGCGGCGACGCGCTGGCCGCGGGGGGAAGAGCCCGAGGCCGCCTGGCGGCGCTCGATTCGCGCCAAGGCGCTCGACCTGCTGCGCGGGCTGCTGCCGGCGGCGACCCTCAGCCACGTCGGCATCTACGCCACCGGCCAGGCCTACGAGCAGCTGATCATGCGGCTGATGTCCTCGCCGCTGCCGGAGGCACGCGAGTACGGCGGGATGATCCTGCGCGAGATGAAGCAGGTGATGCCGAGCTTCGTCTCCCGGGTCGAGCGCCCCGACCGCGGCGGCGAGTGGGTCTCCTACCTGGAGCGGCGCCGCGAGCAGACCGAGAGCTGGGTCGCCCGGCTCGGGCTCGACCGCCGCGGCGAGGCCGACGACGTCCCTTCGGTGGAGCTGATCCACGTCGACGGATCGGAAGAGGACCTGCTCGCCTCCTCCCTGTTCGAGTCGGCGACCGTCCCCGAGCCGGAGGTCCTCGCCCGCATCGACGTCCTCGACCGCGAGGAGCGTTCAGAGCTGCTGGGCGCGCTGGTCGGCGAGCGGTCCAACCGTCGCTACCGACCCGGGCGCGGCTTCGAGGCGCTGCGCTACCGCTTCGAGATCGTCTCCGACTACGGCGCCTTCCGCGACCTGCAGCGGCACCGGATGCTGACCTGCCAGTGGCAGCGGCTGAGCCCCGACCTCGGCGCCGGAATTCCCGAGGAGGTGCGCGAAGCCGGCGTCGGCGGGGAGTTCGAGCGGGCGCTCGAGGTCTCCCGCGGCGAGTACGAGCGGCTGGTCGGGGCGGGCCTCGCCGAGCAGGCTTCCTACGCGCTCAGCCTGGCCTACAGGATCCGCTACACGCTCGACCTCAACGCCCGCGAGGCGATGCACCTGATCGAGCTGCGCTCGGGGCGCGAGGGGCACCCCACCTACCGGGCCGTGGCCCAGGCGATGCACGAACGGATCGCCGCCGTGCACCCCGGAGTGGCCGCCGCCATGTCCCACGTCGACACCTCGGTCGAGCCGCGGCTGGAGCGGATCATGAGTGAGATCCGCACCCACCGCAAGCGGGTCGGCGCCGGCCACCCCGAGTAGCCAGTCGCCTAGGAGCCGAGCTCCCGGGCGACCTCCTCGAGCAGCTCGAGGGCGTCCTGCAGGCCGTCTTCCATGCCGGAAGCGATGATCGCCTCCCGCACCTCGTGGCTCGGGCACTGGATCAGGACCGCCAGCGTCGTCCGCCCGTCCCGCTCGGTGAAGGTGGCGGTGTTCACGGTCGCGTTGGCCTCCAGCTCCTCGGGCGGCAGCGGCGCCCCCTCGAAGACCTCGGTGCTGACGATCCGCTCGTCCGGGACGATCTCGCGGTACTCGCCGTGGAAGGCGACCTCCATCCCGTTGTCGGCGTCCATCACGTAGCGCCAGCGGCCGCCGACCCGCAGGTCGATCTCCATCTCGCGCGCCGTTCCCCGGCGGGCGGTCCACCACCTCGCCACCAGCCCCGGCGTCGTCCACGCCTTGTAGACGAGATGCCTGGGGGCGTCGAACTCGCGGGTGATGAGGATCTGGTCCTCGGCCGGGAGCGTCAGCTTCGTTTTCTTGTCAGTCGTCATCGCCATCTCCTTGGTCCTCCTGTTTCAGTTCCTCCAGGACGTCGTCGAGTCGCTCGAACCGCTCCTCCCAGAGGTGCTGGTAGCGGCTGACCCAGTCGAAGACGGGACGGAGGGCCGTGGCATCGACGCTGTACAGCCGCCGGCGCCCCTCCTCCCGCGCCTGCACCGCCCCCACCTCCCGCAGCACCCGCAGGTGCTTGGACACCTGCGGCTGCCCGAGGCCCGTCAGCTCGACGAGCTCGTTGACCGGCCGCTCCCCGTCGGCGAGGAGATCGAGGATCTCCCGCCGGCGCGGCTCGGCGACGGCGTTGAAGGCATCGGCGGTGGTCGGCAATCGACTCATGCCAGCAATATATACCTATATGGGTATATGTCAAGGACTGCCGGCTGCGGGCACTACTCGCGCTGCTTGCGCTTGCGTTTGGGCGCGTCGTCTCCGCCCTCGGGCTCTCCCTCGATTTCAGCCTCGTCCCAGCCGTCCTTCGGTTCCATTTCTGCCGCTGCTCTCTCGCCCGGGGTGGGCCAGGGAACCGCTTCGCCGCGCTCCCAGGCGGGCGGTTTGCCGTTCGGGACCTTGCCGACGACGAGGAGGGCGAAGTAGACGAGCCAGATCAGCAGGAAGAAGATCAGCCCGACCAGGGTCGCGATCCCGAGCGCCATGCCCAGCGAGCCCCAGAATCGGCTCAGCAGGCCGGTTCGCATAGCCCACAGGCAGGTGTAGAAGAGGGCGACGACGAGGCCGAGGGCGCCGGCCAGGCCGAAGCCGGTGGCGAGCGGGGCGAGCGAGGCTTCGGCGCGGGCCTCGGAGGCTGCGTCGTCTTCCACCTTGCGGTTTTCGCAGGCTTTCAGCGGGCTCTCGCCTTTGGCCGGCTCGTACTCGTCGACGAGCGAGTCGTTGCCGTCGTTCTCGCGCTCCTCGACGCAGTCCTCGTTCGCCTCCTCCCTGGTCAGCGCCGGTTTCGCCTCCCCGGCGACGAACTCGTCCGCGGCTTCGCGCTGGGCCGCGCTGGTGAGGCCGGCGGCGAGCGCGAGGAAGAGCGGCGCGGCCACCACCAGGCCGATCAGCTGCGAGCGGACCTGCTCGCTGCGGGCCCGGGCGGCGCGGAAGAGGTAGACGAGCGGGAAGGCGAGCAGGGCGAAGCCCGCCGCCTGGATCAGGCCCGACAGCATCACCGAGCCGCTGTTCTCGTCGACCGAGCGGAGAACCTCCGCCGCCCCGTCGCCGCTCACCCCAAGCACGAAACGCGCAGCTATGAACAGCACGACGGAGAGCAACGTCGCCAGCGCTACGGGCAGCGCCCAGCGCGACTCCCGCTCCAGCGTTTCCGCTCGGGTCATTCTCATCCCTTCTCGTGGAAGTGGCACCAGGGCACGGAGCCGTACGCTATCGGCGTGAAGCAGACGGAGAGCACCCGCGTCGTCCCCCTCGAGGCCGGCGCCGGCCCCGAAAACCCACCCTGTCCCGCCTGCGGGGAGCCGCTGTTCGGCTGGATCGGCGAGAAGCGCGGCCTGCCCGGGCCGGTGCGCCGTTGCGAGAGCTGCGGCCTGGGGGTCGTCGGCGATCCGGATGGCCCCGAAGAGGCGCTGCGGGAGCTGGACGCGCTGCGGGACGGCGACGCCCTTCGCATCGTCAACCGCGGCAGCTTCGCCACCGCCCTCGGCGGAGCCGGCTGGTCGGGCTTGCGGCCCGAGGCCAGATACCTGTTCACGGTCGAGGCGATCCGGCGGCTGGTCGCCCGCCGGGACCAGGTCGTCAAAAAGCGCCGCTGGCTGCCGGGGGCGAGCCTGGGGGCGACCTGGCAGACGCTGCTGAACAGCGTCACCTTCGGCCACAACGCCGCCCTCGGTGCCCTGCGCGGAGAGCCGTCGATGCCGGCGCCGGAGCCGTGGCAAAGACGGATCGACGCCCTCGCCGGCGTGGTTCTGGCGATCCCGGCACTGCTGGTCGCGATTCCGGTCGAGCTGGCCGGCGGCCTCACCGGCCGCGGCGCGGTTTACGCGGTCCGCACCGAGCTGCTTTAGCGACCTCCTGAGGTCGCTGGACCAAGCAGCTCAAGGACGCAGGGAGCCCTGAATAGCAGCGCTATTCAGGCGACTGAAAACGCCGAAATGCGCCGGTCCAGGGCCTCAGGAGAGGCCTTCTCTGGCCTCGCGGACCAGAGTCACAGCCTCGGGGAAGAGGACGCGGATCGCGTCGCGGACCTGCATCGCCTGTTCGTCGGCGTTGCCGGTGAGGTCGAGGCGGCCGATCGAGGCGACGGTCATCTCCACCGCCAGCTTGATCGCGTTGTCGGCCCAGGCGACCCGCTGCGAGGACTGCATCTGCTCGGAGAGCTCCTCCATGCGGGCGCGGAACTCCTCAGGGTCGCCGAAAAGGTTGAAGCCCTCCATCCCCCTGCATGTAAGCAGAACCGATTCATCGCCGACCCCGAATCGGCACATCCTGCGCGCCATACGCGCATCCGCCCCGCCTAGCGTCGGGCCGGATGCCGAATCGATGGACCTCGGAGAAGGGCTCGACCAGCGTCGAGCAGGCGGCCCTGGCGGGGCTCGTCGCGCTGCTCCTGATGGCCGGGGTTTCGGCCATCGCCGCGGGCGGCGACGTCGACGCCGGCCGGCGGCTGGCGGGAGCGATCGCCGACAAGCTGAAGTGCGCGCCGCGCCTCCCCGACGGCTGTCGGCACCATCCGCTGGTGCCCGCCTACGGTTGGCCTTTGGCGAGGCTGACGCGGGCGCTCGCCCCGGCACCGGTGGCGTTGCCCGGACCCTCCGGGCTGCCGCTGATGCCGGTCGACTTCCGCCGCTGCCGCCGCGAGAGCTGCGCCGTCGCCGCCGGCCCCCACCTCACCGCCTCCGGGCGCCGCACGACCGCCTTCACCGAGGTGGTCGACCACCGGGACTCAAGCGGCTGGGTCGAAGTCGTCTACTGGCTCTACCGCCCGGCGCTCGGCTGGCAGCGCCTCGCCCGCCGCGCCACCCAGGCCGAAGTCGAAGCCGCCGCCGGCGTCGAAGTCCTCCTCGGCGACGACCCGGCGCTGGTGCCGCTGGAGACCCTGCCCGGCCGCAACCACTACGAGTTCCCGGCCATCGAGGAGCCGCCCTGGCGCTGGCGCGTCGCCGGCAGCTATCCCGGCTGGTCGAATTGAGCGGGGGTCCAGGCTTCGCCCGCCGCGGCGCGCTCGAAGCCGATCCAGAGCGAGTTCATCGCGACGGCAACCACCCGCTCGCGCGGCACCTCGGGGTGGTCCGCCCACCACAGGGCCAGGCCCTGAAGCACGCCCCGCAGCACCACCCAGGCCATTTCCACCCCCTCGTCAGCCACCGAACCGGTCACCTCCTCGGCTCCGGGCTCGGCGACGAACATCTTCATCACCTTGGCGCGGCTGCGGGTGGAGACCTCGGCGTGAACCGCTTCTGCCTCCTTGTCGCCGCTCGGCTCCCGAAAGAGCAGCTTGGCCACCCCCGAGCGCTCGACGTAGGAGAACCAGGTGTCGATCGAGCGCGCGGCCCGCTCGGCCGGCGGATCGTCGCCCGGCCATTTGCGACCCCAGATCTCCCTCAGTTGGGCGAAATGACTCTCGAGCAACTGCCGGTAGAGATCGAGCTTGGAGGAGAAATGGTCGTAGAAGACCGGCGGCGTCACCTCCGAGCGGCGGGCGATCTCCTCGATCGAGGCCCCGCCGTAGCCGCGCTCGGCGAAGAGCTCGGTTGCCGCCGCCTCGATCATCCTCCGGCGCTCCTCGGCAGCGAGGCGCTTTCGAGGGCGGGTTCCCGTTGACAATCTAGAGCTCCTTGGGTAATTTCTTAGCTGACCTAATCACTACTAGGTTATCTCCCCTGTGATCGTCTCCGTCGACATCGCCGAAGTTGGTCCCCGCCGAGGGCTGCGCATCCTCGCGAAACCGCCCCAGGCAGACCGGATCGAAGGCCTGCGCTTCGCGGAGACCGTCTTCACCACGCCGCTCGGCACCAGCCGCCCCGCCCCCAGCTTCGGGACGGTCGGCTTGATCGCCGCCTGGGACGACGAGGCGGCGCTGGATCGCTTCGCCGCCCACCCCCTCGCCGAGGAGCTGGCGAGCGGGTGGCAGGCGCGACTGGAGCCGCTGCGAGTCTTCGGCAACTGGCCCGGGCTGGACGGCCTGCCGGATCGGCCGCTGCCGGTGGACGACGAGGAGCCGGTGGCGGTCGTCACCCTGGGCCGGGTCAAACCGTGGCGGGTCCGCCCCTTCCTGCGCGCCGCCGCTCCCGCCGAAAAAGACGCGGTCGCCGAGCCCGGCCTCCTCGCCTCGACCGGCTTCGGGCGGCTGCCGAACCTGGTCTCCACCTTCTCCCTCTGGCGCACGGCGGCGGAGATGCGCGACTACGCCACCCGACAAGGAGGCACCCACCGGGCAGCCATGGCCAGCGATCGCGAGCGGCCCTTCCACCGCCACTCCGCCTTCATCCGCTTCCGCCCGTACGAGACGCAAGGGCAGTGCGGTCGGTTTCGGCCTCTGACGCCTCTTCCTCGGCCTGCCTGATCAGACCGCGCCAGTCCGTGGTGCGGAAGACGAGCAGGATCGAGAGGAAGCCGAGCACCACCGACCAGGCCGCCATCGCGATCTGGGTTCCGACCGAGAACGAGAGCACGGCGGCGCGGGAAGGGCCGCTGAGGGTGGCGACCAGCAGCGCCTGCTGCGCTCCAGCCCCGCCCGGGGTGAAGGGGACGACGTTGGCGATCGCCTGCACGCTCATCACCAGCATCACGTTGCCGAACGAGCCGCCGATCCCGAATGCCTCGAGGAAGAACCAGAAGGCCCCGAACCGGAAGAGCCAGCCGACCCCCTGCCAGGCGAACACCTCGCGCATGTAGCGGCGCGGCTCGCGGAGGATCACCAGGCCCTGCCGCACCCGCGCCCAGAAGCGGCGCACGCGGTGGGCGAGGAGGTAGATGCCGATCGCGGCCGCCAGCAGCAGCACCGCGACGACGATCGCGAAGACCTGCGGGTTTTCCGCCCAGAAGGAGATCTCGAAGGCCGGCAGCTTCGGGATCTGCGGCAGCGGCGGCAGCAGCCCCTGGGTGATCGCGTAGAGCAGGACGAGGACCCCGATCGAGGTGTCGAAGACGGTCTGAACCAGGAACGAGGAGGTGACCGCCGGGTAGGAGGAGTCGGGAATCTGGCGTTTGACGAGGAAGACTTTGGTCACGTCGCCGGCCCGGGCGGGGATGATCGCGTTGATCCCCGCCCCCGCCAGGTAGGCGGCGGCCAGGGGAATGAAGGGGATCGGCTTGTCCGGGTAGGCCGCCCGCAGCACGTTGCGCCAGGCCCAGGCCCGCGCCAGCTGCATCCCCAAAAGGCAGAGCAGGGCGATCCCGAAGGTCGACCAGTCGATTTCCGAGAGGTGGCGGAAGAATTCCGCCGTGCGGTTGAAGAACGCCTCGAAGTTGCCCTGAAGATCGGCGAAGACCATCGCAGCTAGACTAGCCACGCTCGTGCCGGATACCGACACGCACACGCTCCCCCCCACCGCCGCCCCGGACCCCGCCGACCAGGCGATGTGCGCCCGTGCGCGCGAGCGCTACGCCGCCGACCGCAAGAGCCGCTGGCGCAAACGCCGCAAACGCCACGCGCAGCTGCCGAACCTGATCATCATCGGCGGGCTCAAGTGCGGGACGACGAGCATCCACCACTACCTCGGCCTCCATCCCGAAATCCAGATGTCGAAGCCGAAGGAGCTCAACTTCTTCGTCGAGGAGCTGAACTGGGACCTCGGGCTCGACTGGTACGCGAGCCGCTTCGACGACCGCTTCAAGGTGCGCGGCGAGTCCTCCCCGCACTACACGAACCTGCCCCGCTTCGAGGGGGTGCCGGAGCGGATCAAGCAGCACTGCCCCGACGCGCGCCTGCTCTACATGGTCCGCGACCCGATCAAGCGGATCCTCTCCCACTGGGTCCACGCCACCGGCGCCGGCTACGAGACCGGCGACCTGGTCGAGGTCCTCTCCAACCCGAACATCTCTTACATGAACCGCTCCAAGTACTGGATGCAGCTGCAGCCCTACCTCGAGCGCTTCGACCACGAGCAGATCGAGATCATCACCCAGGAGGAGCTGCAGACCGAACGGGAAGAGACGATGCGCAGGGCCTTCGCCTTCGCCGGCGTCGACGAGAGCTTCACCTCCGAGCAGTTCGACCGCGAGTGGGAGAAGTCGAGCGCCAAGGAGAGCGACAAATACCAGTTCATGGAGAAGCTGGTGAAGCTGCCCGGCTTCCGCTCCTTCGACCGCAACTTCGACCGCCTGCCCGAGTCGATGCGCTGGATCGTCGAGAAGGTCGTCCACGACCCCGACAAGCCGCCGGCACCGAAGCCGAAGCTGCCCGACGACCTCTTCGAGACCGTCCGCGGCCGCTTCACCGAGGACGTCGCCGAGCTGCAGAAGTTCGCCGGGCGCGAGTTCGCCGGCTGGCACGACTACAGCTGAGCGGACGCGGGTAGCTTCGAGCCGATGCAGCGGCTCCTTCCAGACCCGGGCCCGACCTCGATCGAGGAGCAGCTCGGGGCCTACCGGCCGGGGGAGGAAGAGCGCGAGGGACGGCCGTTCGTCGCGCTCAACTTCGCCGTCACCCTCGACGGGCGGGCGACGATCGACGGGCGCTCCGGGCCGATCGGCTCCGACACCGACACCGAGATGCTGGTCGGGCTACGAACCCGCTTCGACGCGGTGATGATCGGGGCCGGAACGAAACGCGCCGAGGGCTACGAAAACGTCAGCCGGCGGCTGATCGTGGTCGAAAGCGGTCCCGACGGGCCGGTGGACCTCCCGGCGCTGCTGCGAGAGCTCCATGGCGAAGGCGTGCGGGCGCTGCTCTGCGAGGGCGGGCCGACGCTGCACGGCGCCCTCCAGGCCCAAGGCCTGGTCGACGAGCTGTTCCTGACGATCGCGCCGAAGCTGAGCGGCGGCGGCGAGGCGCCGCGGATCCTCGAGGGGGCGCTGCCGCAGGTCGTCGGGCTGGAGCTCGCCTGGCTGCTCGAGTCCGAGGGCGAGCTCTTCGCCCGCTACCGCCGGACCTGAGGCGGGGGATCAAATAGCGTTCTCCTCCCAGAGCGGAAAGAGGAGAGAGGACACCGATGGACTTCAACCCCAGCCCCGAGGTCGCAGAGCTGCGCGAGCGCGTGCTCGACTTCATGGACGCCGAGATCTACCCGCAAGAGCGGGAGCTGATGGAAGCGCTCGACGAGGAGGTGGGCCCGGGCGTCCCCTACCCCGAGAACCTCACCGCCGTCCGTGAGAAGGCCAAGGGCGAGGGGCTCTGGAACCTGTTCATGCCCGACGAGCGCTTCGGGCCCGGGCTGAAGAACTGGGAGTACGGCCTGCTCTGCGAGGAGATGGGACGCAGCCCGATGGCGGCGCCGATGGCCTTCAACTGCGCGGCGCCGGACACCGGCAACATGGAGATCCTCGCCGAGCACGGGACCCCCGAACAGCGCGAACGCTGGCTCGAGCCGCTGATGGAGGGCCAAATCCGCTCCTGCTTCTCGATGACCGAGCCGGCGGTGTCGGGCTCCGACCCCACCCTGCTGCAGGCGCGCGCCGAGCTCGACGGCGACGAGTGGGTGGTCAACGGCCACAAGTGGTTCACCAGCGGCGCCGTCGGCGCCGACCTGGCGATCGCGATGGTCGTCACCGACCCCGATGCGCCTCCCTACGCGCGCGCCTCGATGATCTGCGTCCCCACCGACAACCCCGGCTTCAACCTGGTGCGGCCGATCTCGGTGATGGGCCACGACGGCGGCCCCGGCCACTGCGAGATCCGCTACGAAGACTGCCGGGTGCCGAAAGAGCTCCTGCTCGGCGAGCGGGGAGCGGGCTTCGCCGTTGCCCAGGACCGGCTCGGACCCGGGCGCATCCACCACTGCATGCGGGCGATCGGGACGGCCGAGCGGGCGCACGAGATGATGTGCCGCCGCGCCAACGAACGCAGCGCCTTCGGCGGCCCG
>DATEOT010000139.1:0-6284 GCA_035273795.1 Solirubrobacterales bacterium | reverse complement strand
CGCACTGGAACCGGGCCACCGACGAGGTCGCCCAGGCGATGGAGGACAACCTCGAGGAGCTGAACCCGATCTTCATGATGGCCAACTCGGGCGCTCGCGGATCGTTCAAACAGATCCGCCAGCTGGCCGGGATGCGCGGCCTGATGGCAAACCCGAAAGGGGAGATCATCGAGCGGCCGATCAAGGCCAACTTCATGGAGGGTCTCTCGGTCCTCGAGTACTTCATCTCCACCCACGGCGCCCGAAAGGGCCTCGCCGACACGGCGCTGCGGACGGCCGACTCCGGTTACCTCACCCGCCGCCTGGTCGACGTCGCCCAGGACGTGATCGTGCGCCAGGAGGACTGCAAAACCAAAGACCACATCGAGATGGTCCTGCGCAAGGACGACGGGTCTCTCAACGACAACCTCTACGGGCGCATGGCCGCGAAGAAGCTCGAGACCAAACGCGGTCGCGAGCTGCTCAAGCGCAACCAGCTGATCACCCCGCAGGACGTCGAGGAAATCGCCGAGGCTTTCGGCGAGGAAGAGGCCAAGATCCCGGTTCGCTCCGCGCTCAAGTGCGAGGCGGAGTCCGGGGTCTGCCGCTCCTGCTACGGGATCTCTCCGGCGACGGGTTCGATGGTCGACATCGGCGACGCGGTCGGCATCATCGCCGCACAATCGATCGGCGAGCCGGGAACCCAGCTGACCATGCGTACCTTCCACACCGGAGGCGTCGCCGGTCAGGACATCACCCAGGGTCTGCCGCGGATCGTCGAGCTCTTCGAGGCACGCAAACCGAAGGGTCTGGCCCAGATGGCCGAGGCCGCGGGCAAAGTCTCGATCGAAGAAACCGACAAAGCCCTGAAAGTGATCGTCACCGAGTCCAGCGGCGAGGAGCACAGCTACAGCTTCCCGCTGCGCACCCGGCTGCAGGTCGCCGACGGCGACCGGGTCGAGGTCGGGCAGCAGTTGAACGAAGGCTCGCTGTACCCGGCCGACCTGCTGGCGATCCGCGGGCGCACCGCGGTCGAGGTCTACCTCGTCGAAGAGGTGCAGAAGGTCTACCGCGCCCAAGGCGTCGACATCAACGACAAGCACATCGAGCTGATCGCCCGCCAGATGCTGAAGAAGGTGCGGATCGAGTCGAAGGGCTCGACCAGCCTGCTTCCGGGGCAGCTGGAGGATCGCGGCAGCCTCAAACGGATCAACAAGAAGGCCAAGGAAGACGGTGGGGCCGCGGCCAAAGGCGAGGAGGTCATCCTCGGGATCACCAAGGCCTCGTTGGCGACCGAGTCCTTCCTCTCCGCCGCCTCCTTCCAGGAGACGACCAAGGTGCTCACCGACGCCGCTCTGGAGGGCAAGCGAGATCGCCTCGTCGGCCTGAAGGAGAACGTGATCATCGGCAAGCTGATCCCGGCGGCAACCGGCCTCAAGCACTATCGGACGGTCGCGATCGAGCCGGCGGAACCGATCGAGGCTCCGGGTGACGAGGACCTGCTCGAAGAAGACGAGCTGGCGGCGGAACTCGGTGTCGACGGAGTCGAGGCACCGGTCGAGGGCTTCGGCACCTCCTTCGCGGAGGAGCTCGAGGAGCTCGCCCAGGAGATCGAGTCGACCTCAGATGATTCGAAATAGAGGTTTGAATCCCCAAAAGTGGGTATTGAGAGAGGGCATCTGAGTTCTTCCTTTCTTGAGATTGCGAGTCATGCGAAAGAGGTCGAGGGCCACCACCCTCGACCTCTTTCGTGTTAGGGCTTCGCTCTAGTTGCCGAGGCAGACGGCGAAGACGGTGATCGTGCCGTCGTTGCCGGTGTTGTTCCGCGCCTGGTAGAGCCAGCCGTTGCCGGACGGGCGGCTGCTGGTCATCTCGATGCCGAAGTGGCTGGGCTGGCCGCCACCGCTCAGTACCTGCTCGCCGGCAGCGCAGGCGACGCTGACGCTGCCGTTGGCGCCTTTGGCGATCGCGGTCGCGCTGGTGCGGACGTTGACGGTGCCGAGCTCGCTGGCGGCCACCGAATCCGGCCCCAGATCACTTGCCGTCAGGGACTGATCCACCACCTCGGAGGAGGCGACGGAGGCCGCGCCGAGGTCCTGGCTCGTCAGCGCGTCCTGCGCCACCTCGGGGGATTCGACCGCATTCTCGGCGATCTCCTCGCTGCCAACCGCGTTGGCTGCGATCTTCGGCGCGTTGACCGAGCTGTCGCGCAGGTCCAGGGTGCGGACGCTGCCGTCGACGATCTGTGCCGAGCGGACGCTGTTCTTGGCGATCCCGACCGCGAAGGCGCTGCCGGTAAGGGCCAGGAACAGTGCCAGGCAGCTGATCACGAGGGCGGGGGAGGGGCGGAACGAGCGGTTCTTGTGGGTCTTGCGAGTCATCGGGGGTCTCCTTTCGTTGTTTGTGAATCCCGATGGCTCCAGCTTCCGTTCGATTCCCCTTTTGCTCTACGGACCCAAGGGGTGAACCTCCCCACCCCCTGAAACTGGCCACCCAGCCAGTCCGATAGATTTGGCGGCATGGAGTCCGCGGAGAAGGTCTGCATCATCGGCGCCGGCAGCTCCGGCATCGTCGCCGCCCAGGTGCTGGACGCGCGCGGGATCCCCTTCGAGTGCTTCGAGAAGGGCTCGCAGGTGGGCGGCAACTGGCGCTTCGAAAACGACAACGGGATGTCGTCGGCGTATCGCTCCCTCCACATCAACACCTCGCGACGGGTGATGGCGTTCAAGACGCTACCGATGCCCGACCATTACCCGGACTACCCCGACCACTTCCAGATGGCGGCCTACTTCGACGAATACGTCGACCACTTCGGGCTGCGGGAGAAGATCAGCTTCCACACCGAGGTGGTGAAGGTGGAACCGGCCGACGGCGGCTGGGCGGTGACGACGAGAGCACCGGACGGCACCGAGCAGACGGGACGGTTCCGGGCGGTCTTGGTCGCCAACGGCCACCACTGGGACCCCCGCTGGCCGGAGCCGGCCTTCCCCGGCTCCGAGGACTTCGAGGGAGAGCAGGTTCACGCTCACCACTACCGCGAGCCGGACGTGCTCCCCGGCAAGCGCGTCCTCGTACTCGGGCTCGGCAACTCCGCCGTCGACATCGCCGTCGAGTCCTCGCGAATCGCCGAGAAGACCTTCCTCGCCGTCCGCCGCGGCGCCTACGTCCTGCCCAAGTACATGAACGGCAAGCCGATCGACGAGGCGGTTCACCCCCTGGCCTCGTACCTGCCGCTCTCGGTGCAGCGCTTCTTCGCGATGAAAGGGCTGGAGATCGCCGCCGGCGACATGACCACCTACGGCCTGCCCAAGCCCGACCACAAGCTCTTCGAGGCGCACCCGACGGTGTCATCCGAGCTGCTGCCCCGGCTCGGTCATGGCGACATCGCCGTCAAGCCCAATATCGAGCGCTTCACGGGCGGACGGGGGGTTCGCTTCGTCGACGGCAGCGAGGAGGAGATCGACCTCGTCGTCTACTGCACGGGCTACAAGATCACCTTCCCGTTTTTCGACCCCAAGGTCTTCGCCGCCCCGGAGAACCGGCTGCCGCTCTACCGCCGGGTCGTCTCGGTCGAGCGCCCCGGACTCCACTTCATCGGCTTCATCCAGCCGCTGGGCCCGATCATGCCGCTCGCCGAGGCGCAGTGCGAGTGGGTGGCCGACCTGCTCGAGGGCGGCGCCACCCTACCGCCGGCGGGAGAGATGAAGCGGGAGATCGCGCGCGAAGAACAGAAGATGAGGAAGCGCTTCGTTGCCTCTAGGCGTCATACCGTCGAGGTCGACTTCCATCCTTATCTGCGTGAGATCCGGCGCGAGCGTAAGCGGGCTGTGCAGCCGGCCTGACGACCCTCGTCCGACCGCCGGGCGGGCAGGGAGGAGCCGGGGCCGCCGCTCCGCCGCCATGAGGTCCGCCTCGGCGCGGTCCCCGCGGCAGCCGCGGGCGTGGGCGACGCTTGAATCCGCCGCTGTCCTCGTCGGTCGCCGCCTCCGGTTCGTCGTGCTGCTTGGCAGCCCACCAGACGAGCCAGATCGATGCGAAGACCGGAATCTTGAGCACCACGGCAAGGAAGAAGATCGGCCAGAACCCCGTCACCTGAATCAGTGTAGAGACATGGCCCAGGCGTTCAGGGCGTCTACGTGCCCCTCCTCGAGCCCGAGGTGCGGTTCGGTGGGCACGAGCAGGGTCGGGGCCGGCCGCCGTTCTGCCCACTCGTGGCAGCTGACGTCGAAGTTGTCGTCGATCCAGGCTACCGGGCGCTCGCCGACGTAATCGTCCATCGCAGCCAGCTTCCAGTGCGCGCCGCCGCTGCGGGGGGCGACGTCGAAGCCGATGTGCGGGAGCTCCGGCAAGCCGAGCAGCTGAGGCAGGTAGAAGTTCGCCTTGTCCTCCCAGCCGCTCGCCCAGACCAGCTCAAAGCGCTCCGCCAACCGCAGCAGGCGAGAGCCGGCGGTGAGCGAGATGCAGTGCGGCACCCCGTCGATGAGCTGCAGGTGCGTGTGCTCGGGCCGCTCCTCGAAGCCGAAGAGGCTGATGACGCCGTCGATGTCGACAGCAAGCAGCGGCCTGGTAGTTAGGGCTACCAGCGGTAGTGCGCGAAGGCTTTGTTGGCCTGGGCCATGCGGTAGATGTCGTCCTTCCGCTTCCAGGCACTGCCCTGCTGCTGGTTGGCGTCGAGGATCTCGGCGGCGAGACGCTCGGCCATCGAGTACTCGCGCCGGGCCCGAGCGAACTGGACCAGCCAGCGGATCGCGAGGGTGCGGGCGCGCCGGGCGGGAACCTCGACCGGGACCTGGTAGGTCGCGCCGCCGACGCGGCGGGAGCGAACCTCGAGGACCGGGGTCAGGGTTTTGATCGCCGACTCGAGGACCTCGACCGGGTCTTCACCCGTGCGCTCGCCGACGATCGCGAGGCTGTCGTAGACGATCCGCTCGGCAAGGCTCTTCTTGCCGTCGCTCATGACCTTGTTGATCAGCTGCTGGACGAGGCGGTTGCGGTGCCTGGCGTCCGGCTCGACCGGCCGAATCTGTGCTGCTGAGCGGCGGGGCATTACGAAGCTTTGACGCCGTAGCGGGAGCGGGCTTGCTTGCGGTCGGAGACTCCGGCCGCGTCGAGGGTGCCGCGGACGACCTTGTAGCGGACGCCCGGCAGGTCCTTGACTCGACCACCCCTGATCAGGACGACGGAGTGCTCCTGCAGGTTGTGGCCCTCGCCCGGGATGTAGGTGGTGACCTCCATCCCGTTGGTCAGGCGCACACGGGCGATCTTGCGCAGCGCCGAGTTCGGCTTCTTCGGCGTCACCGTGGCGACACGGGTGCAGACGCCGCGCTTCTGCGGGGCTGCTACGCGCTTCTTGCGACCTTGGCCCGACTTGAGGCCCGGCGTCGCGGTCTTCTTCTTCGGGCTCTTGCGGCCCTTCCTGACAAGCTGATTCGTATTCGGCACGGCCGCGCATAGTAGAGCAGACCGGCCAAGACCATCCCTCCGGCTGCGGCGAGCTCCGCGTAGAAGCCGTCTTCGAGCACCGCCGAGGCCCCCGCGAAGCGGGAGGTCTGGGCGCCCTCGTCCAGTCCCCTGGGAAGGTCGACGAGGAGGATCACCGCCAGCGAGACGAGGCCGAGGACGCTGACGAGGAGCCCCAGCCGGCGGGCGTCTCGCCGTAGCCCCAGCAGTCCCAGGGCAACGGCCAGGAGCCCGACCGGCACCAGCAGGTAGGCGTGGGCGGCCCCCGCCGGGCGCTCGTCGGTGGTCGGGACCTGGGCGACGTCCGGAAGCCCGGCGTAGCCCGGCTGTCCGATCTCCACGGCGCGGTAGTCGATGAACTGGGAGGCGACGAGGAGGGCGCCGGTGGCGATCACGACGAAGGCGGCGGCCCGGGACGGGGTGATGCGATCGCTGGCCGCGGTCGCGACGCGGACCAAGAATGAGCAGGTTCGCCGCACCCAGCGCTCCCCGAAGGCGACCGCGTGGAAGAGGAAGGCGATCAAAGGACGCAACTTCGGCCACAGCCAGGCGGCTCCCCGTCGCGCCTGTCTGCTGCTGTGATGCCACGTCAGCAGCAGCGGCGGGTAGGCCCGCTCCAGCCCTCGGCTGCCGGCTCGATCGACCTGCCTGGACCAGCGGCGCGCCGCTGCTATCATCGCCCGTCGCTCAGGCAGTTTTCGCTGTTTCTTCGCAGGACGCTTCGCCGGGCCCCCTGGGGCCTTTTTTTGCGGCTTACTACGACTACTGGACTTAGAAACCATGGCACGCAGCTTTCCACTAGAGAAAACCCGGAACATCGGGATCATGGCGCACATCGACGCCGG
>DATEOT010000138.1:0-7776 GCA_035273795.1 Solirubrobacterales bacterium | reverse complement strand
GGGTTGCGCTTGCCGAGGCCGCCGAGGCCGACCGCCGCCAGCGCCGCCTCGACCTTCTCGCGATCCGGGCGGCGGCCCAGCGCGTAGCCGACGTTGGCGGCGACGTCCATGTGCGGGAAGAGCGCGTAGTCCTGGAAGACCATGCCGATCCGGCGGCGCTCGGCCGGCACCGAGCGTCCCGCCCCGGTGACCTCCTCGCCGCCGATCTCGATCGTGCCGGCGTCGGGGCGCTCGAGGCCGGCGATCAGCCGCAGCGTCGTCGTCTTGCCGCAGCCGCTGGGGCCGAGCAGGGCGCAGGTCGCCCCCTCGGGGACGTCGAGGTCGAGGTCGTCGACGGCGACGACCTCACCGAAATGCTTGCGCAGCCCGCGCAGCCGCAGGCCCGGCGTATGAGTGGACTCTTCGAACTCCATAGAGAGAGGAATCCATAAGATTAGGGCAACCTAACGGTCTTCCTCCGTGATTCGCCTCACTGCACATCCCACGCGGCTGCTCGCCGCCCTGCTCGTCTTCGCGGCGATTTTCGCCCCTGGTTGCGGTTTCAGCACCGAAGACAGCGGCGGCGGCTCCGACGAGCCGGAGACCGAGGGGATCACCCTCTACTCGGGTCGGATCCCGGCCGCGATCGGCCCCGCCGTCGACATGTACGAGAAGCGGGAAGACCTCGACGTCCAGGTCCGCTTCGCCGAGACCGCCGACCTCGCCGCGACCCTGGTCGAGGAGGGCGACGCCTCCCCCGCCGACGTCTTCTTCGCGCAGGAGCCCGGCGCGATCGCCGCGGTCGCCGAAGCCGGGCTGCTGGCCGAGCTGCCCAAGGACATCGTCGATAGCGTCGAACCTCGCTTCCGCGACCCCGACGGCCGCTGGGTCGGCGTCACCGGCCGCGCCCGCGTCATCGCCTACAACCGCGAGGTCGTCGAGGAGTCCGAACTGCCTCCCTCCCCCTTCGGGCTGACCGATCCCAAGTGGGAGGGCCGGGTCGGCTGGAGCCCCGCCTCCTCGAGCATGCAGGAGTACGTGGCCGCGCTGCGCGCCGAATACGGCGACGAACGAACTCGACAGTGGCTGGGTGAAATGGTCGACAACGGCGCCGTCTCCTTCCCCGACAACGTGACGATCCGCGACGCCGTCGCGGGCGGCGAGATCGATGTCGGCCTGATCAACCACTACTACGTCGCCCAGGGGATCGCCGAAGGCGGCCCTGACTACCCCGTCGCGGTCTACTTCCCACCCGGCGGGCTCGGCTCGCTGATGCTGCTGACCAGCGTCGGGGTGCTCGAATCGAGTGACCGCAAGGAAGAAGCGTTCGACTTCGTCCGCTCGCTGCTCGGCGACGAATCGCAAGCTTTCTTCACCTCGAGCTCGAAGGAGTACCCGCTCGCCCGCGGCGCCAAAGCCGACCCGGCGCTGAGCGTCCCGATCGAGCAGATCCCCGTCTCGGACTCCGACCTCGTGGACCTCAAGGAGCTGCAGGCGACGATCGACCTGATGAAAGAAAGCGGGGCGCTCTAGGTGGGGTCGCCGCGCTCGGAGGACTGATGCCGGCGGCGCGCCGGGCGCCGGCCTGGCTGCTTGCCGTAGGGGCGCTGGTCGGCGCCGCCGCCGTCCTGCCCGCCGCTTACCTCGTCGTCGTCGTCGCCGGCGACCTCTCCGCCTCGCTGGAGGTCGCGCTCTCCTCGCGGGCGCTGGAAACGCTGCTGCGGACCGCGGCGCTGACCGCGGCCGTCGTCCTCGCATCGATCGCGGTAGCCCTGCCGATCGGTTGGCTGACGGTGCGCACCGACCTGCCGGGCCGGCGCCTCTGGGCGGTCCTCTGCACGCTGCCGCTGGTGATCCCCAGCTACGTCGGCGCCTACCTTCTGGTCGCGGCGCTGGGACCGAACGGGATGCTCCAGGACGCGCTCGGGGTCGAGCGCCTGCCCTCGATCTACGGCTTCTTCGGCGCCTGGCTGGTGCTGACCCTGTTCACCTTCCCGCTGCTGCTGATCCCGTTGCGGGCGACCCTGCGCCGGATCGACCCGCAGCTCGAGGACGCGGCGCGGGCGATGGGGCGCGGACCGCTGGAAGTCTTCGGGACCGTGGTGCTGCCGCAGCTGTGGCCGGTGATCGCCGCCGGCTCGCTGCTCGTCGCGCTCTTCGTCGTCAGCGACTTCGGCGCCGTCTCGATCCTCCGCTTCGATTCTTTCACCGCCGAGATCTACGTCGCCTACCAGTCGAGCTTCGACCGGGTGGCGGCGGCCGCCCTGGGCGCCGTCCTCGTCGTCGCGATGCTGGCCCTGCTGCTGGCCGCCTCGCGGGTGCGGGGGGCGAAAACGGTCCACCGGCTGGGGCCGGGCACGCTGCGGCCGACCCAGCCATACCGGCTCGGGCGCTGGCGCTGGGCGGCGCTGGCCTTCTGCGCCCTGATCGTGCTGGTCGCGTTCGTCCTCCCGGTCGGGGTGCTGATCTACTGGGCCTCGAAGGGGATCTCGACCGGCAGCACCTCGCTCGAGACGATCGCGGCGCTGGGCGGCAACTCGCTGCTGATCGCGGCCTGGGCGGCGGCGGTCGGGGCGATCGCGGCGCTCGTCGTCGCCGCGCTGGCGGTGCGCTACCCGTCGAAGACGACGCGGCTCGTCGAGCGGCTCTCCCACGCCGGTTACGCCCTGCCCGGCATCCTCGTCGCCCTCGGGCTCGTCTTCTTCGCGACGCGGGCGGTGCCAGCGCTCTACCAGACGATCGCGCTGCTGGTCTTCGCGATCACGATCCACTACCTGCCGCTGGCGATCGGGCCGATCGCCAGCTCGCTGGTGCAGCTCTCGCCGCGGATCGAAGAGGCGGCGCGGGGCATGGGCCGCGGCCAGGCCGAGGTCTTCCGCACGATCACGATCCCGCTCGCCCGCGGCGGCATGATGGCCGGCGCCGCGCTCGTCTTCCTGCACGCGATGAAGGAGCTGACGGTGACGCTGATCCTCTCGCCGATCGGGTTCAAAACGCTGGCCACCGACATCTGGACCCAGACCACCTACGGCTTCTACGAGGCGAGCGCGATCCCGGCCTTGGTTCTGCTGGCGGTCGCGGCGGTCCCGGTCTACCTGTTGAGCGAGCGGGGCGCGGCGGCGCCGCCGTGATCGGGTGACGCTCGGCCCGCGCTGGGCGGTCGCGACGGCGCTGGCGCTCGCCGCCGCCTCCCTGGCCCTCCCCTTCTTCCCTGTCTACGACCCCTGGGCCTGGCTGATCTGGGGGCGGGGACTCGCCGGCGGCGGGTTGGAGACGGCCGCCGGTCCCTCCTGGAAGCCGTTGCCGGTGCTGATCGACGCACCGCTCTCGCTGCTTGGCGACGCGGCGCCGAAGGCGTGGCTGCTGGTCGCCCGCACGGGCTGGATCTGCGCGCCGCTACTGGCCGGGTTGCTGGCGGCGCGGCTGAGCGGCGCGGGGACCGGGCGCTGGCGCTGGGTGGCGGCGGCGGTTGCGGCGGGTTCGGTAGCGCTGACCGGCGACTCCTTCACGCCGCCGCTGCGCCAGTTCACCGGCGGCCTCTCCGAGCCGCTGCTGGTGGCGCTGGTGCTGGGAGCGATCTGGGCGGCGCTCGACGAGCGGCGGGCGGTCGCGCTCGGACTGGGCACCGCGGCGGCGCTGCTGCGCCCCGAATGCTGGCCCTTCCTCGTCCTCTGGGCCTTCTACGCGACCAAGGGGCGACCCCGCCTGCGCGCCGCGGCTATCGCCGCCGCCGTGCTCGTCCCGCTCGCCTGGCTCGTCCCCGACCTGGTCGGCGCCGGCAACCCGCTGGAGGGCGGCGAAACCGCCCGCGCCGGTGGGATCGAGCCGGTCGACGGGCTCGAGGTGCTGGGCCGGGCGCTGGCAGCCCCCCTCGCCGCCGCCTGGGTCGGCCTGGCGCTGCTGCTCTGGCGCGAACGCGGCGGCTTGGACCGGCCGCTGGCGATCCTCCTCGCCGGCGCCGGCGCCTGGATTCTCCTCGTCGCCCTGATGGCGGTCGCCGGCTGGGCCGGCCTCCCCCGCTTCCTCGCCCCGGCGACGGCGGTGCTGGCAGTCCTAGGAGCCGTTGGCATCGCCCGCGCCGCCGTCCCGGGGTGTGGTCGAGCTTCGTCCCGGATAGCGGGACAAAGCTCAACCACACCCCGGGATTGGGCGCTTCGGGCGCTTGCAGTGGCGGCGCTCGTGCTGGTCGTCGCCGGCTTCGGCTGGCGGGCGGGGCAGTTGCCGGGGGACCTGGAGGTGGTCGAGCGGCAGAAGGACTCGGTCGACCAGCTCTTCGACCTCGTCGATGAGATCGGCAAGGCACCGCTGCTCGCCTGCGGCGGCACGGTACGGGTGACGCAGGTCCGGGAGCAGACCGCACTCGCCTGGAAGCTGGAGGAGCCGATCGCCTCCGTGCCGGTGCGCAGAAAACCGCGCTACGGCGTCGCACTCTCGGCTAAGGCGCTCCCGAGCGGTTCGGTGATCGCGCGGGAGGGCCGCTGGCGGGCGACCCGCTTCCCCTGCCCTTCGGCTACTCGCTGACCTCGGCCAGGGGCCGGGCCATCGCCGGGGTCTCCGGCGCCGCCCGGTAGGGCTGCTCTTCGCGCTCTTCGCGCTCGTGGTAGACGCTGTCGGCGTTGACCGCCCAGACGTCGTGGCCGGCGCCGTCGCAGAGGTTCTCGACTGCGCGCATCGCGGTCAGCATCGAATGATCGGAGTTGTTGTACCTGTGGAGGCCGTTGCGGCCGACCTGCTGCAGGTTGGAGAAGCCCTCGAGCCAGCCGCGGATCCGCTCCACCCGCCCGGCGTACTCGGCGTCGTAGACGGGATAGGCCTTCGGGACCCGGACGACGTGGCCGCCCGCGACCTGCTCCGGGTCGACCAGCCCCAGCGCCGCCACCTCGCGGCGGCCGAGATCGACCAGCTCCTCGTCGCGGCTGGTCCAGAGGTCGTCGCCTTCGAAGCAGAAGTACTCGAGGCCGAGGCAGGAGCGGCGCGGGTCCGGGGTCATCCAGGGGCTCCAGGCGCGGAAGTTCTGGATCCGGCCGACGCGGGCGCGCGGGTCGTGGACGTAGACCCAGTTGTCGGGGAAGGGCGGCTCGCCCTCGATCGGCAGCGCGACCGTGAGGAAGTCCCGGTAGCGCAGCCCGGCGGCGGCATCCGTCACCCCGCGCGGCGGCGCCGGCTCGGCGACTCCGGCCGTGGTCCGCAGCGGGATCGAGGAGATCACCGAGGCGACCTCGACCCGCTCGCCGCCGGCGCGAACGGCGGTGACGCGGCCGCCCTCGTGCTCGAGCCCCTCGACCCGCGCCCCGAGGCGGATCTCACCGCCCTCCCGCTCGACCCGGCGCGCCATCTCCTCCCACATCTGCCCCGGCCCCAGCCGCGGGTAGTGGAACTGCTCGATCAGGCTTTTCGGAGTGTCGCCGCCACCGCCCGGCAGGGCGTTTCGCAGCGCCGACCAAATCGAGAGGTCGGCGATCCGCTGCGCCGCCCACTCGGCCCGCAGCTCGTCGGTCCCCACTCCCCAGACCTTTTCCGTGTAGGTCTTGAAGAAGAGCTCGAAGAGGCGGCGACCGAAGCGGGAGCTGACCCACTCCTCGTAGGTCTCCTGCTCGCCCTGGCGCCGCAGCCGGGCGCGGGCGTAGGAGCCGAGGCTGCGTGTGAGCTCGATCGGTCCGACCTTGGCGAAGACGTCGGCCGGGCGCAGCGGGTACTCGATGAAGCGGCCGCGCCAGTAGATGCGCGAGAGCCGCGGGCGCACCAGCAGCTCGGAGCCGAGCAGCTCCTTCCAGAGCCCTTCCACCTCTTCGCTCTTGGTGAAGAAGCGGTGACCGCCGAGGTCGAAGCGGTAGCCGTCGCGGACGACCGTGCGGGCGATGCCGCCAACCTGCTCGTCGGCCTCGAAGACGACGACCGGGAGGCCGCGCTGGACCAGGCGGTAGGCGGCGGTAAGGCCGGCAGGGCCGGCTCCGAGCACGGCAACGGGCAGGTCTTCCGGGCGGGTGGCGGGAACCGTCATCGGGGCGCGAGATGCTATTAGGTACCCCTAATGCCGGTCTCTTCCCCGGAGTCGCGCCACCCTCGCGAGTCCGTCACCACCCTTGCGGTAGTCGTCCCCGCGACCGACCGCCCCCCCACGCTGGAGCGCTGCCTCGCGGCGCTGCGGCGCGGCACGCGCGCGCCGGAGGAGACGATCGTGCAGGAGGAGCCGCCCGGCTCCGGGCCGGCCGCGGCGCGCAACCTCGGGGTCGCGCGATGCGACGCCGAGGTCCTCGTCTTCGTCGACTCCGACGTCGAGGTGGACGCCGACGCGCTGGAGCGGATCGCCGCGCACTTCGCGGAGGACCCGGAGCTGGTGGCGGTGTTCGGCGCCTACGACGACGACCCCGCAGATCCCGGCCTCACCTCCCGCTACCGCAACCTCCTCCACCACCACGTCCACGCGGGCGCGGCGGGAGAGGCGGAGACCTTCTGGGCGGGGCTCGGCGCCGTCCGGCGCGACGCGTTCGAAGCCGCGGGCGGATTCGACCCCGAGCGCTTCCCGCAGGCGAGCGTCGAGGACATCGAGCTGGGGGTGCGACTGCGCCGCGGTGGCGGACGCATCCTCCTCGACCCGCGGATCCAGGGCCGGCACCTCAAGGCCTGGACGCTGCCGAGCATGGTCCGCACCGACTTCGCGCGGCGCGGCGTGCCCTGGGCGCGGCTGCTGCTGCGCCAGGGGGGCGGCAGCACCGCCCTCAACCTCAGCTGGCGACGACGCGCCAGCACCGGGACCAGCGTCGCCCTCCTCGGCGCGCTGCTCGCCCGCCGTCCCCGGCTCGCAGCCGCGGCGCTGCTGGCGAACCTCGCGCTCGACCGCGACCTCTACGAACTTCTCGCCCGCAGCGGCGGCCCGCGTCTGCTGCTCGCCGGCGTCGGCCTGCACCAGCTGCACCAGCTTGCCGCCGCCGCCTCGGTGCCCGCGGCACTCGTCCTGCATGTGATCGAGGGAGAGCAGTGAGGCTGGGGGTCGCCGGCTGCGGGCGGATCACCGAGCTGGGGTACGTACCGACGGCACTGGCCGCCGAGGGAGTGACGATCGCCGCCTTCGCCGACCCGAACGCAGAGCGGCGCGAGCGCTGCCTCGAGCTGTGGCGCAGAGGGGGCGCCGAGGCGCGTAGCTTCCCCGACCTGGCCTCGCTGCTGGAGGCGGAGCCGATCGACCTGCTCGTCGTCGCGGCGCCGCTCCAGCACCATCTGCCCCTCGCCGAAGAAGCCGCCGCGGGCGGTGTCCGCTCGCTGGTCGAGAAGCCCCCCGCCCCGGACCTCCCCACCGCTCAGCGGCTGGCGGCGCTGGACCCCGAACCGCTGCTCGCCTTCAACCGCCGCTTCCTCCAGGGCCAGGAGCTGCGCGAAGCGATCCCCGCCGAGGGCTGGCTGGAGCTCGACCTCGAACTGCGCTTCCGCCGCGACGCCTGGGGCGCCCACGAAGCCCACGACGAGGCCCTCCTGGACGCCGGCATCCACCTCATTGACCTCGCCTGCCATCTCACCAACGCCACCCCAATCGCCGTTCGCCAAGCTCGAATCGATCCCGATAGCGCCGAGCTGGAGCTTGAGCTAAGCCGCGGCCGAGCCCGAATCAACTGCGCCACTAACCGCAGCCACCGCGAGTCGATCGAGGTCCGCGACCGCTCAGGCAAGGCCCTCGCGCGTACGACCTGGGGGGATCTCCGTGGCCGCCTGAGTGGAGCCCTTGGAAGGCCCAATCCCCTCGTCGTCTCACTACAGCGGCAGCTAGAAGCGGTCGGGGTGCCCCTGCGGGAGCCTCCCCAT
>DATEOT010000137.1:0-8370 GCA_035273795.1 Solirubrobacterales bacterium | reverse complement strand
GGGGAGGGGCGGGACTCCCTCTCCAGACACCACTCGCTATGGCTCGTGGTTGAGTGTCTGGAGAGGGGACCCCCGCCCCCTTTTGACAGCTGGATGGCAGACTTCCCGCCCGTGAATCTGATTGAAGATTTGATGGAGCGGTCGCCGGCTTCGCGGCTGGGGATTGTGGCTGTTGATAGTGAGGGGAACCGGCGGGATTGGTATTTCGGGGAACTCGTTGCTAAATCGGCGGGGCTCTCGGGGGCGTTTGCTGCTCGAGGGGTCGAGCGGGGGGATGTGGTGATGACGCTGGTGGGGAACCGGATCGAGTGGGTGCTGAGCCTGCTCGCCTGCTGGCGGATGGGGGCGGTGGCGCTGCCCTGCAGCACGATGCTGCGCCGGCACGACCTCGAGCACCGGGTCGCCGCCGCCAACCCGAAGCTCTGCGTCGGCGAAGACGACCTGCTGGCCGAGCTGCCCGCCGGGGTGCCGGCGATGACGATGGCCGACGTCGCCGCGGCGATGGACGAGGACCGCCCGCAGGAGACGCCGGCCGCGGTCGAGGAGATGGGCCCCGAGGATCCGGCGCTGATCGTCTTCACCTCCGGCACCACCGGCGCGCCCCGCGGCGTCGTCCACGGCTACCGCTACCTGCTCGGGCAGCAGGTCCAGGCCGAGCACTGGTTCGGCTCGCGCAAGGGCGACCTCGCCTGGTGCACCACCGCCACCGGCTGGTCGAAGTCGGCCCGCAACGTCTTCCTCGCCCCCTGGGTCACCGGCGCCGCCGCGGTCATCCACGACGGCCGCTTCGACCCGGCCGAGCGGCTCGACTTCGCCGAGGCGCTCGGCGTAAACGTCCTCTGCCAGGCGCCGACCGAGTACCGGATGCTGGCGCGACGGACGGCGCTGCGGCCGCTGCCGGAGATGCGGCGGATGGTCTCCGCCGGCGAACCGCTCGACCCGGAGACGATCGCCGCCTTTCGCGCGACGACGGGCCTCGAGCCCGCCGACGGCTACGGCCAGACCGAGACCGGCCAGGTGACCGCGAACCTGGTCGGCGAGCCGGTGCGGCAGGGCTCGATGGGCCGCCCCCTCCCCGGCTTCGAGACCCGGATCGTCGAGGGCGAACTGCAGCTGCGCGCCGCCTCCACCCCCACCTTCTTCTCCCGCTACCTCGACGGCGAGCGCTTCGAGGGCGAGTGGTGGCCGACCGGCGACCTCGTCCACGCCGACGAGGACGGTTACCTCTTCTTCGAGGGCCGGGGCGACGACATCATCCTCTCCTCCGGCTACCGGATCGGCCCGACCGAGGTCGAGTCCGCCCTCCTCTCCCACCCCGCCGTCGCCGATGCCGCCGCGGTCGCCGCGCCCGATCCCGAGCGCGGCTCGGTCGTCCGCGCGATCGTCGTCCTCCGCGACGGAGACCCGGGTGACGATCTGGTCCGCGAGCTGCAGGAGCACTGCAAACGCGAGACGGCCCCCTACAAGTTCCCCCGCATCGTCGAGTTCGCCGACGAGCTGCCGAAGACCAGCAGCGGCAAGATCAAGCGCGCCCAGCTGCGCGCCGGCGCTTAGGCCGCGGCCAGCTCGGCCACGTCGGTAGGCCGTCCCAGGTGGTAGCCCTGGGCCATGTCGACGCCGTAGTCGCGCAGCATCGTCCTCGTGTCCTCGTCCTCGACGAACTCGGCGATCGTCTGCTTGCCGAGGCCGCGGGCGATCTGGACGATCGCCTGGACGACGAGCTGGTCGGCGTCGTTGCGCGACATATCGCGGACGAAGGTGCCGTCGATCTTGATCACGTCGAAGGGAACCTTCTTCAGGTAGGCGAAGGGACCGAAGCCGGCGCCGTAGTCGTCGATCGCCACTTCGCAGCCGAACTCGGTCAGCCGGTCGGCGAAGCCGGCGGCGGTGTCGAAATCCTCGACCCGTGCCGTCTGGGTGATCTCGAAGGTGCAGCGCGAGGGATCTGCGCCGCCTTCGTCGAGGCGCCGTTCGATGAACTCGAGCACCGAGAGGTCGGTGACCGAGGCGCCGGAGATGTTCATGTGCAGCGAAACCGGCGCTCCGGCGCGCTCGCGCTCGGCGATCAGCTCCAGCGCCCGCGCCACGACCCAGCGATCGAGCTCCTGCACCATCCCGGAGCGCTCGGCCGCCCCGATGAACGACGCCGCCGGCAGCAGCTCGCCGCTCTCGCCGGTCATTCGCAGCAGCAGCTCGTAGCGCTCGATCCCGCCTGAGGCGAGGCTGCGGATCGGCTGGGTGGCGAGACTGAGCCGGTTCTGGGTGAGCGCGTCCCGGATCCTGGCGCTGGTCGTCTGCGGCCGCGCCATCCGTTCGCTCGCCTCGGGCTCGTGGAAGAGCATGATCCGGTTCCGCCCCTCCGCCTTGGCCTGGTACATCGCCTGGTCGGCGGCGACCAGCACCGCCTCGGCGCCGGCGTTGTCCTGGCTGGCGAACATCGCGACGCCGACGCTGATCGTCGCCGCGCTGATCTCGGCGTTGAGCGGCAACCCCTCGGCCACCTGGTTGCGCAGGTCCTCGCCGAGCTGGAGGGCGCCGGTGGTATCGGTCTGCGGCATCAACACCGCGAACTCGTCGCCGGAGAGACGCGCCACCAGGTCGGTCGCGCGCACCCGCTCGCGGAGGATCTCGGAGACGCGCCGGATCAGCGTGTCGCCGGTCTGGTGGCCGTAGCGGTCGTTGACCTCCTTCAGCCCGTCGATGTCGATCACCATCACCGCTCCGCGCCCGCCGTAGCGCCCCGTGAAGGAGACGTACTGGTCGAGCTCAGAGCGGAACCGGCGCCGGTTCAGGAGCCCGGTCAGGGGGTCGTGGTCGGCAAGGTAGCGCAGCTCCGCCTCGGTCTTCTCGGCCCGTTGCAGGGCACCCTGAACCACCGAGCGGTCCTCGGGCGCCAGCTTTGCCAGCACGGCTTCCACCGCCGGGTCCGGCCGTTCCGATCTTCCGCCGCTGTGGGTCAAGACGTTGACGGTAGTCGCTTACCCGGAGATGTACACCTTGTCTCGTTGAATCCGGTCGATAGACCCAAGTTTCAGCGAGCGGCGTCGGCGAATACTTGACTTGCCGCTCTCCCGGGTAGGTTCAAGCGAATGCCGAATCGCCTCGCCCAGGAGACGAGCCCCTACCTGCTCCAACACCGGGACAATCCGGTCGACTGGTACCCGTGGGGAGAGGAGGCGCTGCGGCGGTCCCGCGAGGAGGACAGACCGATCCTGCTCTCGGTCGGCTACTCGGCCTGCCACTGGTGCCACGTGATGGAGCGCGAGTCCTTCGAGGATCCCGAGACGGCGGCCTACATGAACGACCACTTCGTCAACGTCAAGGTCGACCGCGAGGAGCGCCCCGACGTCGACGCGATCTACATGGAGGCGGTGCAGGCGATCAGCGGCCATGGCGGCTGGCCGATGACGGTCTTCCTCGACCCCGACGGGGTCCCCTTCTACGGCGGCACCTACTTCCCGCCGGACGAGAGCCGCGGGATGCCGAGCTTCCGGATGGTGATGGAAGCCGTCGTCGACGCCTTCGAAAACCGCCGCGACGAGATCCGCGAGCGGGCGCCGACGGTGCGCCAGCGGCTCGGGGCGATCGGCGAAGTGGAGCCCCGCGGAGACCTGCCGGCGGCGAAAGACCTGGAGGAGGCGATCCGGCGCCTGCTCTCGGCGGCCGATCGCAGCAACGGCGGCTTCGGCGGCGCCCCGAAGTTCCCACCCGCCTCCTCGCTGGAGCTGCTGCTGGCCCGCGGCGAGACCGAGCACGTCGAACGCACCCTCGACGGGATGCTCGCGGGCGGCATCTACGACCAGCTCGGCGGCGGCTTCTCCCGTTACGCGGTCGACCAGGCCTGGCTCGTCCCCCACTTCGAGAAGATGCTCTACGACAACGGCCTGCTGGCCCGCGCCTACCTGCACGGCTGGCAGCAGCTCGGGCACGAGCGCTACCGCCGCACCTGCGAGGAGACGCTGGACTGGATGCTGCGCGAGATGCGCGGTCCCGAGGGCGGCTTCTACTCGGCCCTCGACGCCGACTCCGAGGGCGAGGAGGGCCGCTTCTACGTCTGGACTCCGGAGCAAGTCCGCGACGTGCTGGGCGAGGCGGCCGAGCCGGTGATCGCGTACTTCGGGGTCAGCGAGCGCGGCAACTTCGAGGGCGCGAACGTCCTCCACCTCGACGGCGGCGCGGCGGCGGCGGCGCCACCCGGACTGGCCGAGGCCCGGAGGGCGCTGTTCGAGGTCCGCTCGCAGCGGGTCCGGCCGGGCCTCGACGACAAGCGCCTCACCTCCTGGAACGCGCTGGCGATCGCCGCTCTCGCCGACGCCGGGGCGGTGCTCGGTCGCGACGACTACCTGGACGCCGCTCGAGAGGGAGCGGAGTTCGTGCTCACCTCGTTGCGCGACCCCGACGGCAACCTCCTGCGCACCTACAAGGACGGCCGCGCCCACCTCAACGCCTATCTCGAGGACCACGCCTTCCTGCTCGAGGCGCTGCTGGCGCTCTACGAAGCGAGCTTCGAAGAGCGCTGGTTCGTCGAGGCGCGCGCCTTGGCGGAGACGACGATCGGGCGCTTCGGCGACCCCGGGCGGGGCGGCTTCTACTCGACCTCCTCCGATCACGAGCAGCTGATCGCCCGACGCAAGGAGGTCGGCGACCACCCGATCCCCTCCGGCAACAGCTCCGCCGCGCTCGGCCTGCTGCGCCTGGCGGCGTTGACGGGAGAGCGCCGCTACGAGGAGGAGGCGGTCGGCGTCTTCGCGCTCTTCGGCAAACCGGCGGTCGAACACCCCGACGCCTTCGCCCACATGCTGCGCGCCCTCGACTTCCACCTCTCCCCCGGCCGCGAGGTCGCCCTGGTGGAAATTCAGCGAACGCTGAAAAACAGTCCCCATGGGGACCAAAATTCAGCGAGCGCTGAAAATTTCAGCGAACTCGCCGCCGTCGTGCGCGAGAAATCCCGCCCGCACCTCGTCCTCGCCGGTGGCCCGGAGGGGACCGAGCAGCCGCCGCTGATGGCGGGCCGCACCGCCGTCGAGGGTCGTCCCGCCGCCTACGTCTGCGAGAACTTCGCCTGCAAGCTGCCGGTGACCTCCGCCGAGGAGCTGCAGAGGCTTCTGTGAGCGTTTAACAGGGCCGACCCCGCGACTCTGAAAGGATGCGGCCCGATGCGTGGCTCGATGTTCACCTTCCCGGCCACCCGTGGCTCGAAGTGGCTGGTCTTCGCGCTCTGGTTCGTGGTCATCTTCGCCGCCTTCGGCGCCGGGCTGCCGGAGAAGTTCACGGAGGCCGAAAACAACGAGGCGACCTCCTACCTGCCCGGCGACGCCGAGTCGACCAAGGCCCTGGCGAAGACCGAAGCGCTGCAGAAGGGCGAAATCGCGCCGACGGTGGTCGTCTTCCGGCGCGAGAGCGGCCTCACCGCCGCCGACTTCGGCACGATCGAAGAAGACGTCGGCAAGATGACCGAGACGCGGTACCCCGGCGTCATTCCGGACGGGGAAACCGCCGCGTCCGGAGGCAAACAAGCCGAGTCGGAGAACAAACCCGCGGCCAAGGTCAACCAGCTTGGGGTCTCCCAGCCCGGCTGCGGCGGACCCACCACCGAGGTCCCCGGCCAGCCCGCCGACTACGCCCCCTTCGTCGGCCCGATCTGCTCGAAAGACGGCAAAGCGGCGATCGTCACCTCCTACATCAACGCCGAAGGGGAGGCCGAGCTGATCACCGAACCGGTCCAGGACTGGCGTGACCAGGTCTCCGGCGAGCGCGACGGCCTCGAAGTGAAGATCACCGGCGGCGGCGGCTTCTCCACCGACGCGATCGAAGTCTTCGAAAGCATCAACGGGACCCTGCTGCTGGCCGCGGTCGGGCTCGTGATCTTCCTCCTGATCTGCATTTACCGCTCCCCGATCTTCCTCTTCATCCCGCTGATCGCGGTGATGTTCGCCGAGTTCCTCTCGCGCTCTATCGGCTACGGGGTCTCCGAGCTGGGCGTCACGATCAACGGCCAGTCGAGCTCGATCATGTCGGTGCTCGTCCTCGGCGCCGGCACCGACTACGCGCTGCTGCTGGTCGCCCGCTACCGCGAGGAGCTGCACCACACCGAGGACAAGCACGAGGCGATGCGGACCGCCCTCACCTCCGCCGGGCCGGCGATCTTCGCCTCGGCCCTGACCGTGATCGCCGCCCTGCTCTGCCTCACCCTGGCCAAGGTCAACGGCACCGCCGGCCTCGGGCCGATCGCGGCAATCGGAATCGCCTGCGCGGCGCTCTCGATGCTGACCCTGCTGCCGGCGCTGCTGACGATCTTCGGTCGCCGCGCCTTCTGGCCCTTCATCCCCCGCTACGAACCGAACGCGGCGGGCGAGACCGAGGACCCCTACCAGCACCACAGCTTCTGGGCCAAAGTCGGCAAGCGCGTCGCCCAGGGTCCCGGGCGCGTCGCCGCCGGAGCGATCGCCGTCCTCCTCGTCTGCTGCGCCGGGTTCGCCTTCTTCTCGACCGAACTGACCAGCGAAGACAGCTACCGCACCGAGGTCGAGTCGGTCGAAGGCCAGGAACTGATCGACCAGAGCTTCCCGTCGGGCACGACGGCGCTCACCGACGTGATCGTCCCCGACCCCGCGGAGGTCCCGGCGGTGAAGAAAGCGGTCGAAGGCGTCGAGGGCGTCGAGTCGGTCGCCGGTCCGGTGGCCAGCGGCCCGGAGGGCACGCTGGTACAGGCCACGCTCGAACCGAACCCCTACTCGACCGAGGCCTTCGACCTGGTCGAGCCGATGCGCGAAGCCGCCACCGATGCGGCCCCCGGCGCGCTCGTCGGCGGCCCCTCGGCGGTCGAATTCGACGTCCGCGAGGCAGCAGCCTGGGACTCGATCGTGATTCCGCCGCTGATCCTGCTCGTCGTCTTCCTGATCCTGATGGCGCTGCTGCGATCGGTGATGGCGCCGCTGGTCCTGATCGGGACCGTGATCCTCAGCTTCCTCGCCGCCCTCGGCGTCGGCTACTTCGTCTTCGACGTCATCTTCGGCTTCCCCGGCTCCGACCCCTCGCTGCCGCTCTTCGCCTTCGTCTTCCTCGTCGCCCTCGGCGTCGACTACAACATCTTCCTCGTCGCCCGCGCCCGCGAGGAGACCGAGAAGCACGGAACCGAACAGGGGATGCTGCGCGCGCTCGCGGTCACCGGCGGGGTCATCACCAGCGCCGGAATCGTCCTCGCCGGCACCTTCTCGGTTCTCGCCGTTCTCCCCCTCGTCTTCCTCACCGAGATCGGCTTCGTAGTCGCCTTCGGCGTCCTCCTCGACACGTTCCTGGTGAGAAGCGTCCTCGTCCCCGCCCTCGCGATCAGCATCGGCGACAAATTCTGGTGGCCCTCCTCCCTCTCCCACCCGGGGATCCAATTCAGCGCCCGCTGAATCCACGCCCCGATAGGGGCCACAACTCAGCGCTCGCTGAATTTGCACCACTGTCGCAGTCCGGGAGGGACGTCCTCTCGGGACACTCAACCCCGAGCCATAGCGAGGGGTGTCCAGAGAGGACGTTCCTCCCGGACCCCACCACAACCGCCTAGAGGATCGGCAGGAAGTTCTCGATCTCGTAGGGAGTGACCTGCACCCGGTAGTCGTCCCATTCCTGCCGCTTGATCTCAACGAACCGCCGAAAGGTGTGCTCGCCCAGCGTGCGCAGGACCAGCTCCGACTCGGCCGCGACCTCGATCGCCTCGCCGAGCGTCGCCGGCAGCTGCTCGATTCCCTGGTGGGCCAGCTCGTCCTGGGAGAGGTGGTAGAGGTTCTGCTCCATCGGCTCGGGCAGCTCGTAGCCCTTCTCGACCCCTTCCAGCCCCGCCTGCAGCATCGCCGCGAAGCAGAGGTAGGGGTTGGCGGCGGGGTCGGGGCAGCGCAGCTCGGCCCGGGTCGCCGACTCCTTGCCGGGGTGGTAGAGCGGCACCCGGATCAGCGCCGAGCGGTTGCGACGCGACCACGCGAGGTAGACCGGGGCCTCGTAGCCGGGCACCAGCCGCTTGTAGGAGTTGACCCACTGGGCGAACAGCGGCGAGATCTCGCGCGCGTGCTTGAGCTGGCCGGCGATGAAGGACTTCGCCACCGGTGAGAGGTAGTAAGGGTCGTCGGCGTCGTAGAAGGCGTTCCTGCCGTCGCGGCTGAGCGACTGGTGGACGTGCATCCCGGAGCCGTTCTCGCCGAACAGCGGCTTCGGCATGAAGGTGGCGTGGTAGCCGTACTTCATCGCGTACTCCTTGACGACGATGCGGTAGGTCATGCAGTCGTCGGCCATCTCGAGCGCGTTCTTGTAGCGCATGTCGACCTCGTGCTGGGAGGGGCCGACCTCGTGGTGGGTGTACTCGACGTGGATCCCCATCTTCTCCAG
>DATEOT010000136.1:0-7276 GCA_035273795.1 Solirubrobacterales bacterium | reverse complement strand
GATCGAGCGGTCGTGGGCGATCATCTCCTCGCGGGTCGACATGTCGACGCCGTAGTGGCAGGGGTTGCGGATCGGCGGCGCCGAGATCCGCAGGTGCACCTCGCTGGCGCCGGCGTCGCGCAGCATGCCGACGATCTGCCGCGTGGTGTTGCCCCGCACGATCGAGTCGTCGACGACGACCAGCCGCTGGCCGGCGACGATCTCCGGCAGCGGGTTGAACTTCAGCCGCAGGCCGTGCTTGCGCAGCTCCTGGCCCGGCTGGATGAAGGTCCGGGCGACGTAGCGGTTCTTGATCAGGCCGTCGTCGCGGGGGATCCCCGAGGCGCGGGCGAAGCCGGCGGCGGACGGGTTGCCCGAGTCCGGCACGGCGATCACCAGGTCGGCCTCGACCGGCGATTCCCGCCAGAGGATCTCTCCCATCCGCCCCCGCGCCTGCTGCAGGACCTTGCCCTCGAGGCGGCTGTCGGGGCGGGAGAAGTAGATGTGCTCGAAGACGCAGCTGGCGCGCCGCTCGGCCTTCACCACTTGGCGCGTCTCCAGCCCGCGCTCGGTCAGCGAGACCATCTCGCCGGGATGGACCTCGCGCATCAGCTTGGCGCCGATGATGTCGAAGGCGCAGCTCTCGGAGGCGACGACGAAGCGGTCGTCGAGGCGGCCGAGGCTGAGCGGCCGGATCCCGTGCGGGTCGCGGAAGGCGACGATCGCCCGCTTGGTCATGACCACGGTCGAGTAGGCGCCCTGCAGGCGCGGCATCACGTCCTCGACCGCGTCCTCGATCATCTTGCCGTCGTGGGAGGAGAGCAGGGCGGCGAGGATCTCCGAGTCGGAGGTGCCGCGGAACTGCAGCCCCCGCTCCTTCAGCTCACCCCAGAGCTCGACCGCGTTGGTCAGGTTGCCGTTGTGAGCGAGGGCGATCTCGCGGCCGTCGTCGCGCCAGATCGGCTGCGCGTTCTCCCAGGAGCCGCCGCCGGTGGTCGAGTAACGGACGTGGCCGATCGCCATGTCCCCCTGCAGCGCCCGCAGCTTCTCCTCGTCGAAGACCTGGGAGACGAGCCCCTGGTCGCGCATGGTGGTGATCATCCCGCCCTCGCAGGTGGCGATCCCGGCCGACTCCTGCCCGCGGTGCTGGAGGGCGTAGAGGCTGAAGTAGGCGAGGCGGGAGACGTCGTGCCCGGGTGCGTATACGCCGAAGACGCCGCATTCCTCGCGCGGCCCCTCGCGGTCGAAGCTGAACCCCTGGTCGGGAGTCAAGAGCGCGTATTCCTCACTACTGATCGAAGGACGGACGCGCAGGCAGACAGGCTGCCTACCGGGGGAGAGTAGCAGCGCTACGCGGCTACTCTCCCCGTCTTCGACTCCCGCAATTTGCTCGGTGACGGGAGGGGATCAAGCGAGCTGCAGCGTCGTCTCCACCGGTTCGCCAACCACCAGGCCGAAGCGCTCGAGCAGCTCGGGAACGGTCTCCGGCTTCATTTCCAGGCCGTAGCGGTCGTTGAGCGCGGCCACTTTCTCGGGGCTTGCGTTGAGCACCCCGCCCATGTCGACGAGCTCCTCGAAGAAGTGCTCGAAGCCGGCCGGCGCGATGATCTCGAGGATCCGGCATGGCTCGTCGCCGGCGTTCCAGAAGGTGTGCCACTCGTTGCGCGGCTTGAAGACGAGGTCCCCGGGACCGGCCTCGACCACGTCGTCGCCGAGCAGGCCGCCCATCCGTCCTTCGAGCACGAAGCTGTACTCGTCCTCGCGGGTGTGCCGGTGCAGCGGGGCCGCCAGCGCCCGCGGGGAGAGGGGGTGTTCGACCAGGGAGAAGTCCCCGCCTGCGTCCTCGCCGTCGATCATGAACCGCACCCCGATGCTGCCGAGGAAGCCGGCCTTGCCGTCGCCGGGACCGATAACCGTTGCCATCATTCGCTCCTTCAAATTTCGTTGGACACCACTGTTCTTCCAAAATCGTAGCGACCGTTGACGGATCTGTCAATATTGGTCGTACACCCATGTCCGATCGAAAGCGCAAGTACGAGAAGAAGGCCCGGGCCGAAGCCGAGGCGCAAACCCGGCGGCGGATCACCGAAAGCGCCGTCGAGCTGCACGGCACCCTCGGCCCCGCCCACACCTCGATGAGCGCGGTGGCCGAGCGCGCCGGGGTCCGGCGCTCGACCCTCTACCGCCACTTCCCCGACGAGCGGGCCCTCTTCGGCGCCTGCTCGGCGCACTGGGCCGAAGCCAACCCGCCGCCGGACGTCGGCAAGTGGGCGACGATCGAGAACCCAGGCGAGCGCTTCGAGGCCGCCCTCGCCGAGCTCTACGCCTTCTACGGCCGCAACGAGGAGATGCTGGACAAGCTCCTCCGCGACGCGCCGACGGTGCCGATCGTCGACGAGCTGATGGGCACGTTTCGCGCCTTCCTCGCCGAGGCCGCGAAGATCCTGATGGGGGGGAGGGGCCTACGAGGCAACGCCGCCAAACGCACCCGCGCCGCAGTCGGCCACGCCCTCGCCTTCCGCACCTGGCAGGACCTCGCGGCAACGCAGGGTCTCGACGACCGGCAGGCGGTCGCGTTGATGTCAGGATTGGTGGATGGCGCCTGAGGTCCACTTCGAGCCGTTCCTGCACCTGGTCGACGTCGGTGCGGAAGAGGCTCTGATCGCCTGGGGCGGGTTCTACTTCCGCCGCGGCGACTCTTCCTACGGGGAATGGCGGATCGTCGACGACGAGGAGCTGCGGGAGGTGGCGGGCGCGCGGACCGGGACGATCGGCCTCAGCTCCGAGCCCTACGGGGAGGCGGTTGTCGAGGTCGAGCGCGCGGGGAACGCGGTCGCGCGGGTGGAGGTCGCGAACGCCAACTATGCCTGGGTCCGCGACCTCGAGCCGAGCACCGAGCACACCTACCGCGTCCTCGTCGACGGGCAGCCGTGGGCGGAGGGGGAGCTGTGGGACTGGGACCTGGAGCGGCGCACGCTGACCCCGTCCGGGAGGCGCTACGAAAACCGCTTCCGCACCTTTCCGGCAGCTGACGACGAGGAGCCGGTCCGGTTTGCGGTGCTGGGGGACTTCGGTGTCGGCATCCTCTCCGGCGGCGAGAACGCGCAGCGCCAAGTCGGCCTCGCCCGCGCCCTCGAGCGCGTCTGCGACCACAACGAGGTTTCGCTGGTGCTGACCACGGGGGACAACGTCTACCTCGGCAAGGACACCACCGGCTCGGGCAACGAGGACGACGACTGGTATGCGAGCTTCTACGAGCCCTACCGCTATGTGATCAACCGGGTGCCGGTCTTCCCGACGGTCGGCAACCACGATGCCGCGGACACGGAGAGCTCCGACGACCGCGACCAGCTCGACGACAATTTCTACCTGCGGGAGCGCTTCCAGCCGGGGGTGGAGGCGGGCCGCGCCTCGCTCGACCCCGGCCTCTTCTACTGCCTGCGGCTCGGCGCTCAGGCCGAGTTCATCTGCATAGACACCTCGCTCGCCGGCGAGATCGGCCGCGAGCACTTCTTCGACGACCCGGCCCACGCCGAGTGGGTCGAGCGGGCGCTCCGTTCCGGCCCCGGCACCCCCCGCTGGCGGATCCCCTTCTCCCACCACCCGCCTTTTTGCGCCGGGCCGGAGCACGGCAACACGACGGGGATGGTCGAGCGCCTGGTGCCCTTGTTCGAGCAGGCCGGGGTGCGGCTCGTGCTCAGCGGCCACGAGCACAACTTCCAGCACTCCCGCGTGGACGGGATCGACTACGTCGTCTCCGGCGCCGCCGGCAAGCTGCGCACCGAACCGCCGACGGGTTTCGAGCAGGCCGGCACCCACGCCTGGGCGGCGGCCGGCCACATCCTCCTCGTCGATCTCGACGACGAACGCGCCCTCGTCCACCCCGTCGCCGGCGCCGCCGGCGACGGCTCCCTGGAGGGGATCGAGCTGCGCAGCCCCGACGGCGAGGCGATTTCGACGCCGATCGAGATCCGCCACTAACACCGGCGACCAACCCTCTCCACTCCAAACTGTGCCTGGCCAAGGCTGCGAATCCGCCCCGTGCGACAGCAGGGGCGGATTCGCGCTGCAACTATTTTTGTTCAGGGCATGTGAGGGTGCCTTCGCGTTCCGCTTTGGTCTGGATGATCGAGTTGATCGCCGCTGTGACGGGAGGTTCAGAACCGATAGTTGCGCTCAGGTCATAGGTGGTGCCTGTTTCTTCGACCTGCTGGTATTTCTGAACTCCTTGCGACACTTGTTGGGTCCAGACAGACGCGGTGTTGGTGGTCTGCCCGCATTGCGGGGCGGTGAGTTCTCCAAGGATGCCGTTGCCCGTGATTTTCACTTTGATTCCAGTGCAGGTGAATTCGGCAAATACACCGCTTGCCGGAGGTGTCACCAGCACTCCCGGCTTTGTGTGGTTCTCGTCTAGATAGACGAGATGCAGCGTCAGCGTTTCGAGTTTGATCGTCCCGGTGCTGTATCCGGCCGTGGTGCACGGGAGGATGTTGGACGCTTTACATCCCGAGAGCGTGTAACTGCCTTCACCTGTGGTTTTACTCGTAGCCACACCGGTTCCCGCGCCACTGGTGCACTGAATGGTGGCGCCGCTGGTGGTGGTCAGCGTCCCATAGCCCAACATGGCAATGCCTGAAACCGGGAATGACCCACTTACGAGATCGACTTCAGGCGTGGCGGCGTTAGCTTGCGAGACCGGAAGAACCAACGCGACGATGCCGAGCAGCGCCCAGCGAAGATGCTTCTTGATTTCCATCGGATACCTCCTGTGTTGTGGTCAGGAGGGAGCATCATGCTGCTTCATAACGCAATACGCAAAGAAGCTTTACTATTTGCGATCCCGCAGGCTCTCGCCGTTCTCCGGGTCGAACAGGTGCAGTTTCGCGGTGTCGGCCCAGAGCTGGGCGGTCTCGCGGCGCTTGACTTTGCTGGTCGGGTCGAGGCGGGCGACGATCTGCTCGTGGCCCTCGCGGATTTCACCGGCGCCGGTTTCGTCGAGGCTCTCTTCGACGATGTCGGCGAGCTGGTCGGACTGGACGCCTTCGGACTCGATGTGGAAGTAGGCGTAGAGGTCTGAGCCGAGCGACTCGACCAGGTCGATCTCGGCCTCGAAGACGATCCCGCGCTCCTCCTTGAGGTCGCCGATCACCTCGACGTCCTCGAAGTTCTCGGGCCGGATGCCGGCGATCACCTGACCGTCGCCGCCGCCTTTGACGTCGAGCTTGTCGAGGTCGACCTCGCCGATCGGGAGCTGCAGCTTGCCGCCGCTGATCTCCCCCGGCATGAAGTTCATCGCCGGCGAGCCGATGAAGCCGGCGACGAAGAGGTTGACCGGGTTGTCGTAGAGCTCGGCCGGCGTCGCCACCTGCTGCAGCACCCCGGCCCGCATCACCGCCACCCGGTCGCCGAGGGTCATCGCCTCGGTCTGGTCGTGGGTGACGTAGACCGTCGTCGTCTCCAGTTTCGACTGCAGTTTCGCCACCTCGGTCCGCATCTGCACCCGCAGCTTCGCGTCGAGGTTGGAGAGCGGCTCGTCCATCAGGAAGGCCTTCGGGTCGCGGACGATCGCCCGCCCCATCGCCACCCGCTGGCGCTGGCCGCCGGAGAGGTTGGCCGGCCGGCGGTCGAGGTGCTGCTCGAGGTCGAGCACCCGCGCCGCCTCCTCGACCTTCTTGTCGATCTCCCCCTTGTCGGTGCCCGCGAGCTTCAGCGCGAAGCCCATGTTCTCGCGCACGGTCATGTGCGGGTAGAGCGCGTAGTTCTGGAAGACCATCGCGATGTCGCGGTCCTTCGGCGCCTTGTCGTTGACCTGCTCGCCGCCGATCTTCAGCTCGCCGCTGGAGATGTCCTCGAGCCCGGCGATCATCCGCAGCGCCGTCGACTTGCCGCAGCCGGAGGGGCCGACGAGGATCATGAACTCGCCGTCCTGGACGTCGAGGTTCATGTCTTTGACGGCTTCGAAGCCGTCGGGGAAGACTTTGCTTACTCCGTCGAGAGTTATCTCGGCCATGGCGTGTTGCTCCTTATCCCTTGACGGCGCCGGAGGTGAGGCCGGCGACGATTCGGCGCTGGAAGAAGAGGACGAAGACGATGATCGGCACCGTCACCACCACCGCGGCGGCGGCGATGCTGCCGGTCGGCTGGGTGAACGAGGACTCGCCGGTGAAGAAGGCAAGGGCGGCGGGGACGGTCCGCGACGCATCCGAAGAGGTCAGCGAGATCGCGAAGAGGAAGTCGTTCCAGGCGAAGATGAAGACGAGGATCGCGGCCGTGAAGACGCCCGGCGCGGCGAGCGGCACGATCACCTTGGTGAAGGCTTGGAAGGGGGTGGCGCCGTCGACCTGGGCCGCCTGCTCGAGCTCCCAGGGGATCTCGCGGAAGAAGGCGACGAGGACGTAGATCGCCAGCGGCAGCGAGAAGGTGAGGTAGGGGATGATCAGGCCGAGCCAGGTGTCGTAGAGGCCGAGCGTCCGCCACATGTCGAACAGCGGCCCAACGGTGGAGATCGGGGGGAACATCGCGATCGCCAGCGCCCCGGCGAGGATCAGCCGCTTGCCGGGGAATTCGAGCCGCGCGATCGCGTAGGCGGTGAAGGCGGCGAGGGTGATCGCGATCACCGTCGTGATCAGGGCGATCCCGATCGAGTTGATCAGCGGCTTGATGAAGGGGCTGTCGTCGATCCCGCCTTCGAACAGGCTCTTGTAGTTGTCGAAGGAGATCTCGGAGGGGATGAAGCGGCCGTCGGTGATCGCTTCCGGCGGCTTCAGCGAGACCGAGATCAGCCACAGCACCGGGATCAGGGCGAACAGCAGCACCAGCAGGATGGCGATGCTCCAGGTTGCGTACTCGCGGGTTCCCCGTTCCATCTCAGCCTCCCGGTCTGCCTTCGTCGAGCTTGGCGCCGAACCCCTTGACGAAGAGGAAGGCGATCAGGAACACGCAGAGGAAGATCAGCACCGAGACGGCCGAGCCGAGCCCGAGGTTGAGGCGCGAGATCAGCTGGTTGAAGCCGAGGATCGAGACCGACTCGGTGTCCTGCGCACCGCGGGTCATGATGAAGATCGTGTCGAAGACGCGGAAGGCGTCGAGCGAGCGGAACAGCAGCGCGACGAGGATCGCCGGCTTCATCAGCGGCAGGGTGATCTTGGTGAAGCGCTGCCAGGCGCTGGCGCCGTCGACCTTCGCCGCCTCGTAGAGGCCTTTGTCGATCGTCACCAGGCCGGCGAGGAGGAGGAGCGCCATGAACGGCGTCGTCTTCCAGACCTCGGCCATGATGATCACCGCGAAGGAGCTGAAG
>DATEOT010000135.1:0-33285 GCA_035273795.1 Solirubrobacterales bacterium | reverse complement strand
GGTCGGCCAGGGGACACCCGTCCCTCCTAGACAGCTTGCGAACTTCACCGAGTCCGCGAAAAGTCGTGCTGTACACGGTTTCTCGCGGACTGGCGGAGCGACGTCTGCCAGAGCTCGATTGCAGAGGGTGCCGGTGTCCCTCGCAGGAATGTTCGGCGATATGCAATCTGTCTCTTGCGCGCGGAGCGCGCAGCAGGTTCTCCCCGCAGCGAAGCGGAGGGAGGTCAATTCCGGAGAGGGACACCGGCACCCTCTACCGCACCCAGCTTCGTCCCTCAAGCAGGAACAGGGACCTCAGCGGCCGAGTCGTTGTACACCCGGTCGCGTCCTTCGGCCTTTGCCGCGTAGAGAGCGGCATCGGCGCGGGATAGGAGGTCCTCGCAGTCGACGACACCGGGTTCGGAGACGGCGACGCCGATGCTGACCGAGACGGCGACGCCGACCGGGCGCCGATCGCGCACCTCGCAGCGGAGGCGCTCAGCGATCTCCATCGCGTCCCCGTGACCGGCGCCGGGGAGCATCACCAGGATCTCCTCGCCGCCGACCCGGTAGATCGAATCGCCGGCCCGCAGCGCCGCCCGCATCGTGTAGGCAACGTCCTGCAGGACGGCGTCGCCGGCGGCGTGCCCGAACTGATCGTTGACCCGCTTGAAGTGGTCGAGGTCGCAGAGGAGAAAAGCGTAGGAGAGGCCGTCGTCGGGATCGCAGGGCTGCCCGTCGAGCTCCCCCAGCCGCTGCTCGAGGGCGTTGCGGTTGAAGAGCCCGGTCAGAGGGTCGAGGGTCGAGCGGCGACGGTGGGCGCGATCGGACTCGACCAGCGCGCCGGAGAGGATCACGGTGCTGACGATCAGGGCGGCGACGGCGATCAGGTCCTGGCGCTGCTCCCAGGCCGCCTCCGGGTCGGGAGCGACCCCCGAGGCGAGGAACATCGCGATGACGAAGACGGTCCCGGCGATCATCCCGCGCTCCTCGAAGCGGAAGCCGATGGTGACGGCAGGAAGCGCGAACCAGACCAGGACGGGGCTGCTGGCCCCGCCGGTAACCAGAACCGAGGCCGCGAGCAGAACCGGAAGCGCCGCCCAGGCCCCCGCGATCCAGAGCGCCGGCCGCGCGCTGGTTCGCATGAAGCGATCGGCTACCGCAAAGCCCGCGAGGCCTAGCGTGAGCAGCCCGACCCACCAGTAGCCGACCTCGCTGCCGCCGCCGACGGCGAGGGCCAGGGCCAGGATCCCGAAGCAGGCGAGCCGGTAACGCCCGACCCGCTCCTCCATGTCGAGCAGGCGCTCGCGCCGCGCTTCCTCGTGGATCGAGACCAGGGTCTCTCGACTCTTTCCCATGCACGGGCATCGGCGCTCGCAAAGGCCGACTTGAATCTGAATGCTTAGGCGCGGCTAAGCGATGGTCAGGCGACCAGCTGCAGCTCTTTCGGCAGCGTGCTGAGGTTGCGCAGACCGCCGCCGGCGACGACGACGAGGTCCTCGATCCGCACCCCGAGCTCGCCGGGCAGGTATATCCCCGGCTCGACGGTGACGACTTCGCCGGGGGCGAGGACGTCGTCGGAGCGCAGCGAGAGCCGCGGCCCCTCGTGCACCTCCAGTCCGACGCCGTGGCCGAGACCGTGGCCGAAGCGATCGCCGTGGCCGGCCGCGTCGATCACCTCGCGGGCGACCTTGTCGACGTCTTCCCCCTTGACGCCGGCGCGGATCCCCTCCAGCGCCGCCGCCTGCGCCTCGCGGACGACTTCGTACACGGCGCGCGCCTTCTCCCCCGGCTCGCCGATGGCGAAGGTGCGGGTCCCGTCGGAGCAGTAGCCGTCCAGCTGTGCCCCCATGTCGAAGACGACCAGCTCGCCGCTGCCGATCTCGCGCTCGCCGGGCTCGGCGTGCGGCAAGGCCCCGTTCGGCCCCGCGGCGACGATCGCCGGAAAGGAAGGGTCTCCCCCGTGCTCGCGGATCCGGGCTTCGGCGGCGCGGGCTACCTCGCGCTCGCTGCGGCCGGCCAGCCCACGCTCCAGCGACCAGAGCCAGACCTCGTCGGCGAGCTTCGAGGCCTCGGCGATCTTCTCCAGCTCCACTTCGTCCTTGACGCGGCGCAGCTTCTCGACCGTGCCCCCGGCCGCGACCATCTCGATCCCGTCGGCAAGTTTCTCCTTCAGTTTCTCCAGCAGCCGCACCGGTGCGTGGTCGTCCTCGAAGCCGACCCGCCCCTGCAGGTGCTCGGCGATCCCCTTCAGCCAGTCGTTGGCGACCGTCACCGCCTCCCAGCCCTCGACCTCGGTTGCGGCGCGCTCCGTGTAGCGGAAGTCGGTGAGGAAGAGGCGCACACCGGGACCGCAGATGCAGGCCCCGTTGGTGCCGGTGAAGCCGGTCAGGTAGCGAACGTTGGTGAGGTCGGTGACCAGCATCCGGTCGAGCTCGCGCTCGGCCAGGAGCGCCTCGAGACGGTCACCGCGGCCGCGCATCAGGGGGTTGCTTCCAGCTTGGTGGCGAGGATTTCCAGCGCCTCGCGGTAGCCCTCGGGGCCTTTGCCGGAAACCTTGGCGGCGACGAGGCCGTCGAAGACCGAGAGCTTGCGCCAGTCGTCCCGCGCCTCGACCTCGGAGAGGTGGACCTCGATGGCGGGCAGCCCGGTCAGCTCCAGCGCGTCGGCGATCGCGCGGCTGTAGTGCGTCCAGGCACCGGCGTTGACGATCACCGAGTCGGCGAGGTCGGGGGAGCGGTGCAGGTATTCGCAGAACTCCCCCTCGGAGTTGGTCTGGAAGAAGATCGGTTCCAGGCCGAGCTCGTGAGCCCAGCCGGAGATCCTCGACTCCAGCTGCGATAGCGAGAGGCCACCGTAGATCTCCGCCGGCCGCTTCTCCAGGACGTCGAAGTTGACACCGTGCAGGACGGCGACGCGGTTGTGGGCGCTGGTCATCGGTAGAGCTCCTCCACGGCTGCTTCGACCTTAGCCGGATCGATGACTTCCCCGGTGCGGGGTTTCCCCGGCTCGGAGAGGAGGACGAAACCGACGCCGGCGGCGGTGCGCTTCTTATCGCGCTGGAGCATCGTGAAGAGAAAATCGAGATCTTCGGTTTCAAAGCTCGTTGGTAGGCCGTGGCGCCTAAGGATCGCTTCAACCTCGTCTCTCAGTTGCGGACTGCCTGAGAGCCGCAGCGCAGCGAGGAGCCCGACTCCAACGGCCTCTCCGTGTCGATCGGAGTAAGAGCCCGCGGCCTCGATGGCGTGGCCCACCGTATGGCCAAGGTTGAGAACCTCTCGCAGTCCGGAGTCTCGTTCGTCGGCGGCGACGATCGCGCACTTGTAGCGCGCACAGGCGAAGATCACATCCGCAAGTTCGTTCGGATCGAGGGAATCGATCGACCGGACCCGCTCCCAGAGAGCGCCGCCAGCAAGCAAGGCCGTCTTCAACACCTCAACAAAACCCGCTGCTAACTCCTCCCGCGGCAGCGTCTTTAACGTGGCGGGGTCCACCAGGACTGCGCTCGGCTGGTGATAGGCGCCTGCGTAGTTCTTGGCCAAGTTGGTGTCAACGCCGGTCTTGCCGCCATAGGCCGAGTCCACCTGCGCGACCAGCGTCGTCGGAACCTGGATTACCGGCACTCCCCGCTGGTAGATGTGGGCACAAAAGCCCGCCAGATCGCCGACTACTCCGCCGCCGAGCGCAACGACGTGATCCTGGCGGGTCATGTCGGCTTCGGTCAATCCATCGAGCACCCGCTCGACCTCGTCGAGACTCTTCGACAGCTCCCCCGGCGGGACCATGACCCTCGCCTCGAGGGGCTCCAGGCAATCGGCGTAGAGCGGCTCCACAGCTGCATCGGCGACACAGAAGCGCCGGCCTCCCAGCGGCCACCAACCGCCCCCCTCGATGGCGCTCAGCAGGCCCTCACCGACGAAGACCGGGTAGTCGCCCGAGGCGCTCGTGGCCCAGAGCAGCCTCGATCCCTCCGGCATCTCCCCCAGCGCCTGGATCGCCGGCAGCGCCCGCTCCACCACGCTCTTGTCGCCCATCGGCACCACCGCGTCGGCCAACTCCTCGTAGAGCGGCAGGCGCTCCGCCAGCAGCCGCTGGACGTCGGCTTCGCTGGTGGCCAGCGGCCGCTCGGTGCCCTCGATCCGCCGCCAGGCTTCGGCCGCGTCGATCTCCAGCAGGACGACCGTGTGGCGGTCGAGCGCACTCCGCACCCGCTCGGAGAGGACGCTGCCGCCGCCGAGCGCGATCGCGCCGCCGTCGGCCTCCTCCAGCAGCGAGCCGACGATCTCGGCCTCACGCGACCGGAAGGCCTCCTCCCCGTCCTCCTCGAACGCCTGGGGGATCGGCTTGCCGAACTCGCGCTCCATCAGCTCGTCGATCTCCGTCGTCTCCAAACCAGACTTGCGCGCCGCCGCGAGCGCGGTGCTCTTACCGGCCCCCATGAAGCCGATGAAGACGATGGAGCCGGTCATTTGATTCAGCCCCGGAAGTCGATTCGCCGCTTGTAAGCCTCGATCGCGGCGAGCACGTCGTCGATGTGGTCGCCGCCGAACTTCTCGCGGTAGGCGCGGGCCAGGGTCAGGGCGACCATCGCCTCGGCGACCACGGCGGCCGCCGGCACGACGGTCGAGTCGGTGCGCTCGCGCAGCGCCTGCGCCGGTTGCTTCGTCTCGGTATCGACCGAGCGCAGCGGCTTGGTCAGGGTCGAGATCGGCTTGATCGCCGCCCGCACCGAGAGCGGCAGCCCGTTCGTCATCCCGCCCTCGAGGCCGCCGGCGTGGTTGGTCTCGCGGTAGTAGCCGCGCTCCTCGCTCCAGAAGATCTCGTCGTGGGCCTCCGAGCCGGGACGGCCGGCGACGTCCCAGGCTTCGCCGATCGCCACCCCCTTGATCGACTGGATCGAGGCGACGGCGCCGGCCAGGCGGCCGTCGAGCCGGTCTTCCCAGGAGATGTGGGAGCCGAGGCCGGGAACCAGGCCGAAGGTGAGAACCTCGAAGCTGCCGCCGAGGCTCTCGTTCGCCTTGCGCAGGCGGTTGATCTCCGCGACCATCGCCTTGCTCGCCTCCGGGTCGAGGCAGCGGACCGGGTCGTCGTCGACCCCGGCGAAGTCCTCGGGCTTCAGGTCGGGACGCTCCTGCGCCTTGACCGAGGCGATCTGAAGGACGTGGCTGTGGATCTCGACCCCGAGCCTGGAGAGGAAACCGCGGGCGATCGTGCCGGCGGCGACGCGGGCGGCGGTCTCCCGGGCGCTCGCCCGCTCGAGCACGTTGCGAATGTCGTCATGGCCGTATTTCTGGGCGCCGACGAGGTCGGCGTGGCCGGGCCGCGGCAGGTGCACCTCGTCGGGCTCGAAGCCCTCCACCGGCCAGGGGTTCATCCGCTCTTCCCAGTTCTTGTAGTCGCGGTTGGCGACCAGCAGCGCGATCGGGCCACCGAGGGTGCGGCCGTGGCGGATGCCGGAACGGACCTCGACCGTATCGGTCTCGATCTTCATCCGGCCGCCACGCCCGTGGCCGAGCTGCCGCCGCGCCATGTCGCGGTCGAGCGCCTCGCGGTCGAGCTCCAGGCCCGCCGGCATGCCCTCGACGATCGCCACGAGGCCCGGCCCGTGCGACTCCCCCGCGGTGGTGAAACGGAACGTCGTCATCGCGGCAAGGCTATCGGCGCGCCGCGGCTCTGCGCATCACGTCGAGGTCGGGCTGGCGGTCGGTCCAGATTTCCAGCGAGCGCGCCCCCTGCTGGACGAGGATCTCGAGGCCGTCGACAACGGTCGCGCCGTGGCCTTCCGCGGCTTTCAGAAGGCGGCTGTGGCGCTCCCCGTAGACCATGTCGACGACCGTCTGGTGGTCGTTGAAGCCGCCGCGCTCCAGGGGCAGGTGCTCGAAGGGGTCCTCGCCGCCGAGCCCGGCGGCGCTGGTGTTGACGATCAGGTCGTACTCGCTCTGGCGCGGCGCCGTCACCGCGGTTCCCCCGAGCGCGGCGCAGATCGCCTCGGCCCGCTCCGGCGTCCGGTTCCAGACCTCGACCTTCGCCCCTTCCCAGAGCAGCGCCCACAGGACGGCCCGCGCCGCGCCGCCCGCGCCGAGCACCAGCGTCCGCCGGCCGCGAGGCGGGTCCGGCAGCGAGGCGAGCAGCCCGTCGGCGTCGGTGTTGTGGGCCTCGATCCGCTTGCCGTCGAAGACCAGCGTGTTGGCGGCGCCGATCTGCTGCGAGGCTTCGCTCGCCTCGTCGGCGAGCGCCAGCGCCGCCTCCTTGTGGGGGACGGTGACGTTGACCCCGGCGTAGCCGACTTCGGCCAGCTCCCGCACCGTCATCTCGAAGGCCTCGGGGGCGGCGTCGATCGCCCGGTAGCTCCAGTCATCTAGCTCCAGCGCCGTCAGGGCCGCGTTCTGCATCGCCGGCGAGCGCGAGTGGGAGACCGGATGGCCGAGCACCGCGAGCCGTGGCACGGGCTATTCCTCGCAGCTGTCCGGCGAGTTGCCGCCGGCCGCTTCCCGGGCCGAGTTGTATTCCTCGACCGCCTTTTCGAATTCGGCTTCGGTCTCGGCGAAGGTGAGCTTGCCGCAGGCGCCGGGAGTCGTCACGTAGAAGAGGTGGTCGGTTTTCGCCGGGTGGGCGGCCGCCTCGATCGAGGCGAGGCCCGGATTGGCGATCGGGCCCGGCGGCAGGCCGGCGTTCGTGCGACTGTTGTAGGGCGAGTCGATCGCCAGTTCCGATTCGGTCAGCGGCTCGGTGTAGTTGCCGGTGGCGAAGCGGATCGTCGCGTCGATCCCCAGCGGCATCCCGTCGCGCAGGCGGTTGTAGATCACCGCCGCGACCAGCTTGCGCTGACTGTCGACCCCGGCCTCCTCCTCGACCATCGAGGCGATCGTGACCACGTCGAAGACGGTCAGGTTCTTCGACTTCGCGTAGCGCATGTCGACGGTTTTGATCTGCTTTTTGAAGTCCTTGAGCTGCAGCTCGACCAGGTCCTCGACCGGCGCCTTCGGCTTCAGTTCGAAGGTGTTGGGAAAGAGGAAGCCTTCGAGATCCTTCGCCCCCTTGCCGCCGTAGTCGGCCGGGTCGAGGTATTTAGATTTGACCGTCGCGGTCGTGTAGTCGCCCGGGACGCCGACTTCCTCGACCAGCTGGGCCGCCTGCGAGCGGGTGAGGCCCTCGGGGACGGTGACGGTGAGCGTTCGTTTGACCGGCGGCTGGGAGAGCTCGTCGATCGCGGCGCCGTAGCTCATGCCGTTGGCCAGGGTGAAGTTGCCGGAATAGATTTCCGAGCGCTTGCCGGCCAGCGTGACCCGGACCTGGAACAGGGTCGAGTCGTCGATTACGCCCTTGTCGGCGAGCAGGTCGCCGACTTCGCTCACGCTGGAGCCCTTCGGGATCGTCACCTGGACCTGGCCCGAGCCGTCGCCGTGGAAGGGCTGGAAGAGCGAGTTGAGGAACCAGAGGACGAAGAGCCCCGCGATCACCGCGAAGATCAGGAAGGGCCGGCGGGCGATCGCGCCGAGGGCGCCGCTGCGCCGACCGGGGCGTCTGGCCCCTCCGTTGACAGCCGCGACAGCCGGCTCGGGCGGCATCGGAACGGGCAGCTCGCGTTGCTCCGTCACGGTCGGCTCCGGCTCCGGCGCGGCCTCGAGAGGCTCGGGCTCCTCGTCCCAGAACTCCTGCTCGGGCGTGCGCGGGGGCAGCGGCGGCTCTTCCGCCGGCGGCGGCTCAGTCGGTGGGAGCGGCTCAGACGGTGACAAAGGCTCAGATACCGGCGGAGGGAGCGGAGGCGCCTTCGCTTCGACCTTTGCCTGCTTCGCGGCGCGCTTCTTCCGCTTCTCTTCGCGTTCTTGCCGCCGCTGCTCGCGCTCGCGGGCGGCGGGGTCAGCGGGGTCGGCGAAGGGATCGTCCGTGAGCCAGTCGTCGCTCATCCCCTGCTCTCCAGGTAGGACTCGAGCAGGTGCGCCGCCGCCAGCGAGTCGCGGGCGGCGGAGGCGCCGCCGCGGCGACTGGCGTCGGCCATGCGGCTGGTCAGCCGCTCGTCGTAGGTCTCAACCGGAATCGAGAGCATCGCTTCCAGTTCCCGGCAGAAGCTGCGGGCCAAACCAGCCTGGCTGCCTTCCTCGCCGCTGAGGTGCAGCGGCAGCCCCACCACCACCTTCTCCACGCCGTGCTCGTCGACCAGCTCGGAGACCGCGCGCGCCTCCGGCGGCTCGATCACCGGCAGCGGCGTCGCCAGCGTCCCGCTCGGGTCCGAAAGCGCGCAGCCGATCCGGACGGTGCCGTGGTCGAGGGCAAGCACCCGCATGCGCCTTCTAGCCGAGCTCCCGCTCGACCGCGGCGCGCGCGGCGGCCAACGCCTCGTCGAGCTTGGAGGGGTCCTTGCCGCCGGCCTGAGCCATGTCGTCGCGGCCGCCGCCTCCGCCGCCGACGATCGGGGCGATCTCGCGGATGGTCGAGCCGGCCGAGACGCCCCGCTCGACCACCTCCTTGGAGACGAGCGCGACCAGCCCGGCTTTGCCGCCGAAGGCGCCGCCGAGGACGACCGCCGAAGGCTGTCCGAGCTTCGACTGCACCCGGTTGGCGAGGTCGAGCAGCTGCTTCGGGTTCGCCTGCAGGCCCTCCTCGACGACGGCGACGACGAGAGCGCCGCCGCCGGAAAGCTCCTCCGCCCCACCCGCCAGCGCGTCCGCTTCGCCGCCGAGCTGCTCGCGCTGGGCCTTCTCGGCGCCGGCGCTGGCCTCCTGCAACCGCTCGGCCGCCCGGCGGGCGGCGGTGACGGGGTCCTGGGGGTTGCCGAGCAGCTCGCCCGCCTCGCGCAGCTGCGCCTCGCGATCGCGGAACCAGTCGATCGCGACCGGGCCGGTGATCGCCTCGACCCGGCGCACGTTGGCGGCGCTCGATCCCTCGGAGACGATCTTGAAGATGCCGACCTCGGCGGTGTTGGCGACGTGGGTGCCGCCGCAGAGCTCGCGGGAGACGCCGTCGACCTCGACCACCCGCACCCACTCGCCGTATTTCTCGCCGAAGAGCGCCATCGCGCCCAGCCGTTCGGCCTCCTCTCGGTTCATGTTCATCCAGCGGACCGGGCGGCTGGTCTTGACCCACTCGTTGACCCGGTCCTCGATCTCGCGCAGCTCCCCGGCGCTGAGCGCCTGGCCGTGGGTGAAGTCGAAGCGGAGCTTGTCGGGGCGGACCGCGGAGCCCGCTTGACGCACGTGGGTGCCGAGGCGCTCGCGCAGCGCCGCGTGCAGGAGGTGGGTGGCGGTGTGGTTGCGCATCGTCGCGTGGCGCGCCTCGGCGTCCACCTCGGCCTCGACGGCGAAGCCGGAGGCGATCTCCGACCCCGGCTCGACCTCCAGGGCCTGGTCTTCGCCGAGGCGGTAGACGTCGAGGACCCGCGCCTCCTTGCCGTCCCAGCGCAGCACGCCCGAGTCGGCCACCTGCCCCCCGCCCTCGGCGTAGAACGGGCTCTCCTCCAGCTTCACCAGCGCCTTGCCGTCAACCGGCTCAACCGCGGCGAGCCCGGTGGTCGCCCGCAGCGTCTCGTAGCCGACGAAGCGAGTCGGCGGGGCCGCGGCGGCGAAGGTGGCGACGCGCTCGTGCGTGTTCTCGGAACCGTGGGCGGTGGCGCTCGCCATCCGCGCCCGCTGCCGCTGCTCGCCCATCAGCTCCTGGAAGCCTTGGTCGTCCACCGCCAGGCCCTGCTCGGCGAGCAGCTCCTTGGTCAGGTCGTAGGGAAAGCCGTAGGTGTCGTGCAGCTTGAAGGCTTCGGCCGCGTCGATCCAGGAGGTGCCGGCCTCCTTCGCCTCGGCGACCAGCCGCTCCAGCAGCTCGGTGCCGCGCTCCAGGGTGCGGCCGAAGCTCTCCTCCTCGGCGCCGACCCAGCGCCGGATCGTCTCCTTCTCGGCGAGCAGCTCCGGGTAGTCGTTGCCCATCAGCTCGATCGTCCGCTCGGCGAAGCGGCCGAGCCACGGCGCCTCGAGGCCAAGGGAGCGCCCCTGCTGGATCGCGCGGCGCATGATCCGCCGCAGGATGTAGCCGCGGTCCTCGTTGGAGGGGACGACGCCGTCGGCGATCAGGAAGGCGGCGCCGCGGCTGTGGTCGGCGACGATCCGCATCGCCCGGGTGACCGCGCCGCCCTCGTCGTAGCGGCGGCCGGAGAGCTCCTCGGCGAGGTCGACCAGCGGCCGCACGTGGTCGGTCTCGAAGACGGAGGGCACGTCCTGGAGGACCGCCGCCATCCGGTCGAGGCCCATCCCGGTGTCGATGTTCTTCATCGGCAAGGGCGTCAACGAGCCGTCCTCGGCGAGGTCGTAGCTCATGAAGACGTGGTTCCAGAACTCGAGGAAGCGATCGCTGTCGTCGCCGGGCCGGTCGCCCTCGGCGCCGAACTCGAGGCCGCGGTCGAGGTAGAGCTCCGAGCAGGGGCCGCAGGGGCCGGTCGGGCCGGCCTGCCAGAAGTTGTCCTCGCGGCCGAGGCGGACGATCCGCTCCTCCGGGACGCCGGTCGCGCGCCAGATCTCGATCGCCTCCTCGTCGGGGCCGAGGCCGAGCTCCTCGTCGCCGCCGAAGACGGTGACCCAGATCTTCCCGGGGTCCATCCCGAACCCCTGGGTGGAGAGCTCCCATCCCCAGGGAATCGACTCGGCCTTGAAGTAGTCGCCGAAGCTCCAGTTGCCGAGCATCTCGAAGAAGGTCATGTGGCGGGCGGTGTTGCCGACCTCCTCGATGTCGGTGGTGCGGAAGCATTTCTGGACGTCGGCGAGGCGCGGCGCCGGCGGCTTTTCCCGGCCGAGGAAATAGGGCTTGAAGGGCTGCATCCCGGCGGTCGTGAGCAGTACCGAGGGATCGTGCACGGAGGGGACGAGCGAGGCCGAAGGCACGATCTCGTGCCCTCGCTCAGCGAAAAACGACAGGTAGGTCTCCCGGATCTCCTTCGCCCTCATGTTAGGAAGCCTAAATATTTGTTCGATCCGGGGCGGCGCCGCCGAACTCCCTCCTTACGAACAGCGGCGGGGCGCGTTTCAGAGGGACTTGACCGTTCGACTTTGTCGAAGGAGGCAACCATGAAGCTCCGCATGATGCTTGTACTCGGACTCGCGGTATTCGCCCTGGGCGCGGTGCCCGCGACGGGCATGGCCGATGGCGCCAACTACCAGCCAGAAGGCCCGAAATACCAGCCGGAAAAGCCGACCAATCCCCCCAAAGGAACTCCGCCGAAAGGCAAAGCCTACGGCTACCACTGCAAAGGCCAGAGCAAGAAACACGTCAAAGGCGAGAAGGGCACCGCCTTCAGCCGCTGCGTGAAAGCGATGGCGCGGGCGGACAAAAACGAGAACCTGCACCCGAAGAAAGCCTGCAAAGGGCTGAGCAAGAAGCACGTCAAAGGCCAGAAGGGGACTCCTTTCAGCCAGTGCGTGAAAGGCGTCGCCCAGATGCGGAGGGAAGAGGCCGCGACCGTGGCGACCAGCTCGACCGCCTGACGCCTAACCGGCGATGGTGCCGTGGCCGACGATCCGCTCTCCGGCCATGAGCACAGCCGTCTGGCCGGGGGCTACGCCAGGGAAGCCTTCGGCCAGGTCAACCTCCAGGGAGGAATGTCGCCCCTTCCCCGCCGCCGCCACGGTGGCGGGGAGGGCGCGCGAGCGGTAGCGGAGCTTGACCGCGTCGATCTCGCTGCCGTCCCGGTGCAGGACGGCGTCGTGGACGCGGACGCTGTGCTTCTCGAGCTCTGAGCGGGTGCCGACGGTGACGGTGTTGGTGGCGGCGTCGGTGGCGAGGACGTAGAGCGCCTCCGGGGCGGAGACGCCGATCCCGCGCCGCTGGCCGACGGTGAAGTCGTGGTGGCCGCGGTGACGACCGAGCGGGCGACCGGAGGAGTCGACGATCGCGCCCTCGCGCTCGCGCAGGCCGCCGTGGCGACGCAGGAAGCCTCGCTTGCCCTGGCCGGCGAGGAAGCAGAGGTCCTGGCTCTCGGCCTTGCGGGCGACGGTCGAGAGTCCGTGCCGGGCGGCGATCTCCCGCACCTCGGGCTTGGTCAGCTCGGTGAGCGGGAAGCCGAGCCGGGCCAGGAGCTCCGGCGGCAGCGCGGCGAGCATGTAGCTCTGATCCTTGGCCTTGTCGGCGGCGGCGGCGAGCAGCGGCCCGTCGGCGTCCTCGACGATGCGGGCGTAGTGGCCGGTGAGGAGGCGCTCGGCACCGAGTCTCTCGGCCAGGTCGACCATCGCCGCCAGCCGCACCTCGCCGTTGCAGAGGATGCAGGGGTTCGGGGTGCTGCCCTCGGCGTAACCGCCGACGAAGCGGTCGACGACGCGGCGGCGGAAGTCCTCCTCGAGGTCGAGCGTGAAGTGCGGGATCCCGAGCTGATGCGCGAGACCGCGGGCACCGAGCACCGCCTCCGGCGAGCAGCAGGCCTTCGCCCCGTCGGTCTCGGGATCCGTCCAGAGCTTGACCGTGATCCCGACCACCTCGGCGCCTTCCTCGCGGGCGAGCAGCGCCGCGACGGCGCTGTCGACCCCGCCGGACATGGCGACGGCGACGCGCCGGGGCCCATCTTCGGCAAGAGGAAGCGCAGATGAGGCAACGCCCTGGAGGGCGCGATGGAGGGCGTCGGTAGCCAGCTGAGCGGCATGGCGCTTAGCCGGGGTGAGACCGCCGATGGCGGCGTCGACCGTGTCGATGTCGATGAGGGCGGCAGCGAGGACAGGCTCGCCATCGACCATCTCGGCCACGGCCGCAGTCGCGGCCTTCGTGGCACCGCAGCCCTCAGAGTCCACCGTGACGCCTCTGATTCGCCCATCGACGACAGTCAGCGAGATCCGCGACAGGTCACCACAGGCAGCACCACCGGCAGCGCCCGTGAAGGCCCCGTCGGCGGCCGGCCCACGCCGGCTCTCATCACGCAAGTAGTGCTCGAAAAGCTCTCTTTCCACGGGACCAAGGGTAAAGCGCGCCTTCGTCCGCCCGGCCCTCACCCATCCCTACCTGCTTAGTGGGGGTGTGGGAGGGCCGGGCTACCGCAGCGCCAAACGAAGATCGGCGGCGATCGCGGCGGGTTCCTCCTGCAGCTGCCGCCAAGTGACCCGCATGGTCTTCCAGCCTTCGGCGACGAGGATGCGATCACGCTGCCGATCCGACTCGAAACGCTTATTCGTCCCATGAACGCTGCGGCTGTCAAGCTCGACTGCCACCTGCTCGCGCTCCCAAAGCGCGTCGATCTCGAAGAAGCGACCGCGTACCGCCAGGTCCGCGTTCATCCGCGGCCGCGGCAGCCCACAGGTGTCGATCAGCGCCAGGAACGCCTCCTCGAAGTCGTTGCGCGTGATCATCACCGGTTCATCCGAGCCCAGCACCGCCCTCAGGTTCCGCGCCCCACGTCGACCCGGATACCGCTCCAGCAGCATCGGCAGCGAAATCCGATCCCGCAGTTCCCTCACTTCCGCCTCGTGCGATGCCCGCTCAAGCGCCCGTAGGTCGAGTACTGCGGCCAGGTCGAAGATCGTCCGGAAAGGTGAGGTGACCGGAATTCCGTCCTCGACGATCCACTCGTCATCCCGGAGGTGCGACCGGTGGGCGACGATTCCTTCCCTCCGCACCTGCCTGACAGCGCAAGTGACGTCGATCCATTCGGCGGCAGGTGGCAGTACTCCCCAGAGCCGCCCAGCGGACCGATGGCTCAGAACCGCTCCTGAGTTGGAGGCCAGCACCGCCGCCATCCATCGGCCTCTTCTCGAAACTCGCCGGACGCCGACCACGTACACACTGCGATACAGCGGGTGAAGGTGTCTCCGTTCGAGACGGACGGTGATCGCTCCCTCTCCCATTCCAAAGGCGAGCAACTGCCGCCGGGCCACCACTCCATGCTGCGCCTGCGCCAGTCGCTCCATCTCCCGGTCAAGAGATCGAGTGTGCAGTTGACGCTCTATACGAGGGCGAATTGCACTCTCGCGGGGCATACCCCTGATGTTGAGGCGGCGCCTCGCGCGCGTGGCGCGCACTTCGTGCCAACTTCGTCCCTCAAAGCGCACGAAAAAGGCCCCAACCCGCCGTTGCCGCCTCTGGCTTTGATCCCTTCAAGTGAAGGTGGGTGCCTGCTCCTGCCCCCAAGAGGACCGGAGACTTGTCAGCTCCCGCGCCGTTTGTGTTGGGTCAAACGGTGAGACGGCTCTCGTACGGGCTCGAGCCTGGCCTCAACTTACCACCGTCAGGGCTCGGCGAAACCCTCGTCGAGGTTCGAGAGGTGCAGCTCGGCTTCGCTCCAGCGATCCGGGGGCACCCGTAGGGAGATGTCCCCGCGGCCATAGCGGTCGAGGGGCCAGTCGGAGGTCAGCACCGCCTCGATCTCAGCCTCGACCAACGCCTGGTGCCAGGCCCGGGCCGTCCTCAGCTCGCCGAAGTCCCGCACCACCTCCCAGGAGTCGAAGCTGGGGTCGTCGATGTGGACGGGCGTCTTTCCGGGGCCGGGCGCCGGCCGCCACCTGCGGGGGATCCAGTCCCGCAGACCCATCTCAGTGGCCGGGCAACTTGGGTTTGTGGATACCGATGGCGAGCTCGCGCAGTTGCAACTCGTCGACCGGGGCCGGGGCGCCGGTCAGCAGGTCGAACCCGGAAGCGGTCTTGGGGAAGGCGATCACGTCGCGGATCGTCTCGGCGCCGTAGAGCCGCTGGACGATGCGGTCGACCCCGTAGGCGATGCCGCCGTGCGGCGGCGCCCCGTAGCGGAGCGCCTCGAGCAGGAAGCCGAAGCGCGCCTCGGCCGTCCCTTTGTCGATCCCCAGCGCCCCGAACACCGCCTCCTGGGTCGCGGCGTCGTGGATACGGATCGAGCCGCCGCCCAGCTCCTGCCCGTTCCAAACCACGTCGTAGGCCTGCGCCCGGGCAGAGCCGGGATTGTCAGGGTCGAACTCGCCCACCGGAGCGGTGAACGGGTGGTGCAGTGCGTCCCAGCGCTTCTCCCCCTCGTTCCACTCCATCAGCGGCCAGTCGACGATCCAGACCAGCCGGTTCTCGCCCCCGTCGACCAAGTCGAAGCGCTCGGCCAGATCGAGCCGCAACTGACCCAGCACCGCGTCCGTCACCGGGCGCTTGTCGGCAACCAGCAGCAGCAGATCCCCCTCCTCGGCGCCGAGGCGCTGGTTGAGGTCGGCGAGCTCGCTCTCGCTGAGGAACTTCGCGGTCGGCGAGCGCCAGCCGTCGCCCTCGCGGAAGGCCCAGACCAGGCCCTTGGCGCCCAGCTCCTGGGCGCGGGAGATGAAGCCGTCCAGCTCGGAGCGCGGCACCTCGCGGCGGCCGGCGTTGATGCCCCGAATCGAGCCGCCGCCGTCCAGCACCGAGCGGAAGACCTTGAACTCGGTCTCGCGCAGCGCGTCGCCGAGATCGACCAGCTCGAGCCCGAAGCGCAGGTCCGGCCGGTCGGTCCCGAAGCGGTCCATCGCCTCGTCGTAGCCCATCCGCTGCATCGGCACGTCGATCTCGGGACCGCCGACGCGCTCGAAGACGTGGGCGAGCAAACGCTCGTTGGCGGCGATCACGTCGTCGACGGTCACGAACGACATCTCGACGTCGAGCTGGGTGAACTCGGCCTGGCGGTCGGCCCGCGTCGCCTCGTCGCGGAAGCAGCGGGCCACCTGGTAGTAGCGCTCGAAGCCCGAGACCATCAGCAGCTGCTTGAACAGCTGCGGCGACTGCGGGAGCGCGTAGAAGGAGCCCTGCTGCTGCCGGCTGGGGACGAGGAAGTCGCGCGCGCCCTCGGGCGTGGAGCGGGTCAGCACCGGCGTCTCGACGTCGACGAAGCCCTCGCCGTCGAGGAACTCGCGCATCGCGGCGACGACGCGGTGGCGCAGCAGCAGCGCCTCGCGCATCTGCTCCCGGCGCAGGTCGAGGTAGCGGTAGCGCAGGCGGGTGTCCTCGCCGACCTCGCTGCTGAAGCCCTCGATCTGGAAGGGCGGCGTCTCCGAGCCGGCGAGCAGCTCCCCGCCGGTCACCTGCAGCTCGACCTCGCCGGTCGCGAGCTCGGGGTTGACGGTGTCCTCCGAACGGCGCACCACGGGCCCGCTCGCCGACAGCACGTCCTCGGGTCGCAGCTTGTGCGCGAGCTCGAACGACTCGCCGGAGGTGTCCGGGTTGAAGACGAGCTGGACGATCCCGGTGCGGTCGCGGAGGTCGATGAAGATCAAGCCGCCGTGGTCGCGGCGGCGGTTGACCCAGCCGGCAACCCGCACCGCGGAATCGACTCGATCCGTCAGCACCTGACCGCACCAGGTGTCGCGGTACTCGTTGGCGGCCAGCGGCGGCGCCTCGCTCAAGATCTCCCTCCCGTCATCTCCTCGACAAGCTTGCCGGGATCGGCGGCGCGCTGCTCGCCGGTCTCCATGTCCCGTACCTGGACGCTGCCGTCGGCCTCGAGGATGAGGACGTGGCGGGCGCCGATCCGGTCCGCATGCTTGAACTGGCCCTTTAGGTTGCGCCCGGCCAGATCGAGCTCGACGGAGACGCCGGCATGGCGTAGCTCCACCGCCAGCGCCATCGCCCGCGCCCGCTGCGCCGGGTCGGCGATCGCGACGAAGGCGTCGCGCCCCGCGGCGGGGACCTCGGAGTCCAGCGCCAGAAGAATCCGCTCGATGCCCGCGGCGAACCCGACCGCGGGCGTCGCCGGTCCGCCCAGCTGCTCGATCAAGCCGTCGTAGCGGCCGCCGCCGCCGACCTCCGACTGCGCCCCGAGCCGGTCGCAGACGAAGGAGAAGATCGTGCGCGTGTAGTAGTCGAGACCGCGGACGAGGGTCGGGTCGACTACGTAGGCGACGCGGGCGGCGTCGAGCAGCGCCCGCACCTCCTCGAAGTGCTCGGCGTCCTCCCCCTCGAGCCGGCCGACGATCGTCGGCGCGCTCGCCATCACCCCGCGGGTCCCCTCGTCGTCGGAGTCGAACGCCCGCAGCGGGTTGATGTCGATCCGCTCGCGCACGTCCCTCGACAGTTCCCCCTCGTGGGCGTGGAGGTGCGCTTTCAGGTCCTCCAGGTAGACGCGGCGCAAAGCGAAGGAACCGAGGCTGCCGAGCCGCAGCTCCACGCCGGGGACGCCCAGCTCACCCAACAGGTCGGAGAGGAGCATGATCACCTCGGCGTCGGCCAGCGGCGAATCGGTGCCGATGCACTCCGCCCCGAGCTGGTGGAACTGCCGGTAGCGCCCGGCCTGCGGCCGCTCGTGGCGGAAGAACGGCCCGAGGTAGGAGAGCTTCACCGGCTGCGCCAGCTTGTGCATGCCGTGCTCGAGGTAGGCGCGGCAGATCGAGGCCGTCCCCTCCGGGCGCAGGGTGAGGCTGCGCTCGCCCTTGTCCTCGAACGTGAACATCTCCTTGCGGACGATGTCGGTCGATTTGCCGACGCCGCGTTCGAACAGGGCGGTGTCCTCGAAGGCCGGGGTCGCGATCGACTCGTAGCCGGCGCGGGAGAAGATCGCCGCGGCCGCGTCTTCGAGCCGACCCCGCGTCCGCGCCGCCTCGGGCAGCACGTCGAAGGTCCCGCGGGGTGCCTGGAACTTGCTCGCCATCGTGCGGCGACCTTAGTCCAACCGGCGCGGTCGCTACCGCGTCAGCGAGCCGAGGAAGGGATTGGTCGCGCGCTCGGCGCCGAGCGTCGTCAGCCCCATGTGGCCGGGATGGACGACGGTCTCGTCGGGGAAGGAGTCGAGCAGCCGCCCGATCGAGGCCAGCAGCGTGGGGCCGTCGCCGCCGGGCAGGTCGACCCGCCCGACCGAGCCCTGGAAGAGGACGTCGCCGGAGAAGATCGCCGGCTCGCCCCGCACCGCGTAGGTGACGTGGCCGGGGCTGTGGCCGGGGGTGAAGATCACGTCCAGCTCCATCCCCGCCAGCTCCAGCGTCTCGCCGCCGCGGACGATCTCGTCGGCGTCGTAGCTCTCGAAAGGGCCGAACCCCTCCCAGGGGACGAAGGCCATGATGTCGGCGAGGAGCGGCACCTCGATCTCCGGGCAGTAGACCGGCGCCCCGGTCGCCTTCGCCACCGGTGCCACGGCGCCGATGTGGTCGAAGTGGCAGTGGGTGAGGAGGATCGCCTCGACCTCCGCCCCGGTCGCCTCGATCGCCGCCAGGATCCGCCCCTCCTCCTCGCCCGGGTCGACGACGAGCAGCCCGTCGGAGCCCTCGCGCCGGAGCAGGAAGCAGTTCTCGGCGACGGGGCCGACCGTGAGCATCTCGACGTCGAGGGGCATGGATCAGATGGTCGCAGGCGCGACCGCTTACTCGTTGCGGGCGCGGATCCGGGCTCGCTCGCGCCGACGCCACAAGGTGGTGTCGATGTAGTAGCCGGCCGGGACGTAGAAGGCCAGCATGAAGAGGCCGAAGATCAGGGCGACGCCGATCGACTCCCCGAAGAAGAGGATCACCAGCAGGACGAAGACCACGGCGGCGAAGATGCCGCGGATGAACGAGTTGCGCCAGGTCGGCGGCAGGTCCTGCCGCGGCGTCGGTTTGCGGCGGGCGCGGGCGCGATCCTTCGCTTCCGCGCGGCTGCGCGGGCGACCGGTGCGGGGGCTGGCATCGACCCGCCCGCCCTGGGTTCCGCGTCGCTTGCGCCGACGCTTCTTGTTGGTTTGGGCCATGCAGCTCGAAATCTAGTCGGTCGCCTCGGCCAGCCGCTGCTCGATCACGTGCCGGCGCGGATCGAAGCCGCGAATCGGCACGTCCTCCGGGTAGCCGTCCGCCGCCGCCTGCGGGATCAGGCCGACCAGCTCCGCCTCCAGCGGTCGCGCCCCCAGCGGCGCCGCCAGCGTTCGCACCCGCTCCACTACTTCCCCCAGCGGCACCGTGAGGGGATCGTGGACGTTGGTCGAGACCTGGGCACGGCCGCTGGAGAGCAGGAGGCCGATCGCCCGCACTCCCGTCAGCCCTCCGCCCGCCTCGCGCAGGCCGGCGGCGACAGCGCGGGCGACCTCGACGTCGTCGCTGTCCAGCTCGACGTTGAAGGCGGCGAGCGGCGGGCGGGCGGTGACCAGCGTGGCGCCGGCGGTGCGGTGCGGGAGGTCGGGTCCGAAGTCCGGCCGCAGCTCGCCCGACTCCATCCGCAGCCACAGCTCGGGGAGGCCGCCGTTGCGGAAGTAGGCGCGCTCGGCCCGGCCGGGATCTCGCGCGAGCTCGCCGTAGAGGAAGGCGGGCACCCCGAGGCCGCCGATCTGCTCCGCAACCGCCACCGCCTCGGTGCGCGCCGCCTCGTGGTCGCCAGGGGAGAACCAGACGACCGGGCAGACGTCGAGGGCGCCGATCGCCGGATGGGCACCGCGGTAGGCGTGCATGTCGATCGTCTCCACCGCCTCCTCGGCGCCCGTGACCAGCGCCTCGGCAAGCGGGCCCGGGCCGCCCGCCACGGTGAAGACGGAGCGGCCGTGGTCGGCGTCGGAGTGACGGTCGAGCAGGGAGACGCCGCGGGTGAAGGCCCGCTCCAGCCGCCCCAGGCGCTCGGAGTCGCTTCCCTCGGAGACGTTCGGCACCGCGAGGAGGGGCGGCACGCTCGCGTTCCCTAGACGACCAGCTCGCCGTCGCGGACGACCGTCTCGCCGTCGACTTCGACGGTCGGTTCCAGCACCACGCAGTCGAGGTGGACCGGGACCTGGACGGTGCCGCCGATCGCCGCCGAGGCGCCGAAGGCGACGTGGCAGGTGCCGAGGATCTTCTCGTCCTCGAGGATGTTGCCGGTGAGGACCGCTTCTTCGTTGGTGCCGATCCCGAGCTCGGCGACGTTGGTGCCGTCCTCGCCGTGGAGGGTGAGCAGTTCCATCAGCCGGGCTCCCTCCTCGCCGCTGGCGTCGACCAGGTGCCCCTCGCGGATGGTCAGCAGGACCGGCGTGTCGATCAGGCCGACTTCGGCGATCGAGCCGTCGACGACGAGCGTCCCCTCCGTCGTCCCCTCGACCGGCGCGATGAAGCCCTCGCCGCAGGGGAGGTTGCCGAAGGCGCCGCGATTCCCGAGTTCTCCCGCGTCGACGATCCCCAGCCGGCCATCGAGGCCGATCCGCAGGTCGCTGCCGTGGCCGCAGGTGATGCGCGCCTCCGAGGCGCGGTTGAGGGCGGTGACCAAGGCCCAGCCGCGGCGGCGGATCTCCTCCAGGTCGCCGGTCATCAGCCGGCCCAGCATCTCCTCCGTAACGCCGGGGAGGGTGCCGATGCGAACCCCGGCTTCGCTGGCGGCCTTGCGGGCGGCGGTATGGGAGAGCGACTGGATCGTCGGCGCCAGGACCACGTCGGCGGCCGACATCGCCGCCGCCACCGCCCGCGGCGGCTCGGCCGCGGCCGATTCCCGCTCCGAGATCACGGCCAGGGTCGCGTCCGCGCCCTCCCCCTGCGCCTCGATCCGCATCAGCGCCCCGATCTCTTCGGTGACCGGATTGCAGATCACCAGGACCTCCTCGCCCGGCGAGATGCCCATGCACTGCCGCACCACCGTCTTCACGGCTCTGTCCAGTTCCGCGGTCACCGTCTCACCCTAGCCATCGCATGCCCCCACTGCAGTCAATTTCCCCTGCTCCCACGGAGATCGCAAGTGGAAGCAGCCGTCCCCGCCCGCCTCGCTACCATCCCCCTCCCCGCCGGAGTAGCTCAGCTGGTTAGAGCAGCGGAATCATAATCCGCGTGTCGGGGGTTCGAGTCCCTCCTCCGGCATGGCCGATCAGGTTGAAGGCCTACTTCAGCAGCGCGCAGACCGCGCTCGTCTGCACTCGCCGCAGCTGCTTCAGGAGCTTGCCGGTCGGGGCCGGGATGTTGAGCGAGGTGGTTACGGCGCGGGTGCCGTCGGCGGTGGCGGCGGCCCATTGGACGTAGCCCGGGAAGTTGCCGGTGTGGCCGTAGACGGTGCCGCATTTGGTCTGGTAGCGGAAGAGGGCGAGACCGGCGGAGTTCTTGCCGGGGCCGGGCGGGCTGGATTCGCCGCCGGGGATGAATTGCATCTGCTCCTGCTGTTGGGCGGCGGAGAAGAACTTGAGCCCGAGGTAGGAGCGGATGAAGGCGTTGAGGTCGCGGGGCGTGGAGACGACTGCGCCGGAGGCCCAAGCCCCGCTTGGACTGAGGAAGGTGGAGACGTCGAACGGCTCCTCGCCGGGCTCGACGACGTAGCCGTGGACGAACGGTTTCGGCAGCGCCAGCTTGGTCGGGAAGGAGGTTTGGCGCAGCCCCGCCGGCCCGAAGACGATCTGCTCGAGGGCGCTGCCATAGGACTGGCCGGTGACCGCCTCGACGATCAGGCCGATCACGATGTTGTCGGTGTTCGAGTACTCGTAGCGGGAGCCGGGGGCGAACTCGAGCGGATCGGCCCGCACCCAGCCGATCACCTTGCGGGGGGAGACGAAGCCGCGGGGATCCTTCTCCGCCTGGCGGATGAAGCCCTTCGATTGCGTGTAGTCCGGGAGGCCGCTGGTGTGGTTGAGCATCTGGCGCACCGTCACCTGGCCCCAGGCCGCGGGCATCCCGCCGAGCCGCTGCGCGATCGTGTCCTCCAGGCCCAGCCTGCCGTCGCGCACGAGGTTGAGCGCGACCGCGCCGCTGAAGGCCTTGGCGACGCTGGCGATCCGCATGTGGTCGGTGGGCCGCGGCGCTCCCGGGCGCTTGACGTTCGCCCGGCCCGCGCGGACCACGGTCATCCGCCCGTCGGCGTACATCGTCGCGATCGCCCCCGGCGGCCCGCCGGGCGCCGCGACCAGCCGCTCGAGCCCGCGCCTGACCTCGGCCGGTCCGGCCGCCGCGGCAGAAGCCGCAAAGCACGAGGCGACGAGCACGACCAGGCAGGCGGAAAGTCCCAGCTTCTTCATCGGCGCATCATCGCACCCGTGGACAAGCGGGTTCCCGGAACCGCGGATATGGTCCGCTGCAAGATGTCCGAACACTCAGACTCCGTTCTTCAGGACTGGGGCGAACTCGTCGCCTTCGAGCCCACCCGGGTTCTCCGCCCCGGCGGCATCGACGAGCTGAAGGCGATGCTGGAAGAGGTCCACCGGGACGGAGGGCGCGTGCGCGTGCCGGGCAGCCTCCACTCGTGCTCGGAGATCGTCGTCAGCGACACCCTGCTCGACGTCTCCGGTCTGCCGAAGAGCATCGAACTCGAGGAAGACGGCGAAATGGTGACGGCGACGGCCAACGTCTCCCTGGACGAGTTCCTCGCCGAGCTTGGCCGCCATGGCAAATCGGTGACGGCGACGGGCGGGACCATCCACCAGACGCTGGCCGGGCTGATCTCCACCGGCACGGCCCCGGCCAGCTCCCGGCACGGGCTCTACGAGAAGCTCGAGTGGGTCGAGCTGGTGAGCGTCGACGCGGAGGGGCGGGCGGTCGAGCGGCGGATCTCCCGCCAGGACCCCGAGTTCGCCGCCGCGATCTGCTCGCTGGGCCTGCTCGGCGTCCTCACCCGCGTCAACTTCCGCCTCGTCGACGAGCTCTACTTCGACGTGGTGATGAAGGTCGTCGATCTCGACGAGGTGCTCGACGACCTCGACGCGACCTCGGCGAAGTACGACTTCTGGCGCGTCAACTGGATGCAGAAGAGCGACAAGGCGCTGCTGTGGGCGGCGACGGCCGTGCCCCGCGAGAGCTCCGAGCCCGACGGCGACTACCCGACCGAACCGGCCGAGCACGTCCTCGACTGGGTCCTGCAGGCGATCGACAAGATCGCCGACACCGGGCCGCTGCTGAACCCGGTGCTGGAGGGCGTCTACAGGGTGATGGCCTTCGCCTACGGCGAGAACCGCTTCTCCGGCCCGCTCCGCAACATGCTCCCCGTCGACCGCCGGGCGCCGCTGCGGGTGGCGATGGCCGAGTGGAGCTTCCGGCCGCAGGACCTGCAGCGCGTGCTCGACGAGTGCCGCGAGTACTTCGACGCGGCCGGCTGGCCCAACATCCCGACCGAGATCGAGCTGACCCGCATCGACGGAGCCCTGATGTCGCCCTGGAATTGGGAAGGCCTCGACTACATCGTCAAGTTCAACTGGATGTACCTGACCGAGGTCTGCCGCTCCCCCGGCGAGAAGGAGCAGATCCACGCCCACCTGCGCGGCCTCTGGGAGCACCTGCAGCGCAAGGGAATCCCGTTCAAGGCGCACTGGGGCAAGGTCAACTTCATCGACCCCGCCTTCGTCCGCGACAACCACGACTTCGAGGCATTTCGGCCGCTGATCGCGCCGATCTTCGTCAACGACTACCTGGCGGAGAGGATCGGGCCGCTGGAGGACCAGCCATGACCAGCGCGCCCGCCTTCCCCGGCCTCACCGACATGCACGCCCACCCGGCGATGAACGCGTTCTTCTGGAGCCGCGATCTGCGCAAGCACTACTTCGCCGGCAGCGCCTTCAACCCGCTCGCCAGCCTCACCGACTTCAAGATGCTGCGCGAGGGGGACGTGAGGGTCGTCTGGTCGGTCCTGCACGTCCCCGAGGAGGAGTACTTCCGCCTCCCGCCGATCCGGCTTCTCGCCTACCTCACCAAGGGGGGCCGAGCGATGCTGAAGCACAAGGCGTGGAGGTCCACGCTGCTGATGATGGACGCGATGGAGGAGCAGGTCGCACGGGCCGCCGACGAATTCGCGGTCGCGCACGGCAACGCCGAGCTCGACGCGGCGCTGGCGGCTGGAAAGCGGGTCTTCGTCCACACGGTCGAGGGCGGGCACCAGCTCAGCGCCGGCCTGGCCCCGGGCGACGTCCAGGGGCATTTGACCCGCCTCGAGCAGCTGGCCGACCGCGGCGTCGCCTCGCTGATCGTCTCCCACCTCTTCCCCAACCAGCTCGCCGGCCACAGCGAGTGCATCCCGTCCGACAATCAGAAGATCCTCCTCTGGCGCCTCGACTCGAAGGCGGACGACGCCCGCGGCCTGACCGAGGTGGGACGAGCGGTGGTGAAGCGGATGGCCGAGCTGCGGATGGTGCCCGACGTCACCCACTGCTCGCCGGTTTCACGCAAGGAGATCTACGAACTGGTCGGGGACGAGATCCCCGTCGTCGCCTCTCACTCCGGCGTCTACGCGCTGAACGGCGCCGCCGTCAACCTCACAGAGGAGGACGTCAGGTCGATCGCCGCCTCGGGCGGCGTCGTCGGCGTCATCTTCATGCCCTACTGGCTGGAAAGCTCGGATCCCGCGGACGGCCTCGAGGCGATCTGGAACACGATGAAGCAGGTCAACGAGTGGAGCGGCGGCGACTGGCGGCACGTCGGGATCGGCACCGACTTCGACGGCTTCACCGATCCGCCCGACGACTGCCACAGCGCCGCCGAACTCCCGAAGGTCCGGGATGCGCTGGAAGGCAAGGGCCTCTCCCGGGGAGACGTGGACGCGATCCTCGGCGGCAACGCCCGGCGCGTGCTCAGGGACGGCTGGCGGTAGCCCGGGGTCGAGGCTCGGAGGCTTCCGCGCTTCCGGCTCGTATCAGCGCCCACCCCACCGCCGCCAGCAGCGCTCCGGACGCGAGAAACGCCAGGTCCCACCCGATCGGGCCGCCGAGGTCGTCGCGGACGTGGTGGATGCCGAGGATCTGGTGGTCGACCAGGCCCTCGACCAGGTTGAACAGGCCCCAGCCGAGGAGGAGGCCGCCGACGTGGGAGCGCCAAGGCGGGGCCAGCTCGCCGCGCTGCCAGGCGCGGACGGCGACGATCGTGCCGGCCATCACCGCGATCCAGGTGGCGAGGTGGAAGAAGCCGTCGGCGAGGGCATTGTCCTCGAGGCCGCCGACCGTGGTGGCCGGGCAGCAGCCCTCGGCGGTAAGGATGTGGTGCCACTGCAGGATCTGGTGGAGAACGATCCCGTCGACGAAGCCGCCGAGGCCGATCCCCAGCAGCAGCGACGGTAAAAGCGGCGGGCGCGCCTGGTCTCTCACCCCTTGCGGCTTCCCCTGCCAGAGCCTCGCAAACCCCGCAACCGGGGAACCCCGCAACCGGCTACAGCTAGTGATCCAGGTGGCGCGCGGTCAACCTGTCACGACGTCGCTTACCTGAAAGCTCCGGAAGACGGTCGGCGAAATAGCCGAGCACGGCGCCTCCCACCACTGCGGTCAGGCCCAAGGCGACCATGGCGATTCCAGGTCCAGCGTCGAGCCGGTTGAGCAGCTCCACCAACCCAACGACGACCGCGGACGGAACTCCGAGGATTGCGATCCATCTCATCGTGTTCCGAGATCCGAGAGGCTGTCGGTGAATATCCCCGCGAGGGGCAAGATGCTCATACGACAACCATAGAGGTTTTTGCAGACAGAACATTTCTGCTCTCAAACCTCCAGCATCAGGGTCACCGGGCCGTCGTTGATCAGCGCCACCCCCATGCAGGCGCCGAACACGCCCTTCTTCGCCCCCAGGCGCTCGCAGAAGCGGTCGTAGAGCGGCTCGGCCACCTCCGGCCGCGCCGCCTCCATGTAGCTGGGACGGTTGCCGCGGCGGGTGTCGCCGTAGAGGGTGAACTGGCTGACGCAGAGGACCTCACGCTCGCCGAGCGGCTCGTTCATCCGCCCCTCGGCGTCGTCGAAGATCCGCAGCTTCCGCACCTTCTCGGCGAGCCGGTCGACCTCCTCCTCCCCGTCGCCGGCGCCGACCCCGAGCAGGATCAGCACCCCCGGGCCGATCTGGGCGACGCGGTCCCCCTCGACGTCGACGGCGGCCTGGCTGACGCGCTGGACCAGGGCCTTCATCGCGCCGCTCAGGCGTCTGCTTCGAGCGCCTCGACCAGCGAGGAAGCGTCGTAGGCGCCGAAGAAGCGCTTGCCGTTGACGAAGAAGGTGGGAGTGCCGGTGGCGCCGCTGGCCTCGGCCGAGGCGACGTCGCGGGCGACGCGGTCGCGGTGGGCGCCGGAGTCGATCTCGGTCGCCATCCGCTTGGCGTCGAGCCCGAGGTCCCGCCCCACCTGCAGCATCACCTCGCGCGAGAGTTTCGGCTGCAGCGGGTAGAGCGCGTCGTGGTACTCCCAGAACCGGCCCTGGGCGGCAGCCGCCTCGCTCGCCTCCGCCGCAAGCGGCGCCAGCGGGTGGCGCTCGGGGATCGGCAGGTGGCGGAAGCCGAACAACAGCCGCTCGCCGAGGCGCTCGCGGACCCGGCGCAGGATCGACTGGGCGCCGAGGCAGAAGGGGCACTGGAAGTCGCCGAACATGACCAGCTCCAGCGGCGCCCCGCGCTCACCGCGGACGTGGTCGAGGTCCTCCAGCGGGGGTGAGAGCAGTTCGTCCACCTGACCCTTGATGTTATGTCCCCGTGCACGACATCGAGTCGATCCTCGTCCTCGTCCTCGCCGCCGCGCTGCTGGTCCGCCTTGCCGAGTTCGGCAAGATCCCGGCGCCGATCGTCCTCGTCCTCGGCGGTCTGGCGATCGCCTTCGTGCCGGGCCTGCCGGACGTCGAACTGGAGCCGGACACGGTCTTCCTCCTCTTCCTGCCGCCGCTGGTCTACGCCGCCGGCTGGCGCACCTCGCCGCTGGAGCTGCGGGCGGTGGTGCGCCCGCTCGGCCTGCTGGCAGTCGGCCTCGTCTTCCTCACCGCCGCGGTCGTCGCCGTCGTCGCCCACGCCCTCGTGCCCGAGCTGAGCTGGGCCGAGGCGGCGATCCTCGGCGCCGTCCTCGCCCCCACCGACGCCCCGGCGGCGACCGCGATCTTCCGCCGCCTCGGCGCCCCGGAGCGAGTGCGGCTGCTGGTCGAGGGCGAGTCGATGATCAACGACGGCACCGCGCTGGTCATCTACCGGATCGCCGTCGGCGTCGCCACCGGCGGCGCCTTCAGCCTCGGTGCCGCCACCCTGGAGTTCGTCGGCATCGCCGCCGGCGGGATCCTCGCCGGACTCGCGGTCGGGGTCCTCTCCGACCTCGTCATCCGCCGCCAGAGCGAGGCTGACCTGGCGATCACGATCTCGGTCCTCACCGCCTACGGCGCCTACATCGGCGCCGAGGAGCTGCACGTCTCCGGCATCCTCGCCGCCGTCGTCGCCGGCCTCTACGCCGGCTACCGCTCCCCCCACTCGCTCGACGCCGACGTCCGCCTCAGCGCCGTCGCCTTCTGGAACGCCCTCGTCTTCGGGCTCGAGATCACCCTCTTCGTCCTCCTCGGCCTGCAGTTGCCGGAGATCATCGACACCCTCGAGGAGAGCGGCTCCGGGGTCAGCGGCCTGCTGCTGCCGGTGGCGGCCATCGCAGTGGCCTCGATCGCCGTCCGCATCGCCTTCGTCTTCGCGATGCGCGGGGACGCCGGCGAGAGCGCCGGCGAACGCTTCGCCGTCGGCTGGAGCGGGATGCGCGGCGCCGTCTCCCTCGCCGCCGCACTCGCCGTCCCGCTCAGCGTCGACGGCCGCCCCGAGATCATCTTCCTCACCTTCGCCCTGATCCTGATCACGATCGTCGGCCAGGGCCTCTCGCTTCCCTTCATCGTCCGTGCCCTGAAGCTGGAGCGGCCGCGGCGCTGGTCGGACGAAGAGGCGGTTGCCCGCATGGAGGCGGCGCAATCGGCGCTCGACCGGATCGACGAGATGGAGTCCGAGGAGCGCGCCGACGACAAGCAGCTACAGCGGCTGCGAGACCTCTACCGCTCCCGCTTCCGCATGTGCCAGGCGGTTCTAGGCGGCGAGGACCCGGACGTCGCCGCCCGCGAGCAACGGCTCGCCGACTACGGCGGGCTGCGCCGCGAGCTGATCGGGATCGAGCGGGAGGAGCTGCTGACCCTGCGTGGCGCCGGCCGACTACGGCACGAGACCCTGCGTCAAATCGAGCGAGACCTGGACCTCGAGGAGGCACGAATCCGGACGTAACCGTTGCCGGTAGAGGGCGCCGGTGTCCCTCTCCGGAATTGACCTCCCCTCCCTCCGGTCGGGGAGAACCTGCCGCGCGCTTCGCGCGCAAAAGACAGATTGCATATCGCCGAACATTCCTCCGAGGGACACCGGCGCCCTCTGACGACAGCTTTCGTGCTTCGGCGTCTACCGGAAGCTGTCGCTAGGAGGGATGGGTGTTCCCTTCCCGACCGGCGTCCTGATTTTCGCAGTGCCCGTCGGCGAGAGCTGCTGAGTTAGCGGCGAAAATCCCAGGGAGGGAAGGGAACACCCATCCCTCCCTACCGGCAAAGCCCTAGGCGAAGAACGTCCTGGCCCGTTCGGCGACCAGCTCGGGCATCTCGTCGGCGATGAAGTGCCCGCAGCCGCCGACCAGCTCCACCTGCATGTCGTCGGCGTGCTGCTCGAAGCCCTTCAGAGCCTCGGGACGGAGGACGAAGTCGCTGGTGCCGAAGACGAGCCGGGTGGGGACGGTCAGGTGCGCGTCGGCGTAGAGGCCCCGCAGCATCTTCGGCGTCTCCCGCAGGGTGAAGGTCCGATACGTCTGCACCGCCGCCCGCGCCCGGGCTGGTTGGGTGAAGGTGTCCGAGAAGGCGTGGATGGTGGCGCTGTCCCAGACCTCTTTCCGCACCGAGCCGCCGACCAGGACCTTGGGGATGAACTTGCCGCTGGTGTGGAGCCGCTGGCCGACTACCGGGCTCGAGACCATCCACTGGTACCAGAAGCGCCAGAGGTGGGGTGCCACCGCCCTGGTGGTCGTCCAGGGCGCGAGGATGTTCAGCGAGAGGTAACGCTCGATCCGCTCCGGAGCCCGCAGGGCCAGCAGGAACCCGATCCAGCCGCCCCAGTCGTGGCCGACCAGCTTCACCCGCTCGATCCCGAGCTCGTCGAGGACGGCAAGGACGTCGTCGGCCATGTTCTCCTTCTCATAGCCGTCCGGCGGCGCGTCCGACCAGCCGTATCCGCGCAGGTCGAGGGCCAGGACCCGGTGGCGGTCGGCGAGCGCCGGCATCAGGTGGCGCCACTCGTACCAGTGCTGCGGCCAGCCGTGGAGGCAGAGGACGACGTCGTCCCCCTCCCCGGCTTCCGCGTAGTGGAAGTCGAGCCCGCGGGCGTTGACCCAGTGGTGGGTGACCCCGTCGATGTGCGGTGGCTGGCTCACCAGCCAAACAGGCTACCGAGACCCGAGCAGGCGACCGGCTGCGCGCCGGGAGGTCGCGCCGGTCGCCGGGCCCCCTTTCGCTCAGCGCAGCGCGGCCGCCGCTGCCTGCTGGCGAAAGTCGTTGAGGATCTCCTCCATCGCACCGACCTCGCACGGAACCATTTCCGGCCACGACTTGTCGGGGTGCTCCTGAAGCGTCTTCAGCCCGTTGCCGCTGATCACCGCGACCACCGTCTCGTCGGGGGCGATCTTCCCTTCCTGGGCCAGCCGCGCCGTCGAGGCGATCGTCGTGCCGCCGGCCGGCTCGGTGAGGATCCCCTCGGTCGCGCCGAGCAGGTCGATCGCGCTGAAGATCTCCTCGTCGGAGACCGCGGCCCCCGAGCCGCTGCGCGAGCGCACCGCGTCGACCACCAGGGCGCCGTCGCCGGGAGCCCCGATCGCGATCGAGTGGGCGGCGGTCTCCGGCGTCTGCGGGACGAGCTCGCCGCCGTCGACGATCGCGGTGACGATCGGGGAGCAGCCGCTGGCCTGGGCGATGTCGATCTTCGAGTGAGCAGTGTCGGCCAGCCCCACCTTCTCCAGCTCGACCAGGCCCTTGTGGACGCGCGAGGAGAGGGTGCCGCCGGCGGCCGGGATCACGAAGTGGTCCGGGGCCTTCCAGCCGAGCTCCTCGACCACCTCGAAGGCCATCGTCTTCGCCCCCTCGGCGTAGAACGGCCGCAGGGTGATGTTGGCGAACTCCATGCCCGTGGTGATCGCCAGCTCGCGGCAGGCGCGATTGGCGCCGTCGTAGTTGGCGTCGAGCTGGATCACCTGCGCGCCCAGGGCGCGACAGGCCTTCGCCTTCCCCTTCTCCATGTTGCCCGGGTAGAAGATGTAGGGCTTGGCCCCGGCCTGGGCGGCGAGCGCGGCGACGGCGGTGCCGACGTTGCCGGTCGAGACGCAGCCGACCTCGTCCTTGCCCAGCTCCAGGAGGCGGGCGATCGCCATCCCGACGACGCGGTCCTTGTAGGAGAACGACGGCCGGTTGCTCGAGTCGTCCTTGATGTAGAGGTTGCTGAGGCCGAGCTCGGCCCCCAGGCGCTCGGCGTGGATCAGCGGCGTTTTGCCGGCGAACTGGGCGACGCGCTGCTGCGCCTTGCGGTTGAGGATCGGCAGCAGCTCCTCGAAGCGCCAGATGTTCCAGGGGCGCTCCGCCAGCGGGCGCTCCTCGATCCGCTTCCTGGCGAGCTCGTAGTCGTAGTCGACGTCGAGGCCTTCGCCGCAAGCGTGACACTTAAAGGCCTTGTCCAGCAGCGGCGTCCGGTAGCCGCAGTCGCGGCAGACGAGTTCGGTGGCACAAGAGGTGGTCCGGAGCCCGTAGGGCTCGGTGAGATGCGGATCTACCGCGTCACTCATGACTCCTCCTTTGCCGCCGATCTCTCGGCCCTGGTCCAATTGGTCGCACGGGTATAACACATGGTCAGCTAGTGCTCAACGCTTTCTGCGCAAAAGTGCGCCAGGTGGCGCACCGATTCGTCTCAGGAAGGTAGCGGAACCTGAAGCGGGCGCAAGCAGACTGTAGCCTCTTGTCTGTAGAGCTTCTGTCCGCAACAGTGAAGGATCCTCCTCGATGACCCCCCAGGACCGTTTCGCCGTCAACCTCCGCAGGGCCCGAACCGAGGCCGGCGTCTCACAGGAAGAGCTGGGCTACATGTGCGACCTGCACCGCACCGAGGTCTCGCTGCTCGAGCGGGCCGGGCGCGAGCCGCGGCTGGCCACGATCGTCAAGCTGGCCGGGGCGCTGAACACCACCCCGAGCGAGCTTTGCGCCGGCATCTCCTGGCTGCCAAAGGCGCGCCGCTTCGACGTGAAGCGGCCCCCGCGCGCCTGACCGATCGCGAGATAAGTGAAGGGAGGCGGGGCGACGCCGGCCGAGCCGGCGTGACCAGGATCCGTCATGACGCTTGATCCTGGCTCAGGATTGGTCCTCCTTTGCCACCCCAAGGCGGTTTCCCATATCCGAGAGCCCCGCCTCCTTCACCGGTTGATCGCCCGGCACGGCAATTCATAACAGAATCAGATCCATCAATCAACTCTATTTGCTCAATCGAGCAAATATCTGTCGAGATCTCTACGAAGAAGCAGCCGTAGGGGCGGAGGAAACCGGGATCTCGGCCGACCCCGGCCACGCCCCCACCGCCTCGGCGGCGTCCCCCACGCCCGCGGCCTCCAGCAGCTCCTCGGCCAGGTGGGGCGCGAAGGGGACCAGGGTCCGCGCCAGCAGGACGAGCGCGGCGATCTGCGCCTCGGCGTCGGCGCGGTCGAGCTGGCCCCGCCGTTTGACCACGCGCTTCTCGAAGTCCTGGATCCGCTCGAAGAGGCGGGTGATGTTGCGGATCGCCTTGTGCATCTGCAGCTGCTCGACGTCCTCGGTGATCCGGGAGAGGCCGTTCTCGCACCATTTGCGCAGCCGGTCGCGCATGTGCTCGGTGTCGGCGGCCGCCTCCGGATCGTGCTCCAGGCCCTCGAGCCCGGCGAGGCGGTCGTGGGTGTAGATCCAGAGGTTGCGGAGGAAGCGACTGGCGAAGCGAACCGCTCCGTCGCTCCAGTTCAGCGTCTTCGCCGGCCCCGCCGCGTAGAGGACCGCGAGGCGGACGGTGTCGGCGCCGTGCTCGCCGACCAGCTCGTCGGGATTGACGACGTTCCCCAGGTGCTTGCTCATCTTGCGGCCGTCGGCGATCACCATCTCGTGGAAGAGGCAGCCGGCGAACGGCTCCCCCTCCCCCATGAAGGCGAAGGGGCCGATGTCGCGCAGCGCCTTGGTGACGATCCGCTGGTCGAAGACGAAGCCGCCGCTGTCGTTGCCGGCGACGAGCCGCTCCGACGGCAGCCACTCCCGCAGGTCGGGGTGGGTGAACATCTGCTCGTCGCGGCCCTCGGGCGGCACCGCCGCCGGGACCCAGAGCCAGAGGGCGTCGAAATGGCAGTCGAGGGTGTCGGTCTCGCGCTTGGCGGTACCGCCGCACTTCGGGCACTCGACGTCGACGAAGTCCGGGCGCTCGGCGAGCGGGTTCCCTTCCCCGGTCGGCTGCAGGTCGCGCGGGAGGACGACCGGCAGGTCCTCCTCCGGCACCGGCACCGGGCCGCACTCCTCACAGAGGACGATCGGGATCGGGCAGCCCCAGGCGCGCTGGCGGGAGATCGAGAAGTCGTTGGCGCGGTAGCGGGTGGCCTCGCGGGCGCCCTCGACGGGCGCCGGGGCAGGGCCCTCGTCGTCCTCGCCGCGCTCCGGCAGCTCGACCCGCTCCAGCCGCGCCCCGAGGTCGCGGTCGGCCTCGTCGACGGCGGGGATGCCGAGCGCCGCCGTGGGCCCGAAGCGGGAGTCGACGATTGGCGAGACGACCACCGGCAGCTCGCTGCCGTCGGGGCCGCGGAGGGAGGAGCCGGTATCGACCAGCGGCACCGAGCGCGCGTCGCGGGCGCTGCGGTCCCAGCCGCCGGAGCGCATCTGCTCCAGCTCCTCCCGCGCGCCCGGCGCCGTGGCCCAGGCGTCCACCTCCGGGTGGCGCGGCGAGAGCAGCACGAAGCTCGCCAGCGCGGCGAACCTGCGGTGCGGCGTGAAGACGGTCAGCGAGCGGCCGTCCCCCTCCAGCTCCAGCTCGACTCCGTCGGAGCGGCCGAGGATGTAGCGCTGGGTCGCCAGCGAGAGGTCGTCCCACTTCCGGCTCTCCTCCAGCAGCTCGAGGTTGCGGTCGTTCTCCTCCAGGTAGGGGGTGATCCGCAGGAACCAGGTCGGGCGCCGGATCAGCCGCACCTCGTTGTGGCAGCGCCAGCAGCGGCCGTCCTCGACCTGGATCGAGGCGAGCGTGGTCTGGCAGGTGTCGCACCAGTCGACGGTGGTGTCGGCGCGGTAGATCAGGTCGCGCTCGAGCAGGGTGGTGAACAGCCACTGCGACCAGCGGTACTGGCCCTCGTCGGAGCTGTAGAAGACGCGGTCGTAGTCGAAGGAGAAGCCGAGCCGCTTCATCTGCCCCAGCATCCGCTCGCCGCACTGGGCGACCCACTCGGCAGGCGGTATCTGGCGCTCGATCGCCGCCAGCTCGGCGGGCAGCCCGAAGGCGTCGAAGCCGAAGCCGAGCAGGACGGCGTCGCCGCGGCCGCGGCGGAAGCGGGCGTAGGCGTCGCCGATCGAGTAGTCGCGGACGTGGCCCATGTGCAGGTTGCCCGAGGTGAACGGGCTCGAGGGCTTGACGTAGACGCGCTCCTGGCCGTCTTTCGGCTCTGGGGCCGCGTAGTCGCCGCGTTTCTCCCAGATCTCCTGGCGCTTGGCCTCGGTTGCCTGGGGGTCGTATCTCGGCTTCGCGCTCACGTGTTCAAGGCTACTGGGGGGTCGGGTGCCCCGCCCCA
>DATEOT010000134.1:0-12686 GCA_035273795.1 Solirubrobacterales bacterium | reverse complement strand
GGTCGCCGCCGCGCTGCGCGCGGTGCTGGAGCCGGAGGCCAACGCCCGCTTCCGGGCGGCGGCGAAGCGGCTGGCGGCGGAGGCCGTCTGGGACCGCGAGCGGGAGCGGCTGGCGGTCGTCTACGGCGGCGCGGGCGCGAGCCGTTGAGCGTCCGCTAGACGACCAGCAGCTCGTCCTGCGGGTGGTGGACGTCGGTCTTCAGCACCGCGACGACGTCTTGGTGGTCGGCGAGGCCCCGCTCGACGTAGCCGACCAGCATCAGGTCGGTCCACGGCGCCAGCTGCTCGGCGATCCAGGCCGCGGTGAAGGCCGTGGTGCCGTAGCCCTCGACCCCGGGGTGGTCGCGGTAGCCGAAGCCGTCGCGCTGGAAGCCCTCGACGATCGCCCGGTTTCGCTCGTCATCGAGGGGCCAGCGGTCGACCGCGTTGCGCCCGTGGGTGGAGAAGACGAGCAGGCCGCCCGGGGCGAGGTTGCGCCGCAGCAGGTCGAGGAACTCGCGGCAGCGGCCGGCGTCGAGGTGGGTGAAGAGCGAGCCGACCCAGACCAGGTCGTAGTCGCCGGCCAGCGAGACCTTCGCCGGGTCGGGATCGGAGTAGACCGGCAGCGAGCCGAACTGGCGGGCGCAGAAGTCGACTCCGTCGCGGTTGACGTCGGCGCCGGTCAGCTCCGCCTCGGGGAAGGTCGCCCGCAGCCCGCGCAGCACTCGCCCGTGCCCGCAGGCGAAGTCGAGGACGCGGGCCGGGGAGGTGCGTCCGCAGATCGCCATCGCGTGGCCGATCTGGGCGAGCGCCGAGTGGCAGACGCTGAGGTAGGAGTCGAGGTCCCCCCGGTACATCTGGTCGCCCTCGCCGATCGTCGTGTCGATGCGGGCGCGGCCGGCGACGAGCCGCTCGGCGACCGCCCTGCTGCTCGCCGCGAAGTCGACCGGCTCTGCCACGGCGGCGATTCTAGGCGCCCGTCAGGCCGCGGCCCGGCGCAGCGCCAGGACGTCGAGGTGGCCGACGCCGTCCGGGCGTCCGCACCAGGTCCCGAGCCGGGGGCGACCGGCCAGCTCCAGCCCCGCCTCCCGGGCCCGCTCGACCAACCAGGCCGGCTTGTAGCCGATCGCGTGCAGCGGGTCGTCGGGGTCCTGGTAGCGGCAGAAGGAGGTGAGCCGGTGGGGCATCGGGATCGGCGAGCGGCCTGCCGCTTCGAGCTCGCGCCAGGAGGGGTTGAGGAGGAAGGCGCTGATGAAGGCGCGCCCACCCGGCGCGAGGGCCTCGGCGATCTGGTGGAGGTAGCGCTCTACCGACGGCGGGTCCAGGTGGGTGAAGACGCTGATCAGGGCGACGACGTCGAAGAAGCCGGGCTCGACCCCGAGCTCGGCGCGCTCGGGCGGCGTCCCGCCGTCGGGCCGGTAGCGCGCGTTGGCGACGTCGATCTGCCGGAAGGAGAAGCGGCCGCCAGCGCGCGGCGCCAGCTCCTCCTCGCACCAGGCGATCGGGCCGGGGAGGATGTCGAGGCCGAGGTAGGTGCCGGCGAAGCCGGGATCGCGCAGGAGGGCGTGGGCGAGCCGTCCGTAGCCGCAGCCGAGGTCGAGCAGACGCTCGTCGTCGCCGAGGCCGACCACCTCGCGCAGATCGGCGACGCTTTCGTCGCCGGTCCGCAGGAAGCGCTCGTCGCTCTCGCCCATGAACCGCATCGCCGCCGGCGGCAGCGGCAGCCATCCCATGGCACCGGCCGCCTCTGGCTCAGGCTGCGACATGCTCGCCCGCGACGGCTCGCCGCCCGACCGCGATCATCTCGTCGAGCCCGTTTTTCATCAGCCGCTGCAGCCGCTCGTCGGCCTGCCCGTGGCCGCCCCAGCCGTCGAGGCCCCAGCTGAACTGCAGCGAGCCGGCCGCGAAGACGATCCCGCCCGCCGGGGTGCGGTGGCGGACGGCGTCGGCGTTGGAGGGCTCTCCCTCGTGGTGGAGGAAGACGGTCGGCTCGTCCACTTCGGCGGCGGCGGTGAAAGCGTCCCACTCGTAGCCGACCAGCCCCTCCAGCGTCGCTGGCGTCTCGAACCCGGTCCCGGCCAGCCAGGGGTCGCCGAGGCACCCGTCGGCGAGCACGTAGTGGCGGGGCGGCGCCCCGGGGTAGTCGATTCCCTCCTCATACTGCACGCCCCAGAGCTCGCCCTCGGGCCGGGGCGGGACGAGCTCGCGGAAGCGGACCGTCTTGCGCGCCGGGTCGGGCTCGGGGTCGGCGCCCGCGCGCCGGTACATCACCATCGTCCGCCCCTCGTCCTCGAAGCGCGTCTGCCAGTAGCAGGTGTTGGCGCCCATGCAGGCGAGGGCGGCGCCGCTCGCGCGCACCGCCTCCCAGGCGCTGCGCATCTCGCCGCTCCAGTACTCGTCATGGCCGGAGGTCATCACCAGCGGATGGCCGAGCAGCCCCCACGGCTCGCGGTGGGTGTCGAGGTCGGTCGTGTAGGCGATGTCATAGCCCTCGCGCTCGAGGAAGCGCAGCAGCTGCAGGTCCCAGATGAACGGCCAGCGCGCGTTCAGGTTCGCCTCGTGCCAGGTCGGGATCGGCCGGTCGAAGCTGACCCGCACCGCCGCCTCCTCGTCGCTGCTATTGGAGGGATAGAGGCTCTTGCCGCCCCAGTGGTTGTAGGCCTGGGCGGTGGTGACCGGCATCTGGACGAGGACGTCGGCGCGGCGCTCGAGCGCCGCCCGCACCACGAACGGCACGTAGGTTGCGTGGTCGCGCCACTCCCCCTCGGTGATGACGAGCTGGGCAAGGTACTGGCCGCTCGCCCAGTCCCGCCCGACCGCGATCGAGTCGGTGACCGGCCAGCCGGAGGAGGGGACGGAGGGGCCGGGGGCGATCGCGGGAGCAGGGCGCGCGAGCCCCTGCAGGTCGCCGGCCTCAGGGTGGCGGGCGACGGTACGGCCGCCGGCGCCGTCGTACCAGCCGAGGCGGTGGAGGGAGATCCGGTAGCGGGCCGGCGGGTTGGTGCTGACGTGTAGCTCGAGCCGGCCGCCCGGCTCCGTGCTCGGCCAGGAGGCGTAGGCCTCCAGCGCCCCCGCCGGGGCGTGCGGCCGCCCCCACCAGTCCCCGTCGCCGGGCAGCTCGTTCTCGCGGATGGAGGGGGAGTCGGATCCCGCCCCCTCCGCGACCGTGCAGACCAGCAGCGTCCCGCTGTAGGCGCCCTCCTCCAGCGTCACCGTCTCGACCGCGCCGAACCGCCTCCGCAGCTCGTCGAGCAGGTCCGCCCCGAAGCTCCAGACGTTGCCGAAGTGGTCGGGCGGCTGGCGCTCGGAGCGCTCCCGAGCCGGGTCGAAGGGGATCTCCAGCAGCGCTGTGGCGCCGGGCGCCAGCACCCGCGCGATCTCGTCGAGGGCGCGGCCGTAGTCCTCGATCTCCTCGATCACGTGCTGGGCGACGAAGAGGTCGAACTCGCCGTCGCCGAAGACCGAGAGGTCGGTGAGGTCGGCCTCGTGGTCGACGAAGCCGACCGCGCGGGGGTCGTTCGGGTTGCCGGTCCGCCAGCGGTCGAGCGAGCGGTAGGTCCAGCGGCGCTCGCGCAGGAACTCGCCGTAGACGCGCCGGTTCGCCGGCCCGGCCTCGAGGCAGCTGCCGCCGCGGTCGAGTAGCGCCGCGCACTCGCGTACCAGCGCCCGGTGGCGCTCCAGCGCCCCGCACCCCTCGCAAAGCGCCCCCTCACGGCCGAGTGCGGCGCGCCGTTCCGTCGAGCCGCAAATCGGGCAGGCATCTGCGCTCAAGCGCGAGATGATACTGACCGCCTCCGGGTCCACTCGACCCGGAGGCGGTGTGAAATCATCGCCAGACTGTGCGCGTGCCCGACCAGAGCATTGCGGCGCAGCCACTTGCCGCCGCGGAGATTCGGCGCGAGGTGCACCATGACTTCTGGAAGAGCTGGCCAGAACAGGTCAGCGGCGCTTACTGGGAGTTCATGGTTCAAGCCGCCGCGACGATGGGCGCCGAGCGCATCGTCGAGATCGGTTGTGGCTACGGGAGACACCTGGGGCCCGACCAGGTCGCATATACGGGAGTGGACTACGGATATTTCGTCGAGTTCGCGAACCAGCTGTATCCCGGTCACGATTGGGTCAAGGTCGACTTCGACCGCTGTACCCGTCAACACTTCGAAACACTGCGGGATCCGAAGGCCATCTTCTTCTCGCGCGGGAGGGTCGAGCACGTGCGGGACGTCGAGTTGCTGCTCGACTCGCTGTCCGATTTTGCCCGGGAGAGTTTGCTCGTCGTCGCTCTGGAGGCGGTCGACGCCGAAGGGGACGAGAACCTTCCTCCGTTCTTCCGCCGTGGCGTAAGGGCCGAGGCCCTGGCAGAGGCGCTCGACAGACGAGGTCTCGACGTGCACCTTCTGGGGGTCCTTCCCGCTCCTGAAGGAGGGGGAGAGCTCGTTCTGGTCGCCGCCTGCGCGCCAGGTCGGATGCCGGACAGCGGCGCCCTGGAAAAGAAGGTCGAGGCGGTCGCCGGTGCCGCTCCGAAACCAGCTCCTCTCGAGGAGATCGAGCCGGACAGCATGCTCTTCACGCCCGACCTGCCGCTGCTTTCGACCCGGGTGGCGAACGTTCCTCGGCAAGAGCCGCCCAAAGAGGTTTCCATTGCTGGAGTGAGCCAGGAGATTCTGGCTGCCAAGCAGGCACGGCGCCCGTTTTCATTGCTGCGGCTGGGGAACGGGGAGGCGAGGGTCATGGGATTCCCGGACTTCATCCCCCCGATCTGGTTGGCCCGTAGCGTGCGGAACTGGTTTCGCGATCGGGCCGCCGAGCTTCAGGTCGGCCTGCTGCAGGACGAGGCGGAGAGACTGATCGCGGACGCCGACCTGCTCGGAGTGCTCCGCTCGAGTTACCCCGACCAGCAGTTCCGTCTCGCCCGCGAGCTCCTGGATGTCTATGGGCTGATCGGGCCGAAGACTGAGCTCTGCGCATCCAACGCACATCTTCACCTGCTCAACCGTGACTTCTACCGTGAGCTTCTCGCCGGGGAGGAGCAGATCTCGATCGTCTCAGGGCACCAGCTCGCAGAGCCGATCTCGAAGGTCTTTGACGTTCCGGACGTCCGGCAATACAAGGTTCCGGCGCAGGCCAAGTTCTTCTTCGACCCCTCTGACGATCCTCATTTCCCATCCGTCTTCGAAGGCCTACGGAGGGACATCGACGTACGCTCGCCCGGAGAACTCTTCTTGGTCGGCGCCGGGTACCTGGGGAAGATCTACTGCGGCTGGGTCAAGGAGAGAGGAGGGATCGCCATCGACATCGGATCCGTCTTCGACCTCTGGGCCGGCGAGGCGACCCGCGGCAACGATCCGTCGGTCGCCCGCCGGCATCGGCTCGGGTGAAAGGCCCCCCGGGAAAGCGGACTCCCGCACCGGCAGGCGTGCCGGCGGTCAGCGTCACGGCCGGCGAAAGAACGACGAGGACGATGACCTTGTTCGGCGAGGTCGCGATGAGGGACGCGGCGATCTTCGGGCTCGGAATGGCGGCGATCGTCCCCCTCGGGATCGTCAGCGTGGCGGTCACCACTCGCTACCTGCCTCCAGCGGTCTTCGGCCACCTCGCCATTCTCTTCGCGATCGCCTCGATCCTCACGGTGCTCAGCGCCATCGGCTTCACCACCGGGACGATGCTGGCCACCTACGGCAGCGACGACGGCGAGGGCGACGGGGTCGAAGTCGACGCAAGACCGGTTGCGGTCGCAGGGGAGTCCGTCGCCGAGACGGTGGCCGAGCGTCGCCGACTCTTCACCTCCGGAACCCTGATCGTCACCGTCGTCAGCGGCATCGTCTGCGGCATCGTGGCACTGCTGGCTCCGGCGATTGCCGAGTTGCTCGTCGGCGGCAGCGAGTGGACCGAGGCAACCCGTTGGATGGCTGCGTCGGCTTGGACCGGGACGATCTGGCGGACCGTTCACCAGATTTATCGCCTCGAGCGTCGCCCGGTTGCGTGGTCACTCATCAACTCGACTCGACCGATCCTCGTCGTCGGCGCCACGATTGCGATCTTGGCCTCTGGAGGTGGGGTCGCCGGAGTGCTGATGGCGACTGCCGCGGGAACGGCTGGGGCGATCGCAATCTCCATGGTGGCAGCGCCCCACTACTACCGCCTCCAGCCCAAACGGGGAGACGTGGCCATCATCTGGAGCTACGGAGTGCGATGGATCCCGCTCCACTTGGCGCGCGCGACCCAGGCAAACGTGAGCATCATCCTGCTGGGCCTGCTCGCGCCGGCGGCCTCGGTTGGCTTCTTCCAGGTCGCGAACCGGATCTCCCAGGTCCCGACCTTCTTCGGCGAGGGGTATCTATTCGCTTGGGTGCCGCTGGAGCGATCGCCCATCGCCAACGCCGCGAAGGAGCACAAGGGCCCGCGGGAGTTCGAGGCCCAGGTCTTCTTGTTGCTGATTCTCAGCAGCCTCGGCCTCTTGGTGGGGGTCACCCTCGCGGCCGATGCGCTCGTTCGCATCGCTCCGCCGGCCTATCGGGATGCTGCCCCGTTGATCCCGCTCCTTGCAGCCGCGCAAGCCCTCGATCTCATCTTCCGCGGCATCTACCGGGCGACCGGCTTTCACAATCGCCTCTACTGGTTCACCGTGCTGCAGCTCGTTTGGATCCTTCCCTATGCGGGAGTGGCTGCGCTGGCGGTGAAATTGAGCCCTCTTTACGGCGTGATCGCCGCGCAGGTGGTGGCCTGGGGGTTGATCTGCGTCTGGATGCTGCGGTTGGACGCCCGGGGAAACTCGCCCACCCCGTTCGCCTGGTCGCGCATGGCCGTGGCCACGGTGATCGCCGCGGTCTGCGTAGTGGTGGTCGGTCAGCTCCCGGACGACCCGGCTCTGCATTTCGCCGCGGCTGCTGTCGCGATGGTTGCCTGTCCGCTATTGATGAGGGCCACCGGCGTCATCTCCCCCTACCACGTGAGGATCGTGCGCTCACTGATCCGCTCGCTGCTGCCCCGGCGAGTGAGCCGAGCGGAGGCCAAGCAGCGCCTCGACTCGATTCCCGATCATGAGCGCGAGGTCCTTGTTCTGATGGGCTTCGAAAAGCACTCGGTCGAGTCGGCCGCAACCCGGCTCGGAACCACTCCGGACCTGGTCTGTGCACGGCTGGCGCGCGGAGCTCGGCGTTTCGCGGGGTCCACCGCGTCCCTACCGGTCGACGCCGAGATAGGCCGATATCTGGCGAACAGCGGCACCACGCTCGAGCGCGACCTCGTTGCCACGCGTCTGCGTGAGCAGGGGATCGACTTCCTCGAGCTCCACCACCTCGACGAGACGATGAAGCTCCTGGGGCGGCTGCGACGACGTCGACTGCGGTCGACCTAACGGCGTGGTCTGCGCCCGATCGACAGCGTGGTGCCCTTGAGCGGTTCGAAGGTGAGGTCGGTGAACCGTTCCCAGCGGGCGGCGCACTCCTGCTCCGGCTCCCGCTGCGCATCGTCGAGGATGACGATCGCCTCGTCTGCCAAGTGCTCGTGCAGCTCGGGCAGGGCGGGGTAGCGGGAGATCGTGCCCTTGCCCTTGGGCCCGTCGATCAAAAGGAGGTCGATCTTGTCTCCGTCCAGCGCTTCGAGGATCGGGTCGATCGAATACCAGCGATCGGGTGGCTCGAACGACCAGGCCGGATCTTCCTCGCCGTCCAGCTGATCTTTCCCGGACCACGGCCGTCGCGGTGCCCTAACCAACTCGGCATGGTCCCCCAGGGACTCGCGACCCAGATACTCGGCGATCATCCCCAGCCACTGCTCGTTGTCGTCGGCGCTGATCAGGCGCGCACCGGCTCGCTCGACGTACCGCATGTATCGAGCAAAGACCACCGTCGAAAGGCCTGCTCCCAGCTCGACGATGACCCGAGGGCGTTGAAACTCCGCCAGGGTGAGGACCTTGAGAATCGCACTCGGGGAGAGCGCAAATCCCGTCCAAGGCAGAAAGGCCTCGCCGAGAGGGCGAAGGGCCTCGAGCGCAAAAGCGTCTTCAGCGCTCCATTTTCCGGAGATCTTCCAGCCACCCGCCGGGGGGCGAGGACGGTCGAAGCTGGTCGCCGCCTGGGGAGCAGGCGAGGGGGTCTCTCCTGCGGAGGTTTCCTTAGCTCCACCGTCCGCTTCCCGTTTCAGCCGGTCGGCACCGCGATTCGCCACCCCCCACCACGGGAGCTCGGTGCCCATGAAGCGTTCGAGCTCCCGATGTGAGCTGTCTTCCTCGATCTGCAGATCGAGGAAGTTGTCGGCGCCCTGGAAGTGCTCTCGACAGGCGTCGTAATGACCGCCGATCCACTCCCGCAGCTCGGCGTCCGTGCCTCCCTTGCCTTTGGGCAGGCCAGGGATCTCGGAGCGAATCAGGCGATTGCGAAGGCTTGCCCAGTTGTCGATGCTGGCGATGAGGTCGTCGATGTTGCGGCGATTGAGGATGAACTTGACCTCGGGGTCGAGACTCTGGATCGCTTCGATCAGCTCGAAATCCAGCTGAGGCCAGAAGTTCACGACTTCGCCGTCGCGGGTTTCGTCGGGCAAACAGACGTCGGCCTGGGCTACGCAGCGAAAGCGGCGCAGCTGGTGCAGGGGACTCTTCCCGGCCCGGAAGTCCCGGTACATCAGCTGTCCGCAGAAGCCCTCGCGGACGACCCAGTGGGCTGATTTCATCTTCGCCTCGCGGAAAGCGCGGTGCAGCGTGCTGGTTCCCGACTTTGGGAACCCGATCACCAAGAACTCAGTCACGGGGGTGGGCTCAGGCCTCGGGGCGAAGGTCGAAGGCGAGCTCCTGGTTGGGGAGCTTGAGGACGAAGCCGTCGGAATCCGCGGGGACGACGAAGACGACGACGGTCGTAGCCTCCTGCCCGGGCGCTATCTCCTCGTTCGGCGACTCGACTTCCTGGACTGCGGCGAGCGAGGCCGCGACCGGACCGCCGCAACTCGCAAGCTGTTCGTTGCTCCATGCCCTGCCATTCGAATCGGCGACGAGGGCGCTCTCGTTCACGGTCTTCGACGGCTTCAGGGCGACCGGCCCCTCGTTCTCGATCGAGTAGGTCACCGAGAGGAACTTGGATCCCTTCGCCGGCGTAAACGGCTCCTTGACCCCGAAGTGACCGGCGATGCTTGCTCGAAGGTTCGATTGCGTGACTTCGAAGCGCGTGTCCGCACCGGCGATCTTCGCGTCTACCGCTGCCAACTCCTCGAGATGCCTGCTTATCCGGGGGTTCACACGGGCCGGGGTCGGCGAGCAACCGGCCTGCTTCGACGGCTTTGCCGACGCGGTCGTCTGGCTTTCGTCGTCGGAAGAGGCCCCGCACCCACCAAGAAACGCGGCACCGGCGACGAGCGAGACCAGGAGAGCCGCGGTGCGGCCGAGGCGAAGCATGGCGGGGAAGAATAGAGGCACTGTCACGGGTAACTACCGGCGACCGGCAGCCAAGGCGCCGGGGTGGGTGGCCGAAAGAGAAATCGAGACCTCTGCCAGGGCCGCCAGCAGTTCCTCGACCCGGTCGGCGAACGAGTTGCCTTCGGGCAGCTGGACCCGCGGCGGCTCGCCGGCCTCGAGCACCTCGTCGACCAGCTGCGTCAGCTCCTCGGGCGCCGAGTAGGCAAGGACGCCCTCGAAGCGCTCCAGTCCCGGCACCGCGTCGCTGATCACCGTCGCCCCGCAGGCGAGCGCGTCGTAGATCCGGTTGGAGACGAAGCCGTGCTCGCGCATGTCGTCCCAGTGGTCGCAGAGGACGACCTTGGCCGACGAGTAGACCTTGCGCAGCTCCTCGTTGGGGACGTGCTCGGCGACGACGTAGCGGGTGTCGATCAGCCCGTCCCAGCCACCCCCGTAGATCGCCAGGTCGCGGTCGGTCGGCAGCAGGTCGCGGACGATCGGCCGCAGGACGTTGCGCGAGTTGGCGACGAAGACCAGGTCGTGCTCGTACTCCGGCGAGGGGTCGGGGTAGAAGACCGCCGGATCGGTCGCCTGCTCGAGCACGACCACCGGCGTCGAGGTCCGTCCCCGCAGGTCCTCGGCGAAGCGCTCGGAGGCGACGCAGACGAGGTCGTAGCCGTCGCACTCCTCGCCGCCGAGGTCGGCCGGGTGGCTGATGTTCCAGAGGACGTTGACCTGCCCTGGCTTCGGCATGTGGCGGCTGAGACCGCGGATGACAACCGCAACGTCGTGGACGAGCCCCTCGTCGTTCTCCCATTCCTCGAGGACCTGGATCGCGCAGGGGTGGCCGCGGCGGCGCAGGTCCCGCTGGATCGCCCGGGCGAAGTGGAGGTCTCCCCACTGCTCGGCCACCTCCCAGGTCGGAGCGCCGATCTTGATGCAGAAGGAGGGCTGGGTCTCGTGCTCTTCGAGCACCTCGACCAGGCGGCGGGCGCGGTGCGCGTAGGTGTGGTGGCGCAGGACCTCGCCGCGGAATCGTCGGGCGAGCGCCTCGCGCCGCTCCTCGTCGCCGAGCAGGGAGTCGAGCTGGGTGCGCAGGGTCGCCGCGTCGGTCCAGACGGGGAAGTCGGGGCCGAAGAGCTCCCGCACCCCTGACTCGCAGTTGGTGACCGGCAGCGTCCCCGCCGCCAGCGCGTCGAAGACGCGGCTGTTGACGGCGCCGTAGGGGAGGGTCGGGCCGGAGGTGTCGTCGAGGACGAGCTTGGCCGCGGAGTAGACGGCGGGCAGCTCCTCGTAAGGGGCGGCGCCGCGCCAGTGCGGGGCCAGATCCGGCACCTCGTCCCAGCCTTTGCCATAGATCGCCAGCCGCTCGCCCGGCCGCGGCTTCAGCCCCGCCTGCACGTCGCGGTCCTTGCCCCAGTGATTGCCGGTGAAGACGAAATCGCTGGCCAGGTCGGGATCGTCCGGGTGCGGCTTGAACCGCGCCGGGTTGCTGGCCAGCGGGAAGGCGATCGTCTTGCGCCCGGTCGCCTCCTCGATCAGCTCCCGCGAGCGCGCCGAGGAGACCAGCAGCACGTCGGCGCGATCGAACCAGGGTCGTTCCATCCAGCGCTCGGTCCAGTTGCGGATCCAGGCGATCGTCGTCACCTGCGGCGGCACCCGGCTGAGGTCGAACGGGTCCATCAGCGCCAGCAGGTAGTCGAGGTCGGCGGGGAGCTCGTACCAGGCGTCGCCGCGGCGCTCGACGTAGGTGACACGCCAGCCGATCGCCGCCAGCGCGTTGCCGATCTCGTGGGCGGTGTACCAGTCGCCCCAGCCGGCGGCCGGATCGAGGCTGGTGACGGTGATCGCGATGTGCGGACCGGCCCCGTCGGTCCAGCCGGGGTCGCGGCGGAGCCGGCCCAGCCGGTAGGAGCGCCGCACCTGGGGGCCCCAGCGCTCGAGGAAGACGCGGCGGTTGACGAGCCGGTTGTTGCGCATGAAATCGCGCCCCTCGGCGCTCTGGCTGACCGACTCGCGGTGGTAGAGGACCGAGCGCCCGGTGGCGACGATCGCGCCGCCGCCGGCGCTCAGCTTCAGGCCGAGGTCGACGTCCTCGGTGCCGAAGCGGTAGCGGTCGCTGAAGCCGCCCGCGTCCTCGAAGCGCTCCCGCGCGACCATCATCGCCGCCGCGGTCACGGCCGGGACCCGTTCCTCGGTGCCGAACCCGGCGACGAAGAGGTCGGCGCCGTCGCCGGCGTTGTAGGCGCGCACCCCGTCGGGGGTCATGCGGAACTTGACCGCGCGGTGCTGGACGGTGCGGTCGCGCAGCTCCGGGTCGGGGCCGGAGGGCGAGCGGAGCAGGGTGGCGCCGACGGCGGCGACGCCCTCGCGCTGGTGGGCGGCGACCAGCTCGCGCAGCCAGCCCGGCTCGAACGGCTCGATGTCGTTGTTGAGGAAGAGCAGGAGGTCGTGCGCGGCCGCGGCGACGCCCTGGTTGTTCGCCGCCGAGAAGGAGGCGGGTTCCTCGTTGGCGAGCACCCGCACCGGGAAGCCACAGTCGAGGTTCTCCAGGAACTCGACGCTGCCGTCGTCGGAGCCGTTGTCGACGACGATCAGCTCCAGCTCCGGGTAGTCGGTCCGCTCGCGCAGCCCGACGGCCAGGCGCTCGAGGTGCTCGCGGCCGTTGCGGGTCGGGACGACGATCGACACTGGGGGCCAAGCTGCCAACTGCGGCGGCGGCCCGAGGCGTTCGCGAATCTCGGCGGCGAGCAGGAGGCGCGCCGCGTCCAGCTCCTCATCGCTGCGTTCGTCGACGACCGTGGCGGGTGGCGCCGCTGCGTCCACGGCTGCCTGTGCCGCGGGCGCTGCTGCGGCCGGCGGCAGCGTCGCGCCTTCCTCGATCTGCTCGATCCGCTTCAGCGCTCGCGCCAGAGCACCCTCGGTGACGTTGCGCCGCAGGGTCAGCCGCCGCAGCGCCTTGGTCGCGCCGTGCCCCCAGCGCCAGGCGCGCGAGCCGGCCGCGCGGTCGATGTCTCGCTTGGTTTGGGCGAGGCCGCCGGCCAGGGTTGAGGCGAGCTGCTCGAGCTCTCGCACCCGCGCCCGGTACTCCTCGGCAACGCGCCGCGTCCGCTCCTCGGCCGCGTCGCGCGCCTGCTGCAGCTCGGCTACGGCCGCGTCGCGCTCCTCGACCTCGCGGCCGAGATCGTCGACCTCCAGCTCGCGGTCCTCGATCTCCGCCTCCAGCTGCCGCGCCCGCGCCTCTGCCTTGTCCGCCGCCGCGGCTTTGCGCTCCAGCTCCCGCAGCGCAGCGTCGCGCTCGCCGCTCGCCGCTCGCCGCCGGTCC
>DATEOT010000133.1:0-28228 GCA_035273795.1 Solirubrobacterales bacterium | reverse complement strand
CGGCAACAGGTACGGCGGCCGCCCGCCGCGGGCGTTGCGCGCGAGCAGCCACGGCAGCATCGCCACGGTCCGCGCCTTCGTGCGGGTGCGGTGGATGCGCGCGCCCGAGGCTTCGAGCCGGGAGAGCTGAGCCCTGACGTGGTCGTCGACCGGCTGGTCGACCAGGGCAAGCGCGGTCTCGATGCCGTGCTCGCGCGCGTACAGCGCCGTCGCCAGGCCCCAGTTCGTGCCGAGGCCGCCGAAGGTGAGGATCGAGCGACGGCCGCGTCGCCGCGCGTCCGGGATCAGCCACTCCAGCTTCCGCACCTTGTTGCCGCCCCAGCCGCCCGAGCCGAAGGCGCCGTCTTCCTTCACCCAGACGCCGAGGCCGGTCAGCTCCCGCACCGGCGTCGGTCGTTCGGAGAGCGCCAGATGAGGGAGATTCTCGGTCAAGGCCGGGAAGCGCTCGTGCAGACGGGGGACCAAGTCATCCAGCCTAGGAGTTCCAACGCCGGCCGCGCGGGTAGGGAGACGGTTGATGAAGCTCCTCCGCACCGCGCTGTTCGGCCTGATCCTCCTCGCCTTCGCGCTCCCGGCGCCGGCGAGCGCGGCGGCCACCAAGAGCTGCCAGGGCATCGGCGACACGATCACCAAGCTCCGCTCCAGGGGCCAGCCCTGCGACGAGGCCCGCACCCTGGCCGCGATGTGGGCCGAGACGGTTGCCTCGGGCGGCGGGCGGGTCGAGCGGGTCGACGACTTCCGCTGCGTGCGCAGCAACCCTCCGGGCCCCGGCGGCGCCGTCCGCTGCGCCAAAGACGGCGGCGCCTCGGTCGTGACCTTCCGCTACCGGCTCTCCTAGGCGCTCAAAACGGTTTCAAGTCCTCGGCCTCGAGCTGGGAATCGACTTCGATCACTCCTTCCATGCCCGCCTCGCGATGGCCGGGAATCGAGCAGTAGAAGACGTAGTGCTGCCCTTCCCAGAAAGGCACGCGCACCCAACCCGATCCCTTGCGGACTACAGGCGTCCTGACTACGCGTTCGAAGGGCTCCTTGACCGGCACGGCGTCCACTTCCTCGATCGTCAGGTTGTGGCCGACGGCCTGCGGGTTCCTCAGGCGAAAGTTCGCGTTGCCACTCGGAGTAATCGCCTTCCCGACGGTGAAGGCGAGGTCGTCTCCCCGAGGGACCCCGATGTCGACCATCCACTGACCCACGTCGGCGGGGATCCCCTTTTGACCCCCCTCGAAGACCGTGGCGACGACCGTCTTGCCACCCTCGGGGACATTGCTCCCGGGCTTGGGGGCGACGCTTCCCTTCTTGGCGGTACTGCCTCCGTCCTCCTCCCCGCCGCACCCCGACGCGGCGAGCATGAGAAGCAACCCGAGGGTGCCCAGCAACCGGATCAAGTTCCGAGTGCCTGTCTGATCTCGGCGATCGCGGCCGTCTCGGGCTCGCTGACCTCGCCCTTCGCCCCAGCGACGCGCTCGGCGAGGGAGACGACGAAGCCGCGGAAGTCGCCGAGCTCGTCGGGCGTCGCTTTCGCCTCGAGCAAACCGACCGCCTCGCGGATCTTCTCCAGGGCCCGCTCTCTCAGCTCCTCGGGCGAGCCGGTTCGGGTCTTGTCGACGTCAGGCCGCTCGGAGACGAGCTCGTCGAGGAGCTCGGACTCGCCGTGCTCCTGGCGGGCCTCGGCGTACGACTTTGCCATCGCGAACGCCTCACGGAAGGTGCCGCCCCGCTCGGCCGTGGAGACGAGCATCCCGGCGCCGGTCGGCGCCTCGCGAATCGTCTCCCACTCCTCTGGGGTGAAGTCTGAACTGACGGTCATCGGTCTCCTTTGTCATGCGGTGGAAAGGTCCGAGGCCTGTATACCCCGAAACCCAGCGCGTGATCAGGCGACGTAATCAGCGAGGTGCTCGCCGGTGAGGGTCGATCGCTTGGCGACGAGGTCGGCGGGGGTCCCCTCGAAGACGACCTTGCCGCCGTCGTGGCCGGCGCCGGGGCCGAGGTCGACGATCCAGTCGGCGTGGGCCATCACCGCCTGATGGTGCTCGATCACGATCACCGACTTGCCTGAGTCGACGAGGCGGTCGAGGAGGCCGAGAAGCTGCTCGACGTCGGCGAGGTGGAGGCCGGTGGTCGGCTCGTCGAGGACGTAGACGCCGCCCTTCTCCCCCATCTGGGTGGCCAGCTTCAGCCGCTGCCGCTCGCCGCCGGAGAGCGTGGTCAGCGGCTGGCCGATCTTCAGGTAGCCGAGCCCGACGTCGGCGAGGCGCGCGAGGATCTTGTGCGCAGCCGGGAGGGCGGCCTCGCCGTCGGCGAAGAACTCCTCGGCCTCGGCGACGGACATCTCCAGAACCTCGTTGATGTCCTTGCCGCCGAACTCGTACTCGAGCACCTCCGCTTGAAACCGCTTTCCCTCGCACTCCTCGCAGGGAGTGGCGACGCTCGCCATCACCCCCAGGTCGGTATAGATGACGCCGGCGCCGTTGCAGTTGGGGCAGGCGCCTTCGGAGTTGGCGCTGAACAGTCCCGGCTTGACGCCGTTCTCCTTGGCGAAGGCTTTGCGGATCGGCTCCAGCAGCTTGGTGTAGGTCGCCGGGTTGCTGCGGCGGGAGCCACGGATCGCGGTCTGGTCCACCGTCACCACTCCGTCCCGCCCGGAGACCGAGCCGCCGATCAGCGAGCTCTTGCCCGAGCCCGCCACGCCCGTGACGACGGCCAGCACCCCGAGCGGGACGTCGACGTCGACGTTCCGCAGGTTGTGGGTGTCGGCGCCGCGGATCTCCAGCGCGCCGCTCGGCTCGCGCACAGCCTCCTTCAGCGAGGCGCGGTCATCGAGGTGCCGCCCGGTCAGCGTCTTGCTCTTACGCAGCCCCTCGACCGTGCCCTCGAAGACCACCTCCCCGCCCTCGGATCCCGCACTCGGGCCGAGGTCGACGACGTGGTCGGCGATCGCGATCGCCTCCGGCTTGTGCTCGACGACCAGGACGGTGTTGCCCTTGTCGCGCAGCCGCAGCAGCAGGTCGTTCATCCGCTGGATGTCGTGCGGGTGCAGCCCGATCGTCGGCTCGTCGAAGACGTAGGTGACGTCGGTCAGCGAGGAGCCGAGGTGGCGGATCATCTTCGTCCGCTGCGCCTCGCCGCCGGAGAGCGTGCCCGAGGAGCGGTCGAGCGAGAGGTAGCCGAGCCCGATCTCCACGAAGGAGTCGAGGGTCTCCCCCAGCGCCTCCAGCAGCGGCGCCACCGACGGCTCGTCGAGGCCGCGGACCCACTCGGCGAGGTCGCTGATCTGCATCGCGCAGGCGTCGGCGATGCTCACCTTCCCGATCTTCGAGGACCGCGCCGCCTCGCTGAGCCGGGTGCCGTCGCACTCGGGGCAGGTGGTGAAGGTGATCGCCCGGTCGACGAAGGCACGGATGTGCGGCTGCATCGCCTCGCGATCCTTCGCCAGCATCGACTTCTCGATCGACGGGATCAGACCCGCGTAAGTGAGGTTGATGCCCTCGACCTTGATTTTGGTCGGCTCCTTGTAGAGGAGGGCCTCGCGTTCCTTTTTCGTGAACTTCTCGAGCGGCTTGTCGGGGTCGAAGAAGCCGCAGCCCCTGAGGATCCGGCCCTGCCAGCCCTTCATGCTGTAGCCGGGGATCGTCAGCGCCTCTTCGTTCAGCGACTTGCTCTCGTCGTAGAGCGCCGAGAGGTCGAAGTCGGTCACCTTGCCTCGGCCCTCGCAACGCAGGCACATGCCGCCGGTGCGGGAGAAGTTGACCCGTTCGGCTTTGCCGTCCCCTTTCTTGAACATCCCCGAGGCCTCGGCCGAGGCGACGTTGAAGGAGAACGCCTGCGGCGAGCCGATCCGCGGCTTGCCGAGCCGGCTGAAGAGGATCCGCAGCATCGCGTTGGCGTCGGTGGCGGTGCCGACCGTGGAGCGCGGGTCGGACCCCATGCGCTCCTGGTCGACGATGATCGCCGTCGTCAGCCCGTCGAGGACGTCGACGTCGGGCCGCGCCAGCGTCGGCATCAGGCCCTGCAGGAAGGCGCTGTAGGTCTCGTTGATCAGCCGCTGCGACTCGGCGGCGATCGTTCCGAACACCAGCGAGCTCTTGCCCGAACCGGAGACGCCGGTGAACGCCGTCAGCCGCCGCTTCGGGATCTCGACGCTGACGTCCTTGAGGTTGTTGACCCGCGCCCCGTGGACGCGGATCAGGTCGTGGCTGTCGGCGGCGGGCGTGTCGGTCAAGGCGAGGCGGGCGGCTGGTCGATCCGCACCAGGTTGCCGGAAGGATCCCGCACGGCGAAGTCCCGCGTCCCCCAGGGCTGCTCGGTCGGCTCTTCGACGATCTCGGCACCCGCCTCGCGCACCTTCTCGAAGTCGGCGTCGAGGTCGTCGCTGTGTAAATGGACGCCGTTGAGGGCGCCCTTGGCGACGAGGCCGGCGACCGCTTCCTGGTCGGCGGGACCGCCGTTCAGGTAGTTGGTGAGGACGATCGAGACGTCGGGCTGGGAGGCGGCGCCGACGGTGATCCAGCGGAAGTCGCCTTTGGCGACGTCGTTGCGCAGCTCCAGGCCGAGCGTGTCCCGGTAGAAGGCGAGCGCCCGCTCGGGGTCATGGACGATTACGAAGCAAGTGGAGAGGGAGAGGTTCATGCCCGCCACGTTAGGGAGCTGCCACCGTCGGCGTTTCTCCGATCCTGCTCGATGCCGAGTCCGTGTCAGTGCCCCCTATGTGGGGCACTGACACGGACTCGCGGCTCAGGCCGGGTGAGGTCCTTGGCGATGCAGCCAGGCACGCTTGCGGGCGCCCGGTGGTCAGCCGGTATAGGAACGGCCGGCAGCGCCGATGGGCAGAGGCAAAGAACCACCGTGTTAAACCCCTCCATCTACAGTTTATTTTATTAAACAGAGTATTTTAAGGCGCCTGATGACGCTTGAGCGACTAATACAAGGGAGAGCAAACATGAGGCGACTACTGAAACTTCTGATGGTTTCTGCGGTCATCGGTGCGGCCCTCGCTGCACCTGCAGCTTCCTCGGCAGCTAAAAAGCAATTGCTGTACGACGATCTACCAACCGGCATCCAGTCGAGTTTTGCCCCCGTTTCCAAATGGAACCATCTGGACCTGACGTACGGATTCATCAACGGCACGGCCGATATCTCTGGAAACGATGAGTGGCAGGCGGTTCGCGAAGCGATAGCTATCTGGGAATCGAAATCTCCCCTCTCATTCCTCGAGACTAATGCCGCAACTGCTGATATCAAGATCAGCTGGGGAACCGGCGACCACGGCGATGGCTTCCCGTTCGATGGAACTGGCGGTGTCCTCGCGCATGCCTTTTATCCCTCCGACGGACGAGTGCACTTCGATGACGCCGAGGTCTGGACCACGGCGAGCCGGTCCACCACCGGGCAACCGATTGATCTTGTTACGGTGGCTGCCCACGAGCTCGGCCATGCGATCGGCCTAGGACACACCGAGGACCCTGCCGCACTGATGTATACATTCTACACCACCAGTCATCGCTATCTCGGAAGCGATGACTTCAACGGCGTCACCAGTCTTTATCCGAACAAGTGGCGGCTGCGCAATGCAAACAGTGCAGGCAATCCCGATGTGACTTTCGACTTCGGGGTGAGCGGCACGGTGCTTGTCAGCGGGGATTGGAACGGCGACGGCACCGCGACGCCCGGAACTTATGACGCGGTGACCGGCGTTTGGAACCTACGTAATTCAAACAGCAGCGGTGGCGGTGAAATCTCCTTCCAGTACGGGGGTGGGCCCTGGGCGCGGGCGGTAGTCGGAGACTGGAACAACGACGGAACGGACACCATCGGCGTTTATGACCCTGTTGCGGGAAATTGGAACCTGCGCAACTCCAACAACTCTGGCAATCCGAACTACTCCTTCCAGTACGGCGGAGGGCCTTGGCGGACGCCCGTCGCAGGGGACTGGAATGGCGACGGGACGACGACGATCGGTGTCTATGACCCGAGCGCCGGTAACTGGAACCTGCGCAACTCGATCAGCGGCGGGAATCCTAACTATTCCTTCCAATATGGCGGTGGAGTCTGGGCCAGGGGAATCGTTGGCGACTGGAACGGCGACGGCATCGACACGATCGGCGTCTATGACCCCAATGCCGGTAACTGGAACCTTCGTGACTCCAATAGCGGCGGCAACCCAAATCATTCCTTCCAATATGGCGGTGGAGTCTGGAACCGCGGCATGAGCGGAGATTGGAACGGCGACGGCATCGACACGATCGGCGTGGTCCGCGAATAGAGGCCCAGGGATCGGCTCGCCTCAAACCAGAGGTGAGCCGATCCAAGTTCTGGGCGATCTAGCGGGGTCAACTGCGAATAGTCCTCGACTTCGCGCTCGGGCGGGTGATGTCTTTGGCGACACAGCCCGGCACGCTCGCAAGCACCCCGTGGTCGCGCGCCCGATAGGCCGTCGGCGTCTCCCCCACCAGCTCGGTGAAGCGGGCGCTGAACGAGCCCAGCGAGGTGCAGCCGACCTCCCAGCAGACCCCGCTGACCGACATGTCGCCACGCCGCAGCAACGCCTTCGCCCGCTCGATCCGCCTCGTCATCAGGTACGCGTACGGGGTCTCCCCGTAGGCCGCCCGGAACCGCCGCGAGAAGTGCGCGGTCGACATCAACGCCGCCCGCGCGATCGCGTCGACGTCGAGCGGCCGCATGTACTCGCGGTCCATCAGGTCGCGGGCGCGGCGCAGGTGCGCGAGGTTCTCGAGATCCTCCGGCGTCACGCTGCGAGCCTAACGACGAACGCGACGCATCAACGATCGATGACGCCGGCCTCGGCGGCCGGGGCGGCGTAGGCCGTGGCGAGGGACGCGACGGTCTCGTGGGCGTTGAGGCCGCTGGGGTTGGGGACGACCCAGAGCGCGGCGCCGGACCATTCGGTCGCGCTATCGAGCGTCTCCGGCTGCCGGCCGAGGACCGCTGCCCGCTCGCCGAACGCTTCGCGGTAGGCGGAGATGCCGGCAATCGCAACGACCTGGGGGCGATGCTCGGCGACGAATCGCAGCAGCCGCTCGCCGCCCTCGCGCAGCTCCTCGCGGGAGAGCTCGGAGGCGCGGGCGGTGGCCCGTCGCACGAGGTTGGTGATCCCGACGCCACGCGCGATCAGGTGGGAGCGGTCGGCGTCGCTCATCCCGGCCGTCCGGTCGATCTCGTAGTCGGTGATGCCCGCCGCGGCCAGCGCCGGGTAGAAGCGGTTGGTGGGGTGCGCGAAATGGGTCTGGACCGCGGCCGTCCACAGGCCCGGGTTGATGCCGACGAACAGCAGCTTCAGTCCCGGCCCGACGAGATCGCCGACCTCGTGGCCTCGGAAGGCCTCCAGCTCCGCTCGCGTGAACCGCGTGACCCCGCTCCCAGCCGTCAAGACACGAGCGTAGCGCCGCGCTCGCGGACGAAGCGGACCGCGGTCCAGATGCCGGCGGCGACCGGGATCGCGAGCAGGGCGCCGACGATGCCCGCCACCACGGTGCCGGCGGTGAGGACGAGGAGGATCGCGACCGGGTGCAGGCGGATCATCCTGCCGACGACGTTCGGGTAGAGGAGGTCGCCCTCGATCTGCTGGATGGCGACGATCGCGCCGACCACCAGGGCCGCGTCGACGACGCCGTTGCTGATCAGCGCTACGAGGGCGGCGATCGCACCGGAGGCGACGGCGCCGACCAGGGGGATGAAGGCGCCGAGGAAGACCAGCACCATCAGCGGCACGACCAGCGGCACGCCGATCAACGCCAGGGCGATCCCGATCAGGACGGCGTCGACCACCGCGATCAGGGCGACGCCGCGCATGTAGCCGGCGATCGCGGTCCAGACCTCGCGGCCGGCGCCGTCGACCAGCTCGCGCCGCTGCCGCGGCACCATCGAGAGGCCGAACTCCCACATCCCGCGGCCGTCGTGGACGAAGAAGAAGACGAGGACGATCATCAGCAGCAGGCCGGCGATCACCTCGACCAGCATCGAGGCGCCGGTCAGCACCCCCTTGCCGATCCCGCCCGCGTTCGAGCGCAGCGAGTCGAGCCCGTTTTCCACCGCTTCGTCGATCTGCTTGCGTTCGAGGTCGAATGGCCCCTGGACCAGCCAGCGCACCACCTCGTTGACCGCTTCGTCGACCGAGGATTCGAGTTCGGCGAACTGGTCGACGACCGCGGGCGCGATCAGCGTCACGACCCCGGCTAGGAGGGCCACGGCACCGACCATCACCAGGCCCGTCGCAAGCGCGCTGGGGAATCCATGGCGGCGCAGGAAATCCGTCGGCGGCATCAGCAGGGTCGCCACCAGCAGCGAAGCCAGCACCGGGACGACCACGACCCGCAGCTCGCCGAGCAGCCAGAGCCCCCCGATCACCGCCACCGCAATCAGGATCAGGTTCACCGCGACGCGGGTCGTCGGCCAAAGCACTTTGCTCATCCCAGCGGACTTCCCTCGCGGCGCTGCCCGGAAACTAGCCGGCGACCCACTCGCGAGCCACGTCGAGCTCGCCGAGGCTGAAGATGCGGACTTCGCCCGGGGCCAACCAGGCGAAGGCGCGCATCGTCTTCGCCAGCCACTCGACGTCGGTGACGAAGGCGAACCGCTTCCAGGCTTCGTGGTCACGGACCCAGGCCCGCAGGCCGGTCTCGACGTCGTCGATCACCGCCCCCGGCTCGAGGCCGTCGAAGCTGTGCATCTCGAAGAGCAGCCGCAGCTCTCCCGTTTCGACCCCCTCCTGCAGCGCCGGCTCCAGCACCTCCTGGTAGTCCTCGCGGGTCAGCTTGCCGGAGGCGCGCAGGCCGATCGTCCCGGCCGGCATCTCCTCGATCCTTTCGATCATCGCCTCTCCCTCTCTCGACAGTTCATTGGATGAACATAGTTGTCTGACCAGCCAAGGACCACCCCTCCCCAACTCAACTCAGTTTCGACGCCGCTTCCACCCCTTCGCGCACGCTCGGGTACATCTCGAGCGGCGATTTCGCGGCGACCTTGCCCAGCACGTCGCGGACCTGACCGACGTCGCGGGCCAGGAGCAGCCGGATTCCTTCGGCGGCGAGATCGGCCGCCAGCGCGTCCAGCATCGTGGCCGCGCTGACGTCGATGAACGGGATCGTTTCCGCGTCCACCACCACCGCGCGCACGGCTTCCTCCGCCGCGGCCGCCTCGATGCGCCGGCGCACCGGCTCGGCGTTGGCGAAGAAGAGGCCCGACTCGACCCGCAGGACGACGACGCCGGGGACCGGCCGCGCATCGGGGTGGCGGTCGACGTCCTCGAACCTGCCGCCGGCCTCGCGCTGTCCGAGCTCGGCGACGTGCGGGCGCGAGGACCGGTAGAGGAGGAGGAGCATCGCGACGCCGATCCCGATGAAGAGGCCCGGCAGGGTGTCGAAGATCAGCACGCCGAGCATCGCCGCCACGGCGGCGACGAAGTCGGGGCGGGCGGCGACGCCGTAGGCGCGGCCGAGCCGGCGGGTGTAGACCCGGTAGAGGGCGGCCAGCGCCGGGAAGTCGACCAGCTCGATCACCGCCGCGATCACGATCGCGGCCAGGGTCGCCTCGGGCAGCTCCTCGAAGAGGCCGGTGAGGAACAGCAGCGTCACCACCGTCAGCACCGCGACGAGCAGGCCGGAGAGCTGGGTGCGGGCGCCGGCGGATGCGTTCACGGCGGTCTTCGAGAGGCTGCCGTTGACGACCATCCCGCCGGAGAGGCCCGAGGCGATGTTGGCTCCGCCGAGCCCGAGCAACTCGCGGTCGGGGTCGATCTCCTCGTGCTCGCGGGCGGCGTAGGCCTTAGCGGCGCCGAGACCCTCGGCGAAGCCGACCAGCATCAGCCCGATCGCCCCCGCCGCCAGCTCGCCGTAGTCGGCGAGGCTGAGATCGGGCGCGCCGAGCGTCGGCAGGCCCGCCTCGACCTCGCCGACGATCGCGACGCCGTGGTCGTCGAGGCCGAAGATGGCCACGGCGAGGATGCCGGCGGCCACCGCGACTAGTGAGCCGGGAACGGCCGGCGCCCAGCGCCGGAAGCCGAAGACGATCGCCAGCGAGCCGGCGCCGACGAGCAGGGTCCAGCCGCTGGTCTCGCCGAGGTCGCCGAGCAACCCCCAGAGCCGCTCGAAGAAGTCGCCGTCCGCCCCCTCGACCCCGAGCAGCTTCGGCACCTGGCCGATCACGATCGTCAACGCCAGGCCGACGATGAAGCCCTTGAGGACCGGCTCGGAGATGAAGTTGGCGAGAAAGCCGAGGCGCAGCAGCCCGGCGATCAGCGCCGCGACGCCGGTGGCGATCGCGAGCCCGGTGGTGAAGGCGAGGAACTGATCGCCGCTGCCGGCGACCAGGTCTCCCACCGTGGCGGCCGAGAGCGCCGCGGTCGCGGCCATCGGCCCGGTGACGAGCTGGCGCGAGCTGCCGAGCGCCGCGTAGAGGAGCAGCGCACCCGGCGCGGCGTAGAGCCCGACGACCGGCGAGACGCCGGCGATCGTCGCGTAGGCCAAGGCCTCGGGCACCAGCACCGCCCAGACGGTGAGGCCGGCGATCAGATCGCTGCGCAGCCACCCGCGTTGGTAGCCACGAAGGGAGAGAAAGATGCTGCTCTTCAGTGGACCCTCTCGAGGTCGCCGAGCGGCCAGGCTTTTTCGAAGAACGATTTGTCGGGTCCGTAGAGACGGAAGAGCACCTCGAACCGACCGCTGGGATCGGTCGGTATCCAATTGGACTCGTTGCCGTCAGGGGCGCTCGGGGAGAAGAAGAGGTCGACCGAGCCGTCCTCGTTGACCTCGAGCTCAGCCGCCTGGGAGGAGCGGCTCGCCCGGGGCACCTCGCGGATCAGCGTGTGGGTGGCCCGGTCGTAAACCGTCGCCGACCAGTACTGACTCACCGGCGCATCGGCCGGCACGGTCAGCTTGTAGGTCTCGCCGCCGTCGAGCGGGTCGCCGTCGCTGTCGTAGATCGCCATCAGGTAGAACTGGCCCGTCCCGACGTGCTTGGGGCTGAAGAAGGCCATGCTGTAGGTCGCGGCGCGGCCGTCGATCGGGTAGGCGTCGGAGGCCGAGAAGTTGCCGGTGATTCCCTCGATGACTTCGGGGTCGCCCATCAGCGACCAGTGGCCGCCCTCGAAGAAGGCGGCGTCGAACAGTCGGTCCAGGCGCGCTCTGACCCAGTCGTTGGCCTCCGCCGCGGCGCGGTCGAGGATGGCCTGCATCTCGGGGTCGGGGTCGAAGTCCTTGCCCTTCTCGATCCCGATCGATTTCAACGAGTCGATCATCGCCTTGTCCCGCGTCAGCCAGGGCTCGTGCTGGACGATCCGGTTCAGGCTGTCGAAGAAGCGCCGGTCGTAGGGAATCGTGGCGTCGAAGAGGATGCCGCTGGCGTCGAGGAAAGTGGTCTCGGGCTGGTCGGATGCCGCAGCGAGCGGGTAGAGCTCGATCCTGCGCCCGTAGGCGATGGCGTCCTTCAGAGCATCGTCGCCCGGTCCGGCCAGAAGCGAGCGCAGGAGCCCGAACCCCCGGTAGGTCTCGGAGGGCATCGGTATATAGCCATCGGGAACATCCCCCTCGTAGCCGGGCGGCAGGATCAGGTACCTGCCCCCTTCCCCTTTGTCGACGCCGGCCGGTCCCACGTCCTCCACCGCCGCCTGCCAGCAGTCGTCGACGCTGCCATTGATCGTCCCCTCGTCGGCGGGCGGTATCTCCAGGACCATCGGCCCGGCGTCCTTCGTGTCGTAGAAGGGCATGAAGTAGGTCGAATCGGGGTTCGGGGTGAGCGTCTGCTGCTTCCAGTCCGGCAGCGAGGACCAGTAGACGATCTGGTTGTCGGCTCCGCCGACCTCACGAGCCATCGCCTGGCGCATCAGGTCGAAGTTGACCGCCGGGAGTCCCCAGACGGCCGCCTCGAAGGCTCGGGCTTCGACGACCCGGATCGTGCCGGCCGACATCTCCTCGATTCGCTCGATCATGTCCGCCTCCTTATGGCTCGACGATGTTGAACCAGATGTCGAAGGTGTCGAGCAGGCCGACCAGCTCGGCCAGCGGGGCGACGTCGGGCTCGACGGTGATCCTCCCCTCCTTCGCCTCCTCGAGCAGGTCGGTCTCGCCGACGATCACCGCGTCGAGGTCCTTGCGCTCCAGCGTCACAGTCGCGTCGGCGTCGTCGGCGGTGCGGTCGAGCGAGTGGTTGAGGGAGCCGTTGCGCAGTTCCAGCACCACCTTCTCGCCGGTGTCGGAGAAGACGAAGTTGAGCGTGATCCGCTTGCCGGCGGCGTCCGGTCCGTTGACCCGCATCGCCATGTAGTTGCAGAGCAGCTGCAGGCTCATCGCCCGCACCGTGTCCGCAGTGGCGGTGCCGGGGAAGAGGGCGTCCGGGACGCCGTGGCGCAGCTCCTGGGCGCCGGTCAGGTAGTGGCCGCGCCAGCTGCCCGACTCCGCCTGGTAGCCCATCTGCTCGAAGACGTCGGCCTGCAGCGCGCGCGCCTCCTTGTTCTGCGGATCGGCGAAGACGAGGTGGTTGACGACCTCCGCCGCCCAGCGGTACTCGCCTTCCTCGGAGGCCTTGCGGCCCTTGGCCAGCACTTCCTCGGCGCCCCCCATCAGCTCGACGTAGCGCTTGCCGGCCTCCTCGGGCGACAGGGTGTGGAGGTTGGCCGGATTGCCGTCGAACCAGCCCAGGTACTTGACGTAGGTCGCCTTGACGTTGTGGTTGACGGTGCCGTAGTAGCCGCGCAGGCTCCACTCGCGGGCCAGTTCGGGCGGGAACTCGATCATCTCGCCGATCTCGACCGGGGTGTAGCCGTGGTTGGCGAGGCGCAGGGTCTGGTCGTTGATGTAGCGGTAGGCGTCGCGGCCGTTGCGCAGCATCTGCAGCGCGTCGTCGGTGCCCCAGACCGGCCAATGGTGCATCGCGTACAGGACCTCGGTCTTGTGACCCCAGCGGTCGATCGTGTCGTTGAGGTACTGCGACCAGGCCTGCGGGTCGCGGGTCGGGGCGCCGCGCAGGGTGTAGGTGTTGTGGAGGGTGTGGCAGCAGTTCTCCGCCGCGGTCAGCGCCCCCAGCTCCTCGACGAACCAGTGCATCTCCGCCGGCGCCTCGGTGTCGGGCGCGAGCAGGAACTCGAAGGTGAGGCCGTCGATCTCCAGCTTCTGGCCGGTCTCGGTGATCTCCTCGGTGGGTGGGATCAGGGTGGCTTCCCCCGCCGAGGCGCTGATCCCGAGCCCAACGCCGACGTGGCCCTTCGGGCCGGGCTGGATCAGCACGCCCGTGTGGTACATCGCCCGCCGGCTCATCGCGGTACCGGCCATCACGTTCTCGGAGACGGCGGCCTCGAGGAAACCGACCGGGGCGATCACCCGCACCTTGCCGGCCTTCACGTCCTCTTCAGAGATCACGCCCTTGACGCCGCCGTAGTGGTCAACGTGGCTGTGGGAGTGGATCATCGCCACCACCTCTTTGCGGGGGCGGTGTTCGAAGTAGAGCTCGAGAGCGGCTTTCGCCGTCTCCGGCGAGACCAGCGGGTCCATCAGGATCAGGCCGGTGTCGCCCTCGATGATCGTCAGGTTGGAGAGGTCCTGGCCGCGCACCTGGTAAAGGCGGTCGACGACCTTGAACAGCCCACCCTTCTTGATCAGCTGGGCGTTGCGCCAGAGGCTCGGGTTGACCGTCGGCGGCGCCGGGGCGCCCTCCTCGACGAAGTCCAGCGCGGCGCCGTTGTAGACCGGCGTTCCGTCCTCCTTGGTGGCGATCCCGTTGTTGTTCAGCGGCGCGATGAAGCCGCGGGCGGCGTCCTCGAAGTCCTTGGTGTAGTCGAAGGGCAACTCGCCCAGCAGCGCTTCGTTGATCTTCTTCGTGAACTCACTTGCGTCCTTGTGCTCGCACATGACTGGCGCTTCCCCTCTCTCGTCGGTCTCTAGAAGCCGGAGATCCCGTCCCCGATCAGCTTCGCTGCGATGAGGAGGCAGAGCACCGCCATGATCACCGCGTTGTTATGGGCCATCCAGGCCCGCAGCTCGTCAAGCAGTCGCTTCGAGCGCTCGCCCATCGCGAAGTAGATCGCGACGGGGGCGCCGGGGCCGAGCGTCCCGATCGCGACGAAGACGGCAAGGGCGACGGCCTGGTTGCCGGCCGAGGTGCCGGTCTGGGCGATCGCCGCCGCCGCGCCGACCACCAGCAAGAGGTTCTTCGGGTTCACCGCCGAGAGCAGCAGGGCGAGCCCGGCGGCCTTCGGCGGCTGAAACTGATCGATCGTCTGCATCCACTTGGGCATCGCTGCTTCCTCGCCGGGGCGCGGCCGGCCGCGCCACTGCTTTAGGGCAACTACGAGCAGGAGCAGGCCAAGGATCACCTTCAGCACGCTCACCCAGTCGGCGGGCCCGCCGCCTTCGCTCGCGTCGGCGCCGCTGGAAGCGAGGAGGACGATCGTTCCCGCGCCCGCCAGCCCTGCGATCCAGCCGAGGACGAAGGCGAGCCCGTTCTGCCGCGCCCTCGGAGTGGCGAGCATCAGGATCACGCCGATGATCGGGATCGGACTGAGAGCGACGCCCACGCCGAGAGACAAAACCTGCCCGATAGCCTCGCCCATCGGTTGAAGATACTTGTCTGCTTTATCGCCTGGAAGTTAGGCTGGACGTCCAGCCAATGAACCCCGCGGACCGAAACGAGTAGCGAATGGAACAGCCGCCAGGGGATCAGGCCACCGATGGCAAGGCGATGCGTACGGCTCGCCCCCGCTCGAGCCACGCCGAGCTGGACCCCGGCCCGCGCGACCCGCTCGAGATCCTCGGGCGGCAGGACGAGAGCCGCGTGGCGGAGCTCGTCCCTCTGCGTTACGGGCGGATGCTCGTCTCCCCCTTCACCTTCTTCCGCGGCGCCGCGGCGGTGATGGCCGCCGACCTCGCGCGGACGCCGGCGACCAGGTTGACGGCGCAGCTCTGCGGCGACGCCCACCTCTCGAACTTCGGCGTCTTCTCCGCTCCCGACCGGCGGCTCGTCTTCGACTGCAACGACTTCGACGAGACCTGCCCGGGACCGTTCGAGTGGGACCTGAAGCGGCTCGCCGCCAGCGTCGTCGTCGCCGGGCGCGAAGGCGAGTTCGGCAAGCGCGAGCGGCGGCGGGCGGCGCTCGCCACGGTCGGCGCCTACCGTCGCTCGATGCGGGAGTTCGCCGCGATGCGCAACCTCGACGTCTGGTACTCGCGCCTCGACGTCGAGCCGGCGGTCGCAGCACTGCGCTCCCAGCTCGACGCACGCAGCCGGCGCCGGGTCGAGCGCAACCTCGCCAAGGCCCGCGCCAAGGACAGCCTCCGCGCCTTCGGCAAGCTCACCCGGGAACGCGACGGAGAGGTCCGGATCGTCAGCGACCCGCCCCTGATCACGCCGCTGGAGGAGCTGACCGACGCCGCCGACGCCGAGCAGCAGCTGCAGGCGGTGCTGGCCGCCTACCGCGAGACGCTGAGCCCCGACCGGCAGCACCTGGTCGGCTCCTACCGCTACGTCCACGCCGCGCGCAAGGTCGTCGGCGTCGGCAGCGTCGGCACCCGCGCCTGGATCGTGCTGCTGCTGGGGCGCGACGCGAACGACCCGCTCTTCCTGCAGGCGAAGGAGGCGCAGGCCTCGGTGCTCGAGCCCTACGTGGAGGAGGGCGTTCAGGCCGACCACGGCCGCCGCGTCGTCGAAGGCCAGCGGCTGATGCAGGCGGCGGGCGACGCCTTCCTCGGCTGGGTCACCGCGAAGGGAACCGACGGCGAGGAGCGCTGCTTCTACGTGCGCCAGCTCTGGGACGGCAAGGGGTCGGCCGAAGTCGAGCGCATGCCGCCCTCCGACCTCGCCGCCTACGGCGCCCTCTGCGGGGAAGCGCTGGCCCGCGCCCACGCCCGCTCCGGCGACCGCATCGGCATCGCCTCCTACCTCGGCAAGGGGGACGCCTTCGACCAGGCGCTCGCCCGCTTCGCCGAGGCCTACGCCGACCAGAACGAACGGGACTACGAGCGGATGTCCCAGGCGGCCGCCGACGGAGAGATCGAGGTGGCGCGGGCATGAGCCTGGCGACGATCCGCCGCGGCGCCCTCGTCCTCCTGCTCGACGCCGTCATCCTCCTGCTGCTCTCCGAGGTGGTGGACGGGTTCGTCCTCGACGGCCCCGCCACCGCCCTCGGCGCCGCGGCCCTGATCGGCCTCCTCAACGCCTTCGTCTGGCCGCTGCTCGTCCGCCTCACCCTGCCGCTGACGGTGCTGACGCTGGGGATCGCCTCGCTGCTCCTCAACGGCGTCCTCGTCACCTTCGCGATCGACCTCCTGCCGCGGGCCGAGGTCGCCACCGTGCTGGACGGGATCCTGATCGCGATCGTCCTCGCCGCAGTCACCGCCGCCGTCTACTCGCTGCTGGCGATCGACGAGGACGACGCCTGGCAGCGCAACATCGTCGCCCGCGCGGCGCGCCGCCGCGGCCAGGTGACCGAGACCGACGTCCCGGGGGTGCTCTTCCTCGAGATCGACGGCCTCGCCCACGACGTCCTGCTGCGGGCGCTGCAGGACGGCAGCGCCCCGCACCTGGCCTCCTGGGTGCGCGGCGGCTCGCACAAGCTGCGCTGCTGGGAAACCGACTGGTCCTCGCAGACCGGCGCCTGCCAGGCCGGCCTCCTGCACGGCTCCAACGAGGACATGCCGGCCTTCCGCTGGTGGGAGAAGGAGCGGGGGGCGGCGATCGTCACCAACCACCCGCGCGACGCGGAAGAGATCGAGCGGCGCCACTCCGACGGGCGCGGGCTGCTGCACGCCGACGGCGCCAGCCGCGCCAACATCCTCTCCGGCGACGCGCCGCACTCGATGCTGACGATGAGCACGGCGCTGCGCCGGCGGCGGCCGATCGGCAAGGACTACGCCGCTTACTTCGCCCAGCCCTACGCGGCGGCGCGGACCCTCGTCCTCTCGCTAGCCGACATCGCGCGCGAGCGCCGGGCGGCCCGCAGTCAGGTGCGCGACGACGTCCGCCCGCGGATCCACCGCGGCCGCGCCTACGTCTTCGCCCGCGCCTGGGGGACGGTGGTGCAGCGGGACCTCCAGGTCGCGACCGTGATCGGCGACGTCTTAAGCGGGCGCCCGGTCGTCTACACGACCTTCCTCGCCTACGACGAGGTCGCCCACCACTCCGGGATCGAGCGCCACGACGCGCTCGCCGTTCTGCGCGACCTCGACCGCCAGATCGCCCGCATCGCCCGCGCCTGCGAGGACGCGCCGCGCCCCTACCGGCTGGTCGTCCTCTCCGACCACGGCCAGTCGCAGGGGGAAACCTTCCGCGATCGCTACGACCAGACGCTCGAGGAGCTGACGCGGGAGGCCTGCGATCCCGACAGCGTCGTCGCCGCCGAAGCGGGCGACGACGACGCGCTCTCCTACCTCAGCGCCGGGCTGACCGAGGTGGCGCGGGACAACACCGTCGCCGCCCGCACGGTGCGGGCCGCGACCCGCGACCGCCGCGCCGACGGCGCCGTCGCCCTCGACGGCGACGCCCGCCGCGAGGTCGAGGAGACGCACGACGGCGAGGAGCTGCCGGAGCTCTCGGTGATGGCCTCGGGCTGCCTCGGCCTGATCACCTTCCCGCGCGAGCCGGGGCGGGTCTGCCTGGAGCGGATCGAAGCGCTCTACCCGCGCCTGATCCCGGCCCTGCGCGACCACCCCGGGATCGGCTTCATCCTCGTCCGCTCCGAGCGCGCCGGGGCGCTGGCGATCGGCGCCGCCGGCACCCGCTTCCTCGACGACGACCGGGTCGAGGGCGAGGACCCGCTGGCGCCCTTCGGCCCCAACGCCGCCGACCACCTGCGGCGGACCGACGGCTTCCCCCACTGCGCCGACCTGATGCTGAACAGCACCTACTGGACCGCGTTCGGCGAGGTCGCCGCCTTCGAGGAGCTGGTCGGCTCCCACGGCGGCATGGGCGGCACCCAGAGCTTCCCCTTCGTCCTCCACCCCGCCGAGCTCGAGTGGCCGGCGGAGGAGGTCGTCGGGGCCGAGGCGGTGCACCGGATCCTCCGCGGCTGGCTGGCGGAGCTCGGCCAGAGCGCCTACGCCAGCGAGGTCGCCTCCCCCGGCGAGAGCACCCGGGTCTCGACGTGAGGGGCCAGCTCGCGCACCCGGGCGGCGAACTCGTCCCCCGGGAGGCGGAGCGGGTTGCCGCGGAGGCGACGGAGGCCGAACGGGTAGAGCGTGCCCCAGTGGATCGGCACCGCCAGCCGCGGCGAGATCGCGGCGGCCGCGCGGGCGGCGCCGGCGGGGGTGAGATGACCCTCGCCGACGTTCGGCCCCCAGCCCCAGACCGGCAGCAGCGCCAGGTCGAGGTCCGGGCCGAGATCCTCCATCCCTGGGAAGAAGTCGGTGTCGCCGGCGAAGTAGACCCGTCGCCCGCCCTCGACGAGGAAGCCGACGGCGGGCGAATCCTGCGCGTGCCTGCGGCCGCCGCCGTCGTGGTCGGCGTCGAGCGCGGCCACCGTCAGGGCGCCGACGCGGGCGCTCTCTCCCGGCGCCAGCTCGGTGACGGCGGCGAAGCCGAGGCGGTCGAAGAACCCCCGCGACCCCGGCGGCACCAGCAGCCTCGTCCCGCGGCCGAGCCGGCGCAGCGAGCCGAGGTCGGCGTGGTCGCGGTGCAGGTGGGAGATCAGCACCGCGTCGAGGTCCTCGACCACCTCGGGCCCCGGCACGGGACCGTGGCGGACGAGCGGCCCGATCCGCTTGCGCAGCACCGGGTCGGTCAGCAGCCGGGTTCCGTCGACGTCGATCAGGACGGTTCCGTGGCCGACGTAGGTGAGAGAGTCTGAGCTACGCATGCGTCGACGAGTATGGAAGAGGTCCGCGGGTCCCGCCGAGGACGAGGTCTTCGAAATCGAGCCGGGCGAGCTGAGCGGGGTCCTCGCGGCCCCTCGATGGCTGCGCGACCTCGGCTTCTCGGCCTGGCTCCTGGTCGGTGCCGGCGCCGCCCTGGTGGGGTTGATCTGGCTGCTCTCCCTCACCCAGACGATCGTGATGCCGGTGATCACCGCCGCGATCATCGCCTCGGTGGCCTCGCCGCTGGTCGACCGGCTGCGCCGCATCGGGGTGCCGCGCGGGATCGGCGCCGCCCTCGTCCTGCTCGCGATCATCGCGATCGCCTTCGGCGTCGGCCTGATCGTCCTCAACGGGATCTCGAGCCAGGCCGACGGCCTCTCGGCGAGGCTGCAGGAAGGGGCGGCTCAGCTCGAGTCCTGGGCTCGGGACCTGGGGGTGGAGGCGCCGACCGCCGCCGACGCCAGGTCCGAGGCGAGCGCCTCGATCAGCGGCGCCTTCGGTGCCCTCACCGAGGGGCTGATGGGCGGCATCGACAAGCTCGCCGGGCTCGCCGTCTTCCTCTCCTTCACCGCCCTCAGCCTCTTCTTCCTGCTCAAGGACGGGCCGACGATCGGCGCCTTCGTCGAGCGGCACCTGGGGATGCCGGTCCCGGCCGCCCACGCGATGCTGGGGCGGGTCGCCGGCAGCATGCGCGGCTACTTCCTCGGGGTCACGATCGTCGCGCTCTGGAGCGCGCTGATCGTCGGCGCCGGCTCGCTGCTCCTCGGGGTGCCGCTGGCCGGCACGATCGCCGTGGTCACCTTCCTCGGCGGCTACATCCCCTATATCGGCGCCTGGACCGCCGGAATCTTCGCCGTCCTCATCGCCCTCGGCGGATCGAGCCCGGAGACGGCCGCGGCCCTGGCCGTGATCGTCCTGCTCGCCAACGGCGTCCTCCAGCAGCTGGTCCAGCCGATCGCCTACGGGGCGGCGCTGAGCCTGCACCCGCTGGCGGTGCTGATCGTGACGATCGCCGGCGGTTGCCTGTTCGGGACGGTGGGACTGGTCCTGGCGGCGCCGCTCCTCTCGGCCGCGGTGAAGATCTCCGCTGATCTCACCACGACCGAGAAGGAGCAGCAAACCGAGCTGCGAACCGATTAGGTCAGCAATTTGGCCTTCGCCCGCTCGAACTCCTCGTTCGAGAGGTCGCCCTTCGCCTTCAGCTCGCTCAGCTTGTGCAGCTCGTCGACCGACGAACCGGTGCCGGCCTGCTCGCGGACGTATTCGTCGAAGTGCTTTTTCGCGTCCGCCTGCTCTTTGATCGCACGGTCGCGCATTCCCTGGCCGCGAACGATCAGGTAGAGCAGCACCCCGAGGAACGGCAGGAAGACCAGGAAGAACACCCAGACCGCCTTCGCCACGCCGGAGAGCTCGTGATCGCGAAAGAGATCCGAGATGACCGAGATGAGAATCCAGAGCCAGGCGACGAAGAGGAAGAACTCGAGGACCAGCAGGAGCGCTTCCCCGAAGCTGATGTCAGCGATGAGCATCTTCTATTCCTCCCAGCGGGCGGTCAGCTGGTAGATGATCGTCGCCCCGAGGATGATCATCATGAACGCCCACAGCGGCGCGGCGGGGAACCAGACGACCTGGGCGATCATGTTGACGGTGACGAAGAAGATCGCCGTCCAGCGAGCCCAGTCGGCGCCGGCGAAGAGGCCGAGCCCGGTGAGGGCGGCGATCGAGCCGAGGATGAAGTGAATCCAGCCCCAGGTGGTGACGTCGGCGATGATCACGCCGCCTCCGCCGCCGACGAGGACTATTTCGTCGTTGAGGATCCCTGCCAGACCCCAAATCGCGTCCAGCGATCCGAAGATGAACAGAAGTACACCGGCGAAGACGGTCCAGCCGGTCGGCTGCCTTTCCTCCACCTTGTGCCGGTCTCTTCCGGCGGCACCGCTGGTCTCCATGTGACTCTCCCTTGGTTTGGAATTGCGGACGGTTCGCAGACAGCGCCCCTACCGACAACTCGCTGAGTGCTGAATGACCATAGAACGGTCATGTTCTTAAAGCAATAACGACCATGACGCCGCGGTCGGTCGTAACGACAGGATCAGGTCAGGTGGCAGTTGCCGGTTCGCTGGGAGGAACCGGCGTCGATTCCGGTACCCGACCCATGCGAAACGAGGTGAGAAGCCCCAGGACCGCGGCCAGGAGCGGCACGAGCAGCGCGATCTGCAGGGCGAGCGGACGAGCGTCGGTGTTGATGCCGACGATCTCCTCCCGAACGTCTTGGGGTTGACCGGCGAGCACTTCTTCGAGCTGCGCGTTGCTCATCAGCTGCGCGTCCTCCTCCAGGGCGTCGGCGACGCGCTGCTGCTCCGCGGGCGCGAGCACCTTGCTCGACTCGGCCTTGTCGGTGAAGGCGATCGAGAGCGCGGCCAGCATGATCGCCCCCGCGAAAGCCAAGCCCAGCGAGAGGCCGAAGGACCCGGTTGCCGAGTTGACCCCGGCAGCCTCGCCGACCCGCTCCTCGGAGATCGGCGCCAGCGTGTAGTTGTTGAGCTGGGAGACCAGCAGGCCGAGCCCCGACCCCGCGAGGATCATCGGCGCGACCAGGTACCAGCCGCTGTCGGCCTGGGGGACGATCGGGATCAGCAGGACCATCGCGGCCAGCAGCAGGCCGAAGCCGGCGCGGACCAGGCTGGCGGGGCGCCGCTTCCCGGCTCGTTTCCCGGCGAGGACCGCCACTCCGAACATCGTCAGCGACAGCGGCGCCAGAGACAGCCCCGCCTCCATCGCGTTGTAATCGAGCACCATCTGCAGGTAGATCGGCAGCACGATCAGCATCCCGCCGAGGGCGATCTGCTGGAGGATTCCCTGCGTGATCCCGAAGCTGAACGTCTTCGACTCGAACAAGTGGGGATCGAGCAGCGCGGGCTTGCCCTCGCGCCTGCGCCGCAGCAGCCAGTAGGTCAGCAGGCCCATCGCGGCGAGCCCCAGCGCCAGCAGCGCGCCGACCGACTCGGCGCCCTCCTGCCAGGCGAGGATCCCGAGCACCAGCCCGCCCATGCCGATCACCGAAAGCGCCGAACCGACGAGGTCGACTCCTCGCTCCCCGGTGTAGGGAACGTCGCGAAGGAGCCGGCGGCTGCCGAGCAGGACGACGACGATCACGACCGCCTCCAGCATGAAGCCGACGCGCCATGAGAGGTAGGTGGTGAGAAAGCCGCCGAGCAGCGGACCGATCGCGGCGGCGATCGCGGCCGAGGCCCCGACCAGTGCATACGCCTTTGCCTGCGCTTTCCCGGTGAAGTTGCCGTGGATCAGCGACTGCATCGCCGGCAGGTAGAGCGAGGCGCCGAGGCCGCCGATCACCGCCCAGAAGACGATCACCGGGGCTAGGGTCTGGGCGAACAGCATCGCGAGGGCGCCGGAGACGTACATCAGCAGGCCGAACATGTAAGCGCGCCTGCGACCGAAGAGATCGCCGAGCTTGCTGCCGATCAGGATGAAGGCCGCCGAGACCAGGGCCTCGATCGCGACCGCCGCCTGGACGCCGCTGACGGTCGTGTCGAGATCGCGGACCACCGCCGAGATCGAGACGTTCATCAGCGACGTGTCGATCACGAAGACGAACATCGCCATCGCCAGCAACAGGGCGAGTCGCTGGTTCTGCGGCGCGCTCTCTTCTGCCTCGGAGTTCACCTCCAGAGCTCCCGCCGGCTCGCGACCGCGCGAGCTTCCATCTCCGAGCCGCGGGCGCCCAGGTAGGCGAGGCATCCGGCGATCGGGACCAGGAGGGCCAGAACCCACGCCACCCTCCCCCACCCCGAGAGCTCGTGGTCGCGGATGAGATCGGCAAAGCAGATGAAGAGGGTCCACGTCCAGGCCATCCCGATCGAGAACGCGACGAGCAGAAGCAGCGACTGAGCCAGGTTGATCTCCGCCAGGGGCACGCGCGCGAGCGTAAACGGCGGGCCATGCGCACACAAGTGGCCGACCCCGACCGCGGTTAGGCTGCTGCCGTGGCCAAACGAGGCGTTCTCGCCGTGCTGGCGGCGGCCCAATTCCTGATGGTTCTCGATCAGGCCGTGATGAACGTCGCGATCTCGCAGCTCGTCGCCGACTTCGACACCACGGTGACGACGATCCAGGCGGTGATCGCGCTCTACGCGCTGGTGATGGCCGGATTGATGCTGACCGGCGGCAAGCTGGGTGACCTGCTGGGGCGGAAGCGCGCTTTCAAGATCGGCCTCTGCATCTACGGGGTCGGCTCCGCGCTCACCGCCGTCGCCTGGAACGTGCCCTCGCTGGTGCTGGGCTGGTCGGTGCTCGAGGGAATCGGCGCCGCCCTGGTGCTGCCGGCGATGGTGGCTCTCGTGGCGGCCAACTTCGAGGGGCAGGAGAGGGCGATGGCCTACGGGGTCCTGGGCGGCGTCGCCGGCGCGGGGATCGCGGTCGGCCCGATCCTCGGTGGCTGGGTCACCTCCGAGTTCACCTGGCGACTCGTCTTCGCCGGAGAGGTGGTCGTGGTGGTCGGCATCCTGCTCGGGACGCGGATGATCCGCGAGGCCCCCGGCGAGGAGGCGCGGTCCGGCCTCGACTGGGTCGGCAGCGTTCTTTCCGCCTCCGGCCTCAGCCTGGTCGTGCTGGGGGTGCTCCAGGCGAGCAACTGGGGGTGGCTCCACCCGCGCAGCTCCCCCGTCGAGCCCTTCGGCTTTTCGCTGACGCCGTTCGTGATCGCAGCCGGCGGCGTGCTGCTCGCTCTGTTCGTGATCTGGGAGCGGCGCCGCGAGGAGCGCGGCGAAGACCCGCTCCTGCACCTGCCCCTGCTTCGCCTGCCCAGCCTGCGCGGGGGCCTTTGGATGCTGCTGGCACAGAACATGATCCTGATGGGGATCTTCTTCACCGTCCCCCTCTTCCTGCAGATCGTCCAGGGGCTCGACGCGCTGGAGACCGGGGTGAGGATGCTGCCCGCCTCCGCCGGTTTGTTCGCCAGCGCGCTGCTCGGCTCCAGGCTGGCGAAGCGCTTTCCCGCGAGAACCCTCGTCCGCGTCGGCATAGCGATCGTCTTCCTCTCCGTCCTCCTCCTGCTCGGCACGATCGAGCCGGAGCTGGACAACGCCTCGTTCCTCCTCGGGATGGGGGTCCTGGGGGTCGGGATGGGGCTGATCGTCTCCCAGCTCGGCAACGTCGTCCAGTCGGCGGTCTCCGACCGCGATCGCAGCGAGGCCGGAGGCCTGCAGAACACCGCGCAGCAGCTCGGCTCCTCGCTCGGGACGGCCTTCCTCGGGGCCGTCGTGCTGACCGGTCTCCTCACCTCCTTCTCCGCCAACGTCGACTCGAACCCCCGCATCGCCGACGAGGTGCAGGCGCAGGTGCAGACCCGCCTCAGCTCAGGCGGCAGCTTCGTCGCCTCCTCCGAAGTGGAAGCGGCGGCGGCGAAAGCCGGGCTCGGAGCAGCGGAAGTCTCAGAGGTGGTGGACGACTACGAGGAGGCGCAGCTGGAAGCGTTGAAGACCGCCCTGCTCTTCGCCGCCTTCCTCGTCCTCGCATCGTTCTTCGCGACGCGGAACCTGCCGGCGCGGCGCTTCGACCAGATCGCGGCGCCGGACTGACCCACACGATCGCGTCCGGCCGGATCGCGAGCCTTGGCCAGATGAGCGGCCGGGTTCTGCCCGATCACCCTGAGCGACGGCGAATACTCGTCCGCTCGGCCCTGCGCCTCCTCGGCATCGCGCTCGGCATGCTCCTCCTCTATGCGCTGGTGCCCGTTCCCGGCACCTCCGGGGCCGCGGCGCTGCTCGGGATGGTGGTCGGGCTCCTGTTCTTCGTCGTCCTGGTCGGCTGGCAACTCCAGACGATCGTCAGGGCCGAGCACCCGGTGCTGCGCGCGGCCGAGGTCATCGTCTTCGCGGTGCCGATGCTCGTCGTCATCTTCGCCTTCACCTTCCTGACCATCTCCCGCGCCGACCCGCAGAGCTTCTCCGAGCCGCTGGGGCGCGTCGACGCCCTGTACTTCACCGTCTCGACGGTTGCGACGGTCGGATTCGGCGACATCACCCCGACCTCGGCGGGCGCGCGCATGGTGGTCACCTTCCAGATGCTCTTCGACCTGGCGCTGCTCGCCGGCCTGGTGCGGCTGGTGGTCCTCGCCACGCGCACCGGGCTCCGCCGCCAGGAAGCCGAAACCGGCGCCTGACGCGCGGCGGAGGGTCAGCCCTGGGAGCCGGCCGACTCCAGGGCGCTGTCGAGCTGTGCCTCGACGGCGGGGCTGAGGGAGGTCTGGATCAGGTGGCCGTGCTCTTTGATCTGAGGCAGGACCTTCTCCGGGTCGAGCTCGCGGGCGAGGAAGATCAATGCCGCGCGGCCAGGCTCGAGATTGGCGCTCAGCTCCTTGACGAAGTCCTCGGCGACCCCGGCGTCTCCGAACATGCTCTTCCAGATCGCGCCGCCCGCGAGAGCCCCCGCCGCCACCCCGAACAGCGGCGCCATCAGCAGGTAGCCGATCAGGCCGCCCGAGACCGCGCCGCTGAGGGCGGCGCCGCCGACCCCGGTGCTGCCCTGCTTGACCTCGAGCGTCCCGTCCTCGCCGCGGAACATCACGACGGCATCCTCGACCTGGATCAGCCCGTCGGCGTGTGCCTTCCGCAGGTTCTCCCGAGCACGCTCGACGGTGGCCTGGTCGGCATAGGCAATGGCAATCAGCTCGCTCAATCTCTCTCCTCGGGAATCGACGGGACGGCTAGGCGCACCATAGATGCGGCCCGAGCCGAAGGCAAACTCAGTCCGACGTGCCGAGCCGGGCGCCGAGCTTGACCGCGCGCACCGCGCTGGTCGCGCCCGCCTGCAGGGTCGCCGCGAAGAGGAAGATCGCGAACCCCGGCAGGCGCAGGAGCGGCGAGCCGATCATCAGCAGGCCGATGCGCCCGAGGAGGTAGGGAGGCGCGGCGAGCGCGATCCCGAGCAGGCCGCCGACGGCGCTGGCGGCGAGGCGGTCGCGCCGCGAGGCCGTCGGCTGCACCCCGATCAGGCGGGAGGGGACCGCGACGTAGGCGACCATCATCAGGCCGACGACCGTTCCGAGCGAGACCAGGAACCAGGCCTCTCCGGCGCGGGGCGCGAGGAAGGCCGCGAGGCCGAGGGCGAGGCCGAGGGCTCCCCCGGTGGCGAGGATCGTCGCCAAATGGCGCCGCGCTTCGGCAACCGCGAGGCGAACGCTCGGCGTTCCCTTCTGGGCGATCGCGAACCCGAACACCGCGTTGAAGAAGAAGACGGCGACCGTGATCGCGGCGACCAGCAGGATCATCCCGACCAGGAGCACACCTTCCCAGTCGCGGAACTCGCGGTCGTGGAGCAGGTGCACGCGCAGGTCGTACATCGCCAGCCAGATCCAGACCGCCGGCAGCACTTGGATCAGCGTCAGCCGCCAGTTCGAGAACAGCAGCCGCACCCCGCCGAGCAGCATCGCGACGCCGCCGACCGCGTAGGCGAGCGGCGCCAGGTAGCGCCGCGACCGGCTCAAGTCCTCGATCGCCCGGGCGATGTCGGCCTCGTCGCCGCTCCTGATCCCCTCGAGGATCCGGATCGCCCATGTGCGTAGGAGGAACATGCTCGGCATTGAACCGGCTGCAATGACCTGACGCCCTCCACGGCGGGCCGTTGCAGGACTGCGAATGGACGAAAGCGCAAGCGCCACCCCGCAGCCGGGCGGGCTGACGGTGATCATCCCCGCCTACAACGAGGCGGACTCGATCGCCGACACGATCCGCTCCCTGCAGGGGCAGACCCGCGTCCCGGACGAGATCCTCGCGATCGACGACTGCTCGACCGACGCCACCGCCGAGGTCGCCGAAGCGCTCGGAGTCAGGGTCCTGCGCCCGCCGCAGAACACGGGCTCGAAGGCCGGCGCCCAGACCTTCGCGCTGGAGCGGGTCGAGACCGAGATGGTGATGGCGATCGACGCCGACACCACCCTCGACCCCGAAGCGATCGAGCGGCTGCTCCCCGCCTTCGAGGACCGCGAGGTGACGGCGGCCTGCGGCTCGGTCCTGCCGCGCTTCGTGCACACGATCTGGGAGCGGGGCCGCTACGTCGAGTACCTGCTCGCCTTCGGGTTCTTCAAGCGCGTCCAGGACCACTACGGCAAGCCGCTGATCTCCTCGGGCTGCTTCTCCATCTACAGGACCGCGGAGCTGCGCGCGCTCGGCGGCTGGTCGACGCGGACGATGGCCGAGGACATGGACCTCACCTGGACCACCTACGAGGCCGGCCACAAGGTCCGCTTCCTCCCCGAGGCCGTCTCCTATCCGATCGAGCCGCACAACTACACGTTCATCAGCAAGCAGCTGCGGCGCTGGTCGCACGGCTTCGTCCAGAACGTGCGCCTGCACAAACGCTCGCTCCTGCGCCTCGGCTACCTGCGCTCGATCGTCGCCGTCGCCTTCTGGGACGCGCTGCTGGCCTCGCTGGCCTACCTGGTGCTGATCCCGGCCCTGGCGATCGCGATCGACCCGCTGATCCTGATCGCCTACCTGATCGACGCCCCGGTGGTGATGGTGCCGGTGCTCTGGCAGGCGGCCGAACGCGGCGAGACCCGCCGCGCCCTGGCCTCGCTGCCGAGCTTCTTCGTGCTGCGCGTCGTCAACGGCGCCTTCATGCTCAGGGCCCTCTGGGACGAGTTCGTCGCCGGCCGCCCCCTGCTCGTCTACGAGAAGGGGCACTGAGATGTCAGCAGGGTTGCCCGGCCTCGGGCTCGGAGGTCTGTTCTTCATCTTCTCGGCGTTGCTGGCGCCGTTCCCGGAGCTCTGGAGGACGGTGCGCGGCCGCAGCGACCTCGCCTCCTGGAAGGCGATCGGCCGCCAGCTGGCGCAGGCGCTGGCGATGGTCGCCGCGATCGACCTGACGCTCCGCCTCACCTACCTGGTGCTGTCGGCCGTCGGCGCCGGGGACCCTCCGGCCGCCGACGACGCGACCGTCCTCCCCCTCGACCTGATCGGGATCACCACCGGCCTGCTGGTCCTAGTCCTCTGCGGGGCGAAGCTGGCAGAGCTGACTTTGCGGTTGCGCGGCGGCGGGCTCCCGCGGGTGCCCGAAGCCATGCCTCGCGTCGCCCCCTTCCGCGCCGTCACGTTCGCGGCCGTGGCGATGGTCGCCTGGATCGGGCTGCTCGCCGTCGGAGCCTCGGACCTGAGCCCGCTGAACCGCCCCCAGCGCGAGCCGATCGCGGCGAAGCCCGAGCGGGACGCCGACAGTAAGCCGCGGCAGGCCGTGGCCGAGCCTCGCGCCACGGATCAAGGTGACCGCTCCCCGATCGAGACCGAGCCGGTCACCGGAGCCCGCAGTGACGGAGGCGGAACCCGGGCGGGCGATACCGCGCCTGACGGCGGCGGACGCGCGGAGAGCGTCGCCGCACCGACCGTCGCGGCTCCCGAGGCGCCGTCCCCGAAGCCGCCGCC
>DATEOT010000132.1:0-4456 GCA_035273795.1 Solirubrobacterales bacterium | reverse complement strand
GCAGGCCGCCGCGTAGGCCGCTGTCCCGACCGCGGCGCCGGCTGCCAGGAACTCGCGGCGGGTGGCTCTCACCTCAGGGCTACAGCGGGATGTTGCCGTGCTTGCGCTTCGGTCGCTCGACGCGCTTCGTCTGGAGCGTTTCGAGCGCGTTGATCAGCCGCGGCCGGGTTTCGTGCGGGACCAGCACGTCGTCGATGTAGCCGCGCTCCGCCGCCGCGTAGGGGTTGGCGAAGTGGGCTTTGTAGTCGTCGATCAGTTTCTGGCGGCGCTCGTCCGGGGTCGGCGAGTTGGCGATGTCCTTGCGGTAGATGATGTTGACCGCGCCCTCCGGCCCCATCACCGCGACCTCCGCCGTCGGCCAGGCGACGTTGTAGTCGGCCAGCATGTGCTTCGAGTTCATCACGTCGTAGGCACCGCCATAGGCCTTGCGGGTGACGACGGTGAGCTTCGGCACGGTCGCCTCGGTGAAGGCGTAGAGGAGCTTGGCGCCGTGGCGGATGATCCCGTTCCACTCCTGGTCGGTGCCGGGGAGGAAGCCGGGAACGTCGGTGAAGGTGAGGATCGGGATGTTGTAGCAATCGCAGGTGCGCACGAACCGGGCCGCCTTCTCGGAGGCCTCGATGTCGAGCACCCCGGCGAGGAAGGCGGGCTGGTTGCCGACGATGCCGACGGGATAGCCGTCGAGACGGGAGAAGCCGCAGACGATGTTCTTCGCGAAGTGCTCGTGGACCTCGAAGAACTCCTCGTCGTCGACCACGCGGGCGATCACGTCGCGCATGTCGTAGGGCTTCTGCGGGTCGTCGGGGACGAGCGTGTCGAGCTCGTCGTCTTCGCGCTCGGGGTCGTCTGAGGGCTCGAACCGCGGCGGCGCCTCGAGGTTGTTCGAGGGCAGGAAGCTCATCAGGTAGCGCACGTCCTCGAGGCAGCTCTCCTCGTCCTCGGAGGCGAAGTGCGCCACGCCCGATTTCGAGTTGTGGCTCATCGCGCCGCCGAGCGCCTCGAACTCGACTTCCTCGCCGGTCACCGTTTTGATCACTTCAGGGCCGGTGATGAACATGTGCGAGGTCTCTTTGACCATGAAGATGAAGTCGGTCATCGCCGGCGAGTAGACGGCGCCGCCGGCGCAGGGACCCATGATCAGGCTGATCTGCGGGATCACGCCCGAGCACTTGACGTTGCGGACGAAGACGTCGCCGTAGGCGCCGAGGGAGACGACCCCCTCCTGGATCCGGGCGCCGCCGGAGTCGTTGATGCCGATCACCGGCGCGCCGACCTGCGCGGCCAGGTCCATCACCTTGCACATCTTCTCCGCCATCACCTCGCCGAGGCTGCCGCCGAAGACGGTGAAGTCCTGGGAGAAGACGAAGACGGTGCGGCCGTCGATCGTGCCGTGCCCGGTGACGACGGCGTCGCCCCAGGGCCGGTTCTTCTGCATCTCGAAGTCGTAGGTGCGGTGGCGCACGAAGGTGTCGAGCTCCTCGAAGGAGCCGGGGTCGAGCAGCTTCTCGATCCGCTCGCGGGCGGTCATCTTTCCCTTCGCGTGCTGCTTCTCCACCGCGGCCTCGGAGGCGGAGTGGACGGCAGCCTCGCGCAACTCGCGCAGGTAGTCGAGCTTCTCGTCGTGCGTTTCGGGGTTTCTCTCGCGCATCGGGCGCGCAAGTCTATTTAGGAGCGGCTCCTCGGTGTCCCCAGACAAAAAGAAGGGCCCGCCGGAGCGGGCCCTTCGGGCAATTGCACGATACGCGCTGAATATTAGATTTCGGCGCAGACAACGAACGCCACGACCGACCAGTTTCCGGGCTGGCCGCCCCCGGTCTCATGGGCGATGGCCTCCCAGCCGGTGCGCGCGGCGCCGGTGGAAACCGGATAGGAGCCGGTCGCCGACACCTCGGCCAGTTCGCCTTCGAGGCGTACGCCGCCGCCGATTGCTTCCTTGCCGGTCGGGCAGATGGCGGTAACGGTCTTGTTCGGTTCGCTGTTGGAGGCGCTCTGTTTCGATTCGTAGGCGACGTTGCGAACCAGTTGCTCGTAGAACGAGGTCGAGAGCTTCGAGGCGACGACCGCGCCGTTGGCGAGCTTGTCGGTCACCACCGCTTCGTTGGCGATCGTCCGCGGGCTGATCGCTTTCTTAGCGAGCTTTTTACCGGTCACCGCGCCGGTCGCGAGCTTCTCGCCCGTCACCTGGCCGGCGCCGATGTCGAGGGCGTTGACGCCGCCGTTCTTGATCTTCCCGGAGGTGACCGCCTGCTGCTTGATCTTCGGGTTGGTCACCGCCTGGTTGGCGATGTTGACCGCCTTCACCTGACCGGCGTTCAGTTTCACCGCTGCAAAGGCGCTGCCGCCGAGGGCGACGAAGAGGGCCGTGCAGGAGAGAACGTTGGCAACCGAGAGGTGTCGCTTCAACTTGCTCACTGGTGGACTCGCTTTCTCGGACGGGCATGCCGTCCCGTGGGGAATCGGAAGTCGGAAGGGTCAGATGAACGGCTGCCGCTGCGGCTGCGCGAGGCGGTCGAGAATGGCCTCGAGATCGGCCTCGAGGAGGCCGCTCTCCTCGGCGGCGCGGATCTCGACCCGGGTGCCGAAGCCCTTCTCGGCCATCCGCACCTCCAGGCCCTCCACCTCCTGGATCAGCTCCGCCAGCTCGGGCTGAGACTTCATCAGCGTCCTCGAAACCTCGATCATCGGCACCCGCTTCAACCGTCGCCGCCGCGTTCCTGCCCCGCGGAAGGACTGGGACGGAACGTTCAGCTTTTTCGCCGGCCGCCGCGGGTAGAGGAGGCGCTCATGGCCTCACAGAGGAGATCCGGCACCTGGCGAAGGAGGGGGCCGACGATCGTCGTCTCGCCGCTGATTGCGCTGCAGCGGGACCAGGTCGAGGCGATGGAGGAGGCCGCCGCGGGAAGGCGGCGGAGCTGAACTCGACCGTCTCCGAGCGCAGGCGCGAGGAGCTGCGGGAGGCCGGCGTCGCCGCCAGCCTGAGCTCCACTGAGCCCGACATTTTCAGCGCTCGCTGAATTTCCGCCCCTATAGCGGCCCAAATTCAGCGTTCGCTGAATTTGTCCCCCCACCCGGGGCTTGAGGAAATCCAAAATCCGGGGTGGTCGACGGGGAAGGAACGTGCGGACACAACCGCCGCCCGCCCTCCTAGAAAAAAGCGCCGCCCTTGTATTCGCCGAAGACCTCGCGCATGGCGCCGCAGACCTCGCCGATCGAGGCGTTGGCGGCGAGCGCGGCGCGGATCGGGTGGAGGAGGTTGCCGTCGCCGCGGGCGACCTCGCGCAGGGACTCCAGCTTCGCGTCGACCTCGGCCTGGTCGCGGTTCTCCTTGAAGGCCTTCAGCCGCGCCAGCTGGCGTTGCTCGGCCTCGGGGTCGACCTTGAGGATGTCGACGTCGTCGACCTGATCGGTGACGAATTTGTTGACGCCCACGATCACGTCCTGGCCGCTCTTGTAGCGCTCGTGGTAGCTGAGTGCCGACTCCTCGATCTCCCGCTGCATGAACTCCAACGCCTCGACCGAGCCGCCCAGCTCTTCGACCTTCTCCATCAGCTCCTTGGCCCGCAGTTCGATCTCGTCGGTCAGCGACTCGACGAAGTAGGAGCCGGCGAAGGGGTCGACGGTGTCGGCGGCGCCGGACTCGTAGGCGATCACCTGCTGGGTCCGCAGCGCGATCCGGGCCGAGCGCTCGGTCGGCAGCGCCAGCGCCTCGTCGAAGCCGTTGGTGTGCAGCGACTGGGTGCCGCCGCAGACCGCGGCGAACCCCTGCAGGGCGACGCGGATGATGTTGACCTCCGGCTGCTGGGCCTGCAGCGTCACGCCGCCGGTCTGGGTGTGGAACCGGATCTGCATCGATTTCGGGTTCTCGGCCCCGAACCGCTCCTTGACGATCTCCGCCCACATCCGCCGCACGGCGCGGAACTTGGCGATCTCCTGGAAGACGTTGTTGTGGCCGTTGAAGAAGAAGGCCAGCCGCGGGGCGAATTCGTCGATCTTCAAACCCCGCGCCAGCGCCGCTTCGACGTAGGCGATCGCGTTGGAGAGGGTGAAGGCGACCTCCTGCACGGCCGAGCAGCCCTTCTCGCGGATGTGGTACCCGGAGATCGAGATCGTGTTCCATTTCGGCACGTTCTCGTTGCAGTACTCGAAGATGTCGGTGGTCAGCCGCATGGTCGGCTCGGCGGGGTAGATGTAGTTCCCGCGCGCCATGTACTCCTTCAGCACGTCGTTCTGGACCGTGCCGCGCAGCTTCTCGGAGGGGACCCCCTGTTCCTCGCCGACCAGCTCGTAGAGCAGCAGCAGGATCGCCGCCGGGGCGTTGATCGTCATCGAGGTGGAGACGCCGTCGAGCGGGATCTGGTCGAAGCAGATCCGCATGTCCTCGATCGTGTCGATCGGGACCCCGGTGCGGCCGACCTCGCCGTGGCAGAGCGGGTCGTCGGAGTCGCGGCCGAGCTGG
>DATEOT010000131.1:0-4655 GCA_035273795.1 Solirubrobacterales bacterium | reverse complement strand
GGTCGGCCAGGGGACACCCGTCCCTCCTAGACAGCTTGCGAACTTCACCGAGTCCGCGAAAAGTCGTGCTGTACACGGTTTCTCGCGGACTGGCGGAGCGACGTCTGCCAGAGCTCGATTGCAGAGGGTGCCGGTGTCCCTTGGAGGAATATTCGGCGATATGCAATCTGGTGAGTGCGCGGGAGCGCGCAGCATGTTCTCCCCGAAGCGAAGCGGAGGGGAGGTCAATTCCGGAGAGGGATACCGGCACCCTCTACCGGGAGCGCTCAGTCCTGCGGCTTATCGCCGATGATGAAGTCCGCTTTCGACGAGTCCTCGAACTTCACCCAGCAGTGGTCGGGGCTGACCCCCGCCACCTCGACGAGGGCCTCTTCGATCCGCTTGGCGATCTCCGCCTTCTGCTCGTCGGAGCGGCCCTCGTACCAGTGGACGTGAACGAACGGCATGGGGAGGAGCGGAGCGGCGCGCCGTTAGGCGAGCGCCGGCTCCAGCTCGGCCTCGAGGCGGCGCTTCGGCATCGCCCCGACCACTTTCTTCGCGATCGCGCCGTCCTTGAAGAGGATCATCGTCGGGATCGAGAGGACTTCGTAGTTGGCAGCCGTCTGCTGGTTCTCGTCGACGTTGATCGAGACGATCTTGAGGTCGTCGCGCTCGGCGTCGATCTCCTCGAGGACCGGGTGGACGACGCGGCACGGACCGCACCAGGGAGCCCAGAAGTCGACGAGGACGGGCCCGTCGGCGTCGAGCACGTCAGCTTTGAAGGTGGCGTCGGTTACGTCCGTCAATTTGCCAGTCACTGGTATCGGTCTCCCAATCGAGGTTTCGGCTTCAGCTCAATACTTCAGAAAGTATAGCGGCGCAGTAAAGGCAGTCTCCAAACCGCCTCGACAGCTATTCCCAGGTCCATCTTCGAGGTTCCTACCCGTCTCTCGCGGAAAACGATCGGCACCTCCACGACCTTGAAGCCTAAGCGGATCGCCCTATAGGTCACCTCGACCTGGAAGGCGTAGCCGCGGGTGCTGATCGCGTCGAGGTCGATCGCCTCCAGCACTTCGCGGCGGAAGCACTTGAAGCCGCCGGTGAGGTCGCGGACGTCGACCCCGAGGACCAGCCGCGCGTAGGCGCTGCCGCCGCGGCTGACCGTGCGCCGCAGCGGCCCCCAGTCGCTGACCCCACCGCCGGGGACGTAGCGCGACCCGAGCACCAGGTCGGCGCGCTTGGCCGCCTCGAGCAGGCGCGGCAGGTAGGCGGGGTCGTGCGAGAAGTCGGAGTCCATCTCCATCACCAGGCCGGCGCCCCCCGCGAGCGCCGCCCGGAAGCCGGCGATGTAGGCGGGCCCGAGCCCTTCCTTGCGCCCCCTGTGCAGGACGCGCACGTTCTCGAGGCGCTCGGCGAGCCCGTCGGCGATCTTCCCGGTCCCGTCGGGGGAGTTGTCGTCGACGATCAGGACCTGAGCCGAAGACGGCAGCTTGGCGCGGGCGGCTTCGACCAACGGCTCCACGTTCTCGGCCTCGTTGTAGGTCGGCAGAACCAACCAGGCGGGCCCCGCGTGCGACTCGGTCATCGGCCGCGATGCTATGGGGTGTGGTTGAGCTTTGTCCCGGATAGCGGGAAGAAGCTCAACCACACTCGTCGAATCGGCGCGGCCTAGAGTTGGTGCTGTGACCAACGCCGAGATCGCCGCCGCGCTGGACGAACTGGGAGTCCTCTACGAGCTCGACGGGGCGGTCAGGTACCGCGTCCTCGCCTACGGCACCGCTGCCAAGGCGATTCGCGAGAGCCCTGTCTCGGTCGCCGAGCTGGCGGCCAAGGGCGAAGCGACCAAGGTCCCCGGCGTCGGCAAGACGCTGGCGGAAAAGATCGACGCGCTGCTGGAGACGGGCGAGATCCCGGCTGCGGTGAAGCTGAAGGCGAAGTTCCCGCCGACCCTGATCGAGGTCACCCGCGTCCCCGGCGTCGGCACGAAAACCGCCCGCCGCCTCTTCGAGGAGCTCGACGTCTGCTCGATGGAGGACCTGAAGGCGGCGGCGGAGGCGGAAAAGGTCCGCCAGGTCAAAGGGCTCGGCCCCAAGCAGGAGGAGAACATTCTCGCCGCCCTGGAGCGGCTGGGCGAGCCCGGCGAGGGCCCTGGCCGCCTGCTGCTCTCGAAGGTGAAGCCGATCGCCGAGGAGCTGGCGGCAGCGCTGCGCGAGCACCCGGCCGCGAACCAGGTCGAGGTCGCCGGCTCGGTCCGCCGCTGGGCCGAGACCTGCAAGGACATCGACCTGATCGCGACCGCCGATGAGCCGGCGGGGCTGGCCGAGCACCTCGCCGGCCATCCGCTGATCGCCGCCGCCGGCAATCCCAGCGAGAACGGCGTCCACGCCCAGACCCACAACGGCGTCTCGGTCGACCTGCGGATCGTCGCTCCGGCGAAGTTCGGCAACCTGCTGCAGCACTTCACCGGCTCCAAGGCCCACAACGTGCAGCTGCGCGAAGAGGCGGTCGCCCGCGGCCTCTCGGTCTCCGAGCATGGGATCACCGAGAAAAGCGAGAGTGGCGACACGACGACGACCTGCGCGACGGAGGCCGAGGTCTACGAGCGCCTCGGCTACGCCTACGTCGAGCCGGAGCTGCGCGAGGGGCGCGGCGAGCTGAAGGCGGCGCGCGAAGGCAAGCTCCCGCAGCTGGTCGAGCAGGGCGACCTCAAGGGCGACCTTCACTCCCACACCACCCTCTCCGACGGCCGCAATAGCCTCGAGGAGATGGCCGAGGCCGCCCGTGACCGTGGCTACGAGTACCTGGCGATCACCGACCACTCCGCCAGCCACGGTTTCGGCGACCACGTCACCGCCGAGCGCCTCTGGGAGCGGATCGAGGAGGTCCGTGTCTGGAACAAGGACTACGGCAAGAAGGACTTCCGCCTGCTTGCCGGCTCGGAGATCAACATCGGCCTCGACGGCTCGCTCGACTACCCCGACGACCTGGTCGCCGCCCTCGACTGGGTGGTCGCCAGCGTCCACACCTCGTTCTCGGTCTCCGAAGCGCAGATGACCGAGCGCGTCCTCACTGCGATCGAGAACCCGAGCGTCGACTGCATCGGCCACCTCACCGGCCGCCTTATCGGCCGTCGCGAGCCCTACGGGATCGACGTCGAGAAGGTGGCCGAGGCCGCGGCCCGCACCGGCACGATGATCGAGATCAACGGCAACCCCAACCGCCGCGACCTCTCCGACCTCCACGCCCGCCTCGCAGCCGAGGCCGGGGTGAAGATCGTCCTCAACACCGACGCCCACGGCGTCGACACCCTCGACAACATCGCCTACGCCGTCGCCACCGCCCGCCGCGCCTGGCTGACCCCCGACGACGTCGCCAACACCCGCGGCTGGACCGCCTTCAAGAAGCTGCTGGAGAGTTAGTAGGCGCCGAGCTGGTCGCTGCGCAGCCCCGGCGCCCGCACCAGCTCGATCGGTTTCAGCGCCGAGGTGGGGAGGACGTAGAACTTGACGCCGTCGCGACTCTCGACCCCGAGCACCGCCGCCTCACGGGTGTGCCAGGCGAGGGAGACGATCAGCGCGTAGCCGGCGCCGACCGCGGCGACGCCGGGAAAGAAGATGCCGAGGACGCCGGCGAAGATCGCGGTCACGGCTATCGGCCAGAGGCGGGTGAAGGCGATCCGGGCCGGGCTCGTGTCCGGCAGCGAGGTGGCGGTGCGGGCGCGAGCAAGAGCGTCGCGGACGTCGTCGGCGGCTCGCTGCGGCTGGCCGAGGTAGAAGCCGATCGCGAGCGCGATCAGCCACCAGGCGGCGGCGACCAGCGCGATCGTCGTCTCCCCGTCGCGGTTGGCGGCGAGCGCCGTGATCGCCCCGAGCGCGGTCGCCTCGGCGGCGGTGATGAAGACGCTGGCGCGGAGCAGGTCGGTGTAGGGCATCAGCTGAAATCAAGCATCCGGTTCGGCCAGCCACTCGAGGATCGCCAGCCAGCCGTCCAGCCCGGTCACGGTCACGTCGCACTCCTCTGTCAGCTCCGCCGGCCCCTCCGCCGAGAGCACGCCGACGCAGACCGCGGCGCTCAGCCGTCCCTCCTCCTGCAACTGCCGCAGGCGGCGGAAGGCGTCGAGGTCGGTGCGGTCGTCGCCGGCGTAGACGGCGCGGTCGAGCCCCTGGTCGGCCAGCAGCGAGGCGACGGCGCCGTCCTTGCCGCCCCCGCCGGCCGGCCGCAGCTCCAGCACCTTCCGCCCCCAGCGCGGTTCCAGCCCCGCCTTGCCGGCCTCGTTGGCGATCTCATGGGCGCGGCTTTCCGCCCTCCCCTCGTCCGCGCTGCCGCGCCAGTGCAGCGCCTGGATCGGACCCTTGTCCTCCCGCCGCAATCCCGATCCTTCAAGCCGATCGCTGTGGATCGCGGAGATGAACTCCGCCGCTTCGCCCTCGCGGCCGGCGACCGAGGGATCGGGCCGCGGCGTCTCCTCGCCTGGCATCAGCAGCTCCAGCCCGTGGTTGCCGGCGTAGGCGAGCGAGTCGAGCCCGACCAGCCGCCGCGCCTCCCCCGCCCGCCGGCCGGAGATGCAGCCGACCAGCGCGTAGCGCTCGCTCAGCGCCGCCAGCGCCTCTCGCGCCGCCGCCGGCACCGCCGCGTCCTCGGCTCGCTCGACGATCGGCGCCAGGGTCCCGTCGACG
>DATEOT010000130.1:0-18386 GCA_035273795.1 Solirubrobacterales bacterium | reverse complement strand
GCACGGGCAAAAGGTAGCGGGAGCTGGGGCTATCCGGCGAAGCCGACGACCTGCAGGTTCAGCGGCAACTGGCCGCGGTGCATCCCGGCGAACCGCGGCGCGACTTTCGCCGCCTGCCCTTCGAAGAGGCCGCCGAAGTTGGTCAGCCTGCCGCGGACCGAGAAGCCGTCGAACCGGTAGGGACGCCATAGGCCAGGTGCCGGCCCCCGACAGCATTAGCGCACTGCTCACCCAAGGCGCGACAAACTCAGCGCTCGCTGAATTTCGTCCCCTATAGGGGGTCTTTTTCAGCGCTCGCTGAGTTTGTCGCGCTCGGCTCGAGGTGGGACTGCTCCAGGAGTGAGCCTTCCCGGCCTCACGTTCCTGACCTCCAGGGCGTTGGATAGACATGAGCACTGAAGAAATGAGCGAGGTATCGACCCACTGGACCGTCTACGAGAGCCCGATCGGACCACTGACGCTGGTCGCCGGTCCGCATGGCCTCACCGACCTCAACTTCCCGGGGCGCCTGCGCGCCCCGGACGGGGCGGTGAGGGAGCCGATGCCCGAGGTGGCCGAGCAGCTCGACGCTTACTTCGCCGGCGAGCTGCGGGTCTTCGACCTCCCTCTCGACCCCCGCGGCACCCCGTTGCAGGTGGCGGTCTGGCGGACGCTCCTCGAGATCCCCTACGGGGAGACCGCCAGCTACGGCGAGCAGGCGGCGCGGATCGACCCCTACCTGTTCGACGCCGACGTCGAGCCCTGGCAGCGGGCGCGGGTCGTCGGCGCCGCCAACGGCCGCAACCCGATCTCGATCGTCATCCCCTGCCACCGCGTGATCGGCGCCGACGGCTCACTCACCGGCTACGGCGGCGGCCTCGACCGCAAGCGGGCCCTCCTCGACCTCGAGCGCCGCACCGCCGGTGGCGAGGACCGGGCAGGTCAACAGATCGCGTTGATCTGATCAGCCGGCCTGGGCGACCGGCTCCTCTTCGGCCGCCTCGGTGATCTCGACCGTGTCGGCGGGGGCGTTCTCGCGGCGGGAGAGGGCGAGGCAGGGGATGGCGAGAGCCGTGATCCCGGCGCCGATCAGGTAGGAGGGGGCGTAGCCCCAGGCATCCGCGGCGCGGCCGAGCAGGGGCTGGGTCCAGACGCCGCCGCCTGAGGACATCATCGAGTCGAAGGAGAGGATCGTCGCTCGCTGGCGCGAGGGGATGAGGCCGTTGATGTAGGTCTGGCGGATCGGCATCGTCGCCGCGAAGAGGAGGCCCCAGACGACGATCAGGCCGAGCACCGCCCAGAAGCTCTCGACCAGCCCGATCAACCCCAGCGTGACGACGCTGAGCGCCGCCATCGCCATCAGGGCCGAGGTGCGGCGGCGGAAGAGGCGGCGGATCCTGGGCGCGGCGAAGCCGCCGGCGATCTGGGCCCCGGCGACGATCGCCGCCACCAGACCGGCCACCTGGTAGGCGTCGGGGTCCCCGTACAGCTCCAGCAGATAGGGCTGCAGGGCGTAGAAGGCGTAGATGCCGACGCCGCCGATGCAGAGCGCCTCGACCATCAGCCACTTGACCGCCGGCACCCGCCAGCCGTACTCGATCGAGTTGGCGCTGATCCTCCGCATCTGCGCCAGCGGCCGGCCGCCGCGCTCGGGGGTGAAGCCGACGTCGCGCATCGCCCAGGAGGCGAACCCGAACATCGCGATCAGGACCCCGCCGCGGAGTACGAACGGCATCCCGAGGCTGGTCAGCTCGGCGATGAACCCGCCGGCCACCGAGCCGACCAGCATTCCCGCCCCGGTGACGATCTGGCCGCGCCCGAAGACGGTCTCCAGGTCCCCGTCGAAGCCGGTCGCGGTGAGCGCGTCGACCAGCCAGGCCTCGACCGCGCCGGAGAAGAAGGTGAAGCCGAGCCCAAGCAGGATCGAGACCAGGGCCCACTCCCAGAACGGGGCACCTACCTCCCACAGCAGCACGTAGAGGAAGGTCGAGGCGGCCAGCGTCACCGTGCCCAGCAGGTAGGAGACGCGGCGCCCGATCGTGTCGGCGACGATCCCGGTCGGCACCTCGAAGAGGACCATCCCGGCGGTGAAGAAGGCGTTGGCGGCGAAGGCCTCGAGGTTGGAGAGGCCCGCGTCGAGGAGGAAGATCGTGTTGATCCCCCAGATCAGCGACGCCGCCAACGTGTTGCCGAGCATCAGCGTCAGGTAGACGCGCTGGATCGAGCGAGGGGTCGGCATCGCCCCGGGAGACTGCCAGACGCTCGACCTGGACCGGCTGGCCTACCCGACCAGCTGCTGCACCGCCCAGCGGTTCCCGTCCGGGTCCGCGAAGAAGACGAAGCGCCCCCAGGGGAAATCCTGGACCTCGCTCGCCTCGACGCCGCGCTCGAGCAGCTCCGCGCGGGCGGCGTCGGCGTCGTCGACGACCAGTTGCAGCCCCTCGATGCTTCCCGGCTCCATCGAGTGGGCGTTGGTGGTGAGGGAGATCGAGCAGGCCGAACCGGGCGGGGTCAGCTGCACGAAGCGAAGCTCCTCACTGACGCGGTGGTCGTGTTCGGCGATGAACCCCACCTGCTCGACGTAGAAGGCCTTCGCCCGGTCCACGTCGGACACCGGCACCTGCACCAGCTCGAGCCGCCACTGGATCCTCGACGTCGTGTTCTGCTCCTCGGCCATCTCTTGCTCCTTTCGACGCCATCCGTCGATGCTTCCGGCCGGACAGCTAATATCTCTTTCTCTCTAATTATCTTAGCAACTAAGAGATCATAATGCCAGCTAGACCAACCAAGCGCGAGCTGATCGAGGAGCTCATCACCGCCTTCCGCGCCAACGGCAACCAGGACGTGGCCTTCGACAGCCTGGCGGCAGGGCGACTCGGCGTCAGCCGCACGGACCTCCACTGCCTCAACGCGATCGAGAACGGCGGCGGCCTTACCGCCGGGCAGCTCGCCCGGGAGGCCGGCCTCACCACGGGGGCGGTAACGGGAGTGATCGACCGGCTCGAACGGGCCGGCTTCGCGCGCCGCGTCCCCGATCCCGGCGACCGTCGCCGGGTCAAGGTCGAGGTGACGCCAGAGTTCTACGATCGCGCCGCCGGGATCTGGGGACCGCTGAAAGCCGACATGGATGCAGCCCTCGCCGACAAATTCACGGTCGCCGAGCTCGAGCGGATCGTCGAGTTCCTCCGCGTGGCGAACCAGGTCGGCAGGCGCCACCTGGAGCGCCTCGACGCCCCAGCCGAACGCAACTAGGCGACGGGAGGCGGAGTCGCCCGCCATCGTCGGGCGCCGCCGCGTCAGCAGAGCCGCTCGCGGGCGATCCAGTCGGAGCCGCGCGGGACCTTCCGCGCTCCGCGCTCGGGACCGACGCACTCCTTGGGAGAGTGGCCGCGGTGCGGGGCGGGGGGTCGCAGGGCGAGGGGCGTCACGAACAGCGGCGCCGGATCGATCGGCGTGTCGTAGCGGCGCACCTCGAAGTGCAGGTGCGGGCCGGTCGAACGGCCGGTGGAGCCGACGTAGCCGATCCGCGTGCCGCCTTCGACCTGCTCGCCGACCCAGCTTGTGATCGAGGAGAGGTGGGCGTACCAGGTGGTGTAGCCGAGCCGGTGCTGGACCACCACGAGGTTGCCGAAGCCGCCGTTGTTGTAGCCGGCGAAGATCGTCATCCCGACCCCGGCTGCGCTGACCCGGGTGCCTTCGGGGACGGGGAAGTCGATGCCTTGGTGGCGGTAGCCGCTGCGGGGAGCGCCGAAGCCGTCGCCCGTCGGGCCGGAGACCGGGCGCAGGAACCGCACGGGGCCGGTCGGCGTCTCGGCGGGTCCCGACCCCGCCCCCGGCGAGTCGCCGCCACCGCCCCGTCGCAGCGAGGCGATCGTCGCCTTGCCGGCGAGCCCGTCGGCGGCGATGCCGGCGGCGCGCTGGGCGCGGAGGACCGCCGCGTGGGTGAGCGGGCCGAAGACCCCGTCGGCCCTGCCCGGCCCGTAACCAGCGCGCTGGAGGAGGAACTGCAGGGCGGCGACGTCCCAGCCCTTGTTGCCGATCCGCATCACCCGGCTGCCCAGGCTGGGTCGGCCGCGCCAGCCGAGCGCCCGGCGCGTCTGCGGTCCGAGGACGCCGTCCGCCCGGATGCCATGCCGCCGTTGGAAGGCGATCAGGCCGCGGCGGGTGAGCGGCCCCTCGATCCCGTCGACGTGGCCGCGGTAGAGGTGCAGCGAATCCAGCGCCGCTTGCAGCGCGGCGACCGTCGCCGGCGGGGCCGCGGCCTGCGCCGGCGGGGCGATCAAGGCGGCGAGCACCATCGCGATGCCGAGTCCTCGGATTAGACGCATCCCCCTTTTACTCGGTAGGGGAGGGCGGTCTTATGACCCGCCGCAACGATCCTTGCGACTCAGCCGCCTAGCCCCCGAAGTCGATGACCTGATCGTTCAGCGGCAGCATCCTGCTGCGAGGACCGCGCGGCTTCGCTGCGATCGAGGCGGCCGCTCCCTCTTCGCTGAAGGGGCCGACGTTGGTCATCGTTCCGTTCACGGTGAAGCTGGTGAAGCGGTACGGCACGCCGTTGGACGCCAGCGGCGACGGCGAGTCCATGACGTGGAAGTGGAGGTGGGGCGCGTCGGTGTTGCCGCTGTTGCCCAGCATGCCGAGCACCTGGCCGGTTTGAACCCGTTGCCCGACCTCGACGGTGACGCTGCCCGGCTGCAGATGGGCGTAGAAGGCAAAGCGCCCTTTGCCCATGGCGACGACCACGTGGTTGCCGCCCGCCGTCTGCGCCGTCGCGTTCGGCGGGAAGGCGCCGGCGGGGGTCTCGGGGATGCCGTCGACGACCCCGACCACCTTGCCGTTCGACGCCGAGTAGATCGGGGCGCCGAAGTAGCGGTAGCTGGAGAGCATGTCGCCCGGCCCGTCGAAGATCCGCCCGTTCGCTCCGATCTGGACGAAGTCGATCGCGAACCGCTCGGCGACGTGGTTGCCGCCGTTGACCGGCAATACCGCTCCGCGGTGGGCGGTGAAACCGTCGCAGCAGCCGTTGGCGACCACCCAGCCCGGCCCTCGCAGCGGCGGCGCGACGACGACGGCCGGCCGGCGCACGACGGAGGTCGGCGCCGCCAGGTAAGTGGTCGCGTTGGCTGGGCTCGGCTTCTTTTCGGAGATCGCGATCCGGTGGACCAGCCGCTTCGGCAGCTTCGCCTTGACCGGGAAGCTGACGTCCATCAGCACGTACCCGCCCTGACCCGGCTGCAGCTTGCTGCCCGGCTTGGGAGCGGCGAACGGCGACATCATCGCCGCGAGGCCTTTGCCGCTGAGGCCGCCGACGACCTTCTTGCCCGCCAGGACCTCGATCGACCGCACCGTCACCTCGGTGGGAGCGCGGTTGGAGAGGGTCAGCTCGTAGGCCAGGTGCTGGCGGCCGTCGTCGGCCAGGACCGCTTCCGGGGCGGTGAGCACGCTCGCCGTCACTGCGGTCAGGTTGTCCTCGGCGGCGGCAGCCAGCGGGATGCTCAGCTGTACCGCGAAGACGCAGAGGGCGGCAACGAGGCCGCAAGCGGGGAAAGGGTGGCGGCGCAGGGACGAGATCGCGGCAGCGTATGCAATCGGTCCGACTCCGGCCTCTAGGATCGCCGCCATGAAAACCCCGCGCCTCACCTTCGTAGCCCTGCTCATCTCCCTGACGGCTCTCGCCTTCGGTGCCACCGCCGCCACCGCCGCACCGGGCGCCTACCGGATCGCGATCGTCCACGCGAATTGCGAACCGCCGACGAAATTCCAGGCGCAGCTGCAGGCGTTCCCCGACGTCGCCCTCGTGGACATCATCTCGGCCTGCCTCACCACCCCGGCGCTTGCGCAGCTGACTCCGTACGACATGGTCGTCAGCATGAACGAGGACGAATACGCCGATCCTGTGGCGTATGGAGACCTTCTGGCCGACTATGTCGACTCGGGCGGTTTCGTCTTCCAGTACGCCTATGACAACGAAGAAGGGCTGCAGCCCTTCGGCCGCTTCGAGTCGCAGGGATACCCACCCTTTATCGCGGGGAACAACCCCAACGTCACCGTGACGCTGGGCGAGTTCGACGCCACGAGCCCCCTGATGCAGGGGGTGACGGCGCTGGAAAGCGACGACAACACCGAACCGGCCCTGGCGCCCGGGGCGACGTTGGTCGCGAAATGGTCGGACGGGCGCAACCTCGTCGCCTACAAGGGCCGGGTGGTCTCCGCCAGCGCCTACGTCGGTGACGAGACCCCGTGGAGCGGCGACTTCGGCCGGCTGACGATCAACGGCCTTCGCTGGCTCGGCAAGCACGTGCTCTCAGTGAGCAATCCGACCGGCGGCGGCACCGTGACCGGCAGTGCCGGCGGAATCAACTGCGGCGCGGTTTGCTCCGCGGTACTCCTCCACAACACCCCGGTCACCCTCACCGCGACGCCGAACAAGGGCTTCGCCTTCGCCGGCTTCGGCGGCGCCTGCTCGGGGCTCACCTGCGCGCTTACGCTCGACGCCAACAAGACGGTCAGCGCCAACTTCAGCTCCTTCGCGCTCTCCAAACGGGCGAAGCTCAACCGGAAAAAGGGGACGGCGCTGCTGACGGTGGCGGTCGGCGGGCCCGGCCAGCTGACCATGACGGGCAAAAAGACGAAACGGCAGTCGAAGGCCGCCGCGGCCGCCGGCAAGGTCAAACTGCTGATCAAGGCGAAGGGCAAAGCCGCGAAAGCACTGCGCAACCGCGGCAAGGTGAGGGTCAGGTTCAACGTCGCCTACACCCCGACCGGCGGCTTGCCCGTCACCTCCGTCAAGTCGGTGGTCCTGAAGCGGAAGGTCGAGAAGTCAGGCCGGTAGCCGCGAGCGGGCGAACTGGGGAGGCGCGGCCCGTCCCCCGCACCGGCAGGCGCGATCCGCGCCTGCCGGTGCCGACCATTACCGGATCGCCGACCACCGTGTATTCCAGATGCTCAACGGATCAAGGATCGAAGGAGGCGCTTCCTCCGCCAACGCGTTCGACCTCAATGGTGCCGGTGTAGGTGCCGTTGGAGCCCGAGGCGCCGCAGAGACCGCCGGTCGAGCTGTAGACCATGGAGTGAATCTGCTTCGTCCACTTGAAGATCCAGAACCCCGTGTTGGAAGTGACTATTTTTGTGATTGTCTGTGGGCCGACGGTGATCGAGCAGCCGGCCCCTGTCGGGGTTACCGTTGTGGTGTTCTCGGGGTGAACTTCTCCGCTAGCTGTAACGTTGTACTGAGCGGGCGTGATGTGGGTATTGACGAAGCCGAAAGCCGTGCAGCCGCTGTATTTGACTTCGACTGTCTGTTCTTCGGTCGCGATGCTTTTGATCGTGCCCGAGACAGCGGCGGTGGTGCATTTGATCTGGCCGCCGTTGGTCGTGAAGACCTGGGTAGACGTGGCTTTACCGGAGAGCGTTCCGGTGGCGCTGTATGTGAACTGAGCTGCTGAGGCGTTCGCGGCGCCGATCGCGCTGAGCGCGAGCACGCCGACGAGCACGCCGAACTTCTTGAAGCTGCGCATGTCGAGACTCCTTCACTTTGTGAGGTTCACCCGATGTTCCGGCCGGTAGCTCTCAGTTCATGGTCGGTGCAAGGCAAGCCCGTGGATATGCAGCGAGAGTTCCAAATCAATCAAGTAATGTCAAATACCAAAGAAAGATACTCACAGTTTGTGGTATCGGTGGCCAGTTTGCGCCCGACCTAGCTAGCTGTGTCGCGGACTGGCGAGGCGGGTCGGCGCCGCCCGCCCCCGCACCGGCACCGAGTCGCCGAGCTGCCACCGCGTCCCCTCGTCTCCGGCCGCCGCCACGGCGGTTCCGGAGGCGAGGACGCGGACCGGGCGCTCCTTTGCCAGGTCGGTCAGCCGCGCCGCCTCGTTGACCGGGTCGCCGATCACCGTGTACTCGAAGCGGCTCTCGGCACCGACGTGGCCGGCGACGGCGGTGCCGGCGGCGACTCCGATCGCCGCGTCGATGCCGCTCACCCTCTCTCGCAGACGAGCGTCGAGGTCACGGGCGGTGGCCAGCGCCGCGGCCGCCTGGTTCGGCAGCGGCGTCGGGGCGCCGAAGATCGCCAGGGCCGCGTCGCCCTCGAACTTGTTGACCCAGCCGCCCTGGGCGTCGACGGCCTCGACCACCTCGGCGAAGAAGTCGTTGAGGAGGGCGACGACCTCGCGCGGGTCCCGGCTCGCGGCCAGTTCCGTGGAGCCGACGACGTCGACGAAGAGGACCGCCACCTCGCTGAGCTCGCCGCCGAGCTGGGGGTTCTCGACGGCCAGCGCCTGGCGCGCCGCCTCGCGCCCGACCTGGCGCCCGAAGACGTCGCGGATGCGCTCGCGCTCGCGCAAGCCCGCGGCCATCTCGTTGAAGCCGCTCTGCAGCAGCCCCATCTCGGTGCTGTCCCAGACCGCTACCTCGGCCGAGAAGTCGCCTTCGCCGACTCGCTCGAGCCCGCGGCGGATCGAGGCGATCGGGTGGACGGTTGCGTAGGCGGCCAGGGCCGAGACGAGGGCGCCGAAGGCGAGGGCGGTGCCGCCGAGGACGATCATCGTGATCGCCAGCGAATGCTCGTCGATGACGACGTCGGTGAGGGCGACGATGCCGACCGCTACCAGGCCGACGATCGCCGCGCCGGTCCCCAGCGCCCAGGCCAGGAACCAGCGCAGGGCGACGCCGGGGACGAAGCGGCGGTCGACCGGTCCGGCGGCGAGCGCCCGCGAGGCGACCGGGCGCAGCGCCAGCTCCGCCAGGACGTAGGCGGCCGAGGAGGTGGTGATGCCGCCCAGCGCGACCGTCATCCCGACGCCGAGGGCGAGCAGCGTCGAGTAGGCCATGTTGATCCCGGTGAAAAGAAGGGTCGCCAGCCCCCAGAGCACCATCTGGACGAACATGATCCGCAGCGGCGCCCGCAACACCCGCAGCCGCTGGGCGGCCGTCGGGGCGCGGTCCTCCTCCAGCCAGGCGCGCAGGCCGTCGGGCCCGCGTTCGATCCGCCGCCGCCCCCAGATCACCCCGATCGCCAGCGCGATCAGGGCGTACGCTCCGCCGAGCGCCAGGTTGACCGGCAGGGCGCTGGTCCCGTCGACGCCGTCGGGCTTCGGCAGCGCCCAGACGGCGAAGCAGACGACGACGATCGCGCCCACCGCGTTGGCGACGGCGATCGCGACGAGGGTGAAGAAGCGGACCCGCCGCACCAGCTTCCTCCCCGGCGTGGCGGCGTCCCCGATCAGCCAGGGGTGCGCCGCCAGCCTGTCCAGCGCGGCTCGGTATCTGGTGGTGAGGAACGCCATCGGCCTGTACCTCATTCACCGGATCCCCTGGGACGCCTTCCTCAGGGGTGCTACCTTGAAACTGTGTTGAGGTAGCAGCGGGCGGCGTCATCGCCGACACGACGCGATCGAAGCGCGACTTCTGGTCCGGCACTGCACGGGTTCGCCTGCCCACAGGCGGTCCGGGCCGTCCCGGAGCAGCGTTTGCCGACCGCGCACACTGCCTCCCGCCCCTCTGCCGTGTGGCGTCCAACTTCCAGGGGGCGGGGGAGATTCGGAGCCAAGAATGAGTCAGCACGTACCGGAATCGGCCGAGGCCTCTGACCATCAATCCTCCGTCCGCGCGGAGATATCCCGGGAGATGGTCCGTCTCTACAAGGAGCAGTTCGGGCGCGGCCCGACCAAAGCGAGAACCGAGTTCGCCGGCCCGGACATAGTCATCTGCACGCTCGAAGACAGCTTCACGCCGGCCGAGAAGCGGCTGGCGGAAATGGAGGAGCACCAGCGCCTCCGCGACACCCGGCTGTACTTCCAGCACGCGACGAAGGGCGAGTTCATCGGGACCATGGAAGGGATCCTCAACCGCAAGGTGCGCGCTTTCAACAGCAGCATCGACACGCACCAGGATGTCTCGGTGGAGGTCTTCCACCTGGAGCCCGGCGCGTCGGAGCGCTGAGCCCAAGTCTCAGGCGCCCTCGAGGCGGGCGCCGGACGGCGCCCGCCTCGAGAACCAACTGCCCGACCGGGCATCGGTCGGCGATTCGGATCAAGGATCGAAGGTGAGGGTTCCTCCGCCGACCCTTTCGATTTCGTTGGCTCCGGTGTAGGTCCCGTTCCCGCCCGAAGTGCCACAGAGGCCGCCGGACGAGGTGTAGGAGATGCCGATGACATTCGGCGTCACTTTGATTTTGCCGCCGTTGTTGGAGTAGCCGATCGTCCCCACCGGCTGCGGTTTGATGGTGATCGTGCAGGCGGCCCCTGTCACGGTGATCGTGATTTCGTTCTCGATGTGAACTTCACCGCCTGCTGTAAAGTTGTAGAAAGCGGGCGTGATGTGCACGGTGGCGAAGCCGAAAGCCGTGCAGCCGCTGTATTTGGTTTCTACTGTCTGTTCCCCGGTCGCGATACTTTTGATCGTGCCCGAGGTAGCGGCGGTGCTGCATTTGACCTGGCCGCCGTTGACCGTGAATATCTGGGTAGCCGTGGCTTTACCGGTAAGCGTTCCGGTCGCGCTGGCTGTGAACTGAGCTGCTGAGGCGTTCGCGGCGCCGATCGCGCTGAGCGCGAAAACGGCGAGCAGAACCCCGAACTTCTTGAGGCTAGTCATGGTTGAGACTCCCTTGGTTTCGCTGTTGTGCTTGTGCTTCCGTTCGTCCACCTTCCTTTCGAGGTTCAGTGGTCGAACTGAAGAGATCGAGCCGTGTTTGGCACCGATCCGTGCAAGGGTCTCATCTAGTCAGCAAATGTCAAGTACTTAAATGAAACTCGGCAAGTTCCGCGGCTGAGGCCGTGACGGGGCGCCTTGCGGACCCCGAGTCGGCCAAGCTCGGGATCGGCGGACGGCCCGCCGAATCTCCCGTCAAGGGCCTTGAGGAAGAGGAAGCGGCGCCGGCCCAGCTCCCAGATCGCCATTGCAATCCGACGACTCGATCCACTAGAAAGTCGTCGATGCTGATCGACGGCCTCCCGCTTGACTCTCCCGCCCCGCCGCTGAACGACCTGCTGCGGACGGGGCTGGAGGCTCATCCGGACGACCCGGCGCTGGTCTCTGCCGTGCGCTCGATGAGCTGGCGCGAGCTGGAGGAGGAGAGCGAGCGGCTGGCGGGCGGCTACCGCGGGCTCGGGCTGGAGCCAGGGGATCGGGTCGCCTCGCTGATGCCGAACCGGATCGCCCTGATCGTCCATTACCTCGCCTGCTTCAAGGCGGGGCTGGTCGCGACGCCGCTCAACTACCGCTACACCCACCGCGAGATCGACCACGCGCTGGAAGTGAGCGGGGCGAAGGCGCTGCTGGCTCACGTCGAGCGGGTCGAGGACGTGGGGGAGAGCCGGCTCGCCGGCGGGTTGCCGCTGGGCGTCGTCCCCTACGCCGATCCCGAGCTGCCCGGCGAGGTCGGCGACGTCGATTGGCCCCACGACTTCGACCGCCTGCTCGAGAGCCGCGAGACCGCAGAAAACATCCTTGAAGAGGGTTTTTCGCGGTCTCGCGAGGAGCGCCAGTCCGACCCCGAGGAGCCGGTCGCGATCTTCTTCACCTCCGGCAGCACCGGTCCGGCGAAGGGCGTCACCCACACGCGCTCCTCGTTGCGCTGGATGATCGCCAGCGCCGCAGCGGCCTTCGAGCTCGACGAGAACGACGTCTTCCTCCCCGGCTCCTCGATGTCCCACATCGGCTCCTTCCTCTGGGCGCTCAGCATGCTCTCGGTCGGCGGCCGGGTGGTGGTGGCGCGGACCTTCGACAGCCACGAGCTGCTGCCGCTGCTGCGCGAGCAGAAGCCGACGGTGCTGGCGATGATCCCGGCGGCGCTGCTGGCCCTGGTCCGCGACCACGACCTGCAGCCGCACGACTTCGACTCGCTGCGCGTCTGCCGCTCCGGCTCGGACAAGGTCTCGACCGAGCTGCTGACCGAGTTCGCCGCGGTCGCCGGCTTCCCGATCGTCGAGGGATACGGGATGACCGAGGTCGGGCTGGCGACGCTCAACCCGCCCTCCGGGGTGGTCAAACAGGGATCGATCGGGCGGCCGATCAGCGGCTTCAGCGTCGCCCTCCGCGGCGAGGAAGGCGAGCCGGTAGAGGCCGACTCGGTCGGTCGGATCTTCATCCGCACCCCGGCGGCGATGGCCGGCTACTGGCAGGCGCCGGAGGCAACCGAGGAGGTGCTGCGGGAGGGCTGGATCGACTCCGGCGACCTCGCCCGCGCCGACGAAGAGGGCTACCTCTGGTTCTTCGGCCGCAAGAAGCAGGTGATCGTCCACGACGGCTCCAACATCAGCCCCTACGAGGTCGAGGGAGCCCTCAACGAGCACCCGGCCGTCGCCCTCGCCGGCGCCGTCGGTGTCCATGACGAGGTCCACGGCGAGAACGTCCGCGCCTACGTCACCCTGCGCGAGGCCGCCGAGCGGCCGACCGCCGCCGAGCTGATCGTCTTCTGCCGCGAGCGGATCGGCTACAAGGCCCCGGAGGAGGTCCTCTTCCTCGAGGAGATGCCGCTCAACCCGACCGGCAAGATCGACCGCGTCGGGCTGAAGAAGATGGCTGAGGACCACCTGCACCCGCACGGGCTGTAGAGGCCGTACTGCCGGCCCCTTCAAGGACTGTCGGTCAGACCATTAGGATTACCCCGCTTCGTCAAAGACCGCCAGGAGGATTTAGTGCCCGAATCGTTGCCGTCGTTCCCTGTCCGCGCCGTGCTCGCCGTCTTTGCGGTGGCCGTGCTCGCCCTCTGCGTCAAGGCCGCTCCGGCCGATGCCGACGCCTTCGGCCCGCAGTTTCCGATCAACTCGCCGACCCACGTCGCCGAAGGGATGAATGCGGGGTTCCAGGACGTCGCTTACAACACCGTGAGCGGGCAGTACCTGGTCGTCTACGTCGCGGCGACGACCCCGACCGAAGACGACATCTACGGGCAGCTGCTCGACGCCGTCGGCAACAAAGTCGGCCCGGAGTTCCGGATCTCGGCGGTCTCGCAGGGGCACGAAGAATACAACCCGGCGACGGTCAATTTCGACTCTGAGACCGGCCGCTACCTGGTCGTCTGGGACCGCGATGAGACCGTCTTCGCCCGGCTCCTGGCCCCCAACGGGACCCCGCTGAGCGGCGAACTTCCGATTTCGGCAGTGCAGGACGACATCGAGACCGAGGCGATCGCCTACAGCCCGGCCGCGCACGAGTACCTGGTGGTCTGGAAGGCCTTCGGCGAAGGCCGCGTCTACACGCAGCGGTTGAACCAGGACGGAGCTCAGGTGGGCGGTGACGACGTCATCGTCGGCGGCGGCACGGGACTGCGCGTCGACGACGCCGTCGACGTCGCCTACAACGCCACCAGCCTCGAGTACCTCGTCGTCTTCAACGCCAACAAAACCGTCGCCAGCGACGGCGAGGAGGTCTTCGGCCAGCGGTTGAACCTGGCCGGCGCCGAGGTCGGGCTCGACGACTTCCCGATCTCCGAAATGGGCCCTGTAGGGAGCACCTCCTTCAACGCGGCGCCGCCCAGCGTCGCCTGGAACTCGGTCCTCAACCAGTACCTGGTCAGCTGGCACGGCAACGATGGAGCGCCGCTCGCCAACAACGAGCGCGAGGTCTACGGTCAGCTGCTGGCGGCCGATGGCACCGCGATCGGCCCCGACGACTTTCGCATCTCCGACCTGGGCCCCGATGGAAGCGGTGAATACAACGCCTCCAGGCCGCGGATCGCCTTCGATCTCTTCTCAAACCAGTACCTCGTCGCCTGGCACGGGGACGAGGTTGGCCTAGGCGAGGACGAGTTCGAGATCTGGGGGCAGTACCTGGCGGCGAGCGGAGCCGAGATCGGCAGCAACGACTTCCGCATCTCGGAGGGAGCCGACGGAGACGACACCCTCGGCAACAACCGGCCGACGATCGCCTTCAACCCGACGGCGACGTGCAACTACCTCGTCACCTACTTCAGCGGCGATCCTAACGACGGCTTCGATGCGGGGTCGACGGTGTTCGGACGCTTCGCGACCGCGCCCCCGGCCTGCCCGCGGCCCGACACCCTGGCGCCGGCGATCACCGGGCTGAAAGTCACCCCGAAGGTGATCGCCTCCGGGTTGAAAGCGCCGAAGAAAGCAAGCAAACAGGCGAAAGCCAAGAAAGTGAAGAAACAGGCCAAGGCCCGGTACACGCTGAGCGAGGCGGCCGCGGTCACCCTCACGGTCGAGCGCAAGCTGTCCGGCCGCAAGGTCAAAGGTCAGTGCCGCAAGGCGAAAAAAGGATCGAAAGCAAAAGGCTCCCGGTGCGCGTTCTGGGTGAAGACCGGGAAGACCCTCAAGCAACAGGTGGTTGCCGGTCCCAACGTCAAGGGATTCACCGCCAGGTCGATCCGCAAGCGGGGCCTCCAGCCGGGTGCCTACCGGATCGTCGCCGCGGCGACCGACGCGGCGGGGAACAGCTCGGCCAAGGCGGTCGCCCGCTTCCGCGTCGCGAAAACTCGCTGATCGCCTCTGAGGCGAGGCCGGTCCCACCCGGGGACCGGCCTCGTCAGGGCTGCTCGGAGCCGGTGAGCCCGAGCTCCACGGCGTGCGGTTCCAGCGCGGCGATGACGAAGGCGAGGTGCCCGTCGAAGTCCTCGCCGAGGTCGGCGGCGGCGGCGCGCATCTCCTCGCGGTCGACCGCGGCGGCGAAGCTCGGCTGCTTCAGCTTCTTCTTCACCGACTTCGGCTTCATCCCGGCGATCCCGGTCGGGCGGACGAGGGCGACCGCGGCGATGAAGCCGGTCAGCTCGTCGACCGCGTAGAGGGTCTTCGCGAGGCGGGTCTCGCGCGGCACCCCTAGGTAAGGGGCGTGGCCGGCGACGGCGTCGATCAGCTCGCGCGGGTAGCCGCGTTCCTCGAAGAGCCGCAGCGCGATCCGCGGATGACCGCTCGCGAGGTCGGGGTACTTCTCGTAGTCGAGGTCGTGGAGGATCCCGGCAACGCCCCACAGCTCCTCGTCTTCGTCGTACTTGTCCGCGTAGGCGCGCAACGCGATCTCGACCCCGCGCACGTGCTTGCGCAGCGAGTCGGACTCGGTCCACTCGCAGAACAGCTCCCATGCCTCGTCTCGGGAGGGCGCGCTCACGCTGCCGAGGGTAGCGAGGGAGGCATACTCACCTGATTCGTTCCAAGCACCACCCAGCTACCGCGGTCCCCCTGCTGGCGTTGCTGGTGCTCGTCCCGGCCTGGGGCAGTCATCCCTCGACGCCGGTGATCGTCGTCCTCGACCTCTTCCTCGCCGGCGCCGTGCTCGCCGCGGTCTTCCACGCCGAGGTGATCGCCCGGCGGGTCGGCGAGCCTTTCGGAGCGCTCGTCCTCGCCGTGGCGGTGACGGTGATCGAGGTCGGGCTGATCGTGACCCTGATGGTCGCCGGCGGAGACGAGACCGAGACGCTCGCCCGCGACACCGTCTTCGCCGCGGTGATGATCACCTGCAACGGGATCATCGGCCTGTCGATCCTGGCCGCCGCCCTGCGCGATCGGATCGCCGTCTTCAACTCGGAGGGGTCGGCGACGGCCTTCGCCACGGTCATCACCCTGGCCACCCTCAGCCTCGTGCTGCCGAACTTCACCACGAGCACCTCGGGTTCGGAATTCTCCTCCTCGCAGCTGGCCTTCGCCGCGGTCGCCTCGCTGGTGCTCTACGGCCTCTTCCTGGTGGTGCAAACGGTGCGGCACCGCAGCCACTTCCTGCCCGAGGACGAGGAGCCGGGGGAAGCGCCGGAGGAGCATGGGCCGCAACCGACCAGGGCGACGGCGCTGCGCAGCTTCGGCCTGCTGCTGGTCTCGCTGGTCGCGGTCGTCGGCCTCGCCAAGGTCAGCTCCGGGGCGATCGAGGACGGGGTCAAATCGATCGGCGCGCCGCAGTCCGCGGTGGGTGTCGTCATCGCCCTGCTGGTGCTGCTGCCCGAGACCCTGGCGGCGACCCGCAACGCCCGCCGCGGGCGCGTCCAGATCAGCTTCAACCTCGGCTACGGCTCGGCGATGGCCAGCATCGGGCTGACGATCCCGGTGATCGCCTTGGCTTCGATCTGGCTCGAGGGGCCCTTGGTCCTCGGTCTCGGCTCGACCCAGATCGTCCTCCTGGTCCTCACCGCCCTGGTCAGCTCCCTTACCCTGCTCCCCGGGCGGGCGACCTTGCAGGAGGGAGGCGTCCACCTGATCCTCCTCGCCGCCTTCCTCTTCCTCGCATTCAACCCCTGAGCGGGTCTGTCTGAGTAGGGCGGGCGGGCACCCTGCGGCGCCCGCCCGGTGGGCATCAGTCGCTCGTCAGATCAAGGATCGAAGGCGAGGCTTCCTCCGCCAACCCTTTCAACTTCGCTGGTGCCGGTGAGCGTTCCGTTGGCGCCCGAGGAGCCGCAGAGACCGCCGGTCGAGGTGTAGGTGATCCCACTGACGTTCGGGGTCACTTTCACTTTGCTGCCGTTGGTGGCAAAGCCGGCCGACGACACTGTCTGCGGAGCGATGCTCTGCGAGCAGCCGGCCCCTGTCACGGTGATAGTGACGGTGTTCTCGAGGTGAACCTGTCCGCTGGCTGTAAAGTTCAGCTGAGCGGGCGTAAGGTGCACGGTCGCGAACCCGAAGGCCGTACAGCTGCTGCCTTTCACTTCAACTGTCTGTTCCGCGGTTGCGGTGCTGCTGATCGTGCCCGTGGTAGCGGCGATGGTGCATTTGACCTGGCCCCCGTTGGTCGTGAAGACCTGGGTAGCCGTGGCTTTGCCGGAGACCGTTCCGGTCCCGCTGGCTGTGAACTGAGCTGCTGAGGCGTTCGCGGCGCCGATCGCGCTGAGCGCGAAGACGGCGATGAGCACGCCGAGCTTTTTGAATTTATGCATGTTGAGGCTCCTAATGTCTTGGTTAAGGGGTGTAACTGACCCATCCTCCGCCCACCCGCTTGACCAACTTGGCCCCTGTATGGGTGCCGTTGCTAGCAGCTGTGCCGCAGAGCGAATGGGGCGGGCTGGTGGTGTAGCTCATGCCCGTGACGTGCGGTGTGACGATTGTGTTCGAGCCGCTGTTGGAGAAGCTGATCGTTCCCACTGTCTGCGGTCCAAAGGAGGTTTGACATCCACCCATTGTCAAGTCGATGACGACGGTGTTCTTCAGATGCGCGGTCCCGTTTGCTGTCCACAGCCACCTCTCGTTGGAGATGTGGACGCTGGCGAAGCCGAAAGCCGTGCAGCCGCTGTATTTGGTTTCGACTTCTTGTTCCACCGACATGGTGCTGACGATTTTTCCGGTCGTTTTGGCGGTGCTGCATTTGATCTGCCCAGCGTTGATCGTCCAGACCTGAGTTTCGAGGGCGCTGCCTTCGAGTTCGCCGGTCGCGCTGGCTGTGAAATGAGCGGCCGAGGCGGCTGCGGCGCCGATCGCGCTGAGCGTGAAGGCGACGACGATGAGCGCCCCGAGCCTTTGGAGGGTACGCATGGCGAGGCTTCCTTTTGGATCGCTGTTCTCCCGGCGGGCGATCACCAGCATCGCAGGCAATCAGGAAATGTCAAGTAATCAAGTGGGAAAGCGCTATTCAGACTGGCCCCGCCTGACGAATCTGTGACCTAGTCGTCGGAGCCCTTGCCGCTGTTGTCGTCGGCGAGGTCTTCGAGTTCGTCGGCGCGGTCGTCGGCGGCGTCTTCGGCTTCGTCGCGGGCGTCTTCTTCTTCGTCGATGCGATCGTCGAGCTCGTCTTCGCTGACGTCGGCGCTCCCACCCCCGACTGCTCCGCCTCTGTCCTCGTCTCCGCTCCCGCCGACGACGCCATCGTCGTCCGGATCCGGGGTTCCCTGCGGGGCCGCGCTTCCCGACCCGTTCTCCTCCGGACCCTCCGTCCGGGCGGCCGACTCGACCGCGGGGGCAAGTTCGTCGCCGGCGGAGACCGACTCGGAGGCGATCCCGATCTGGCGGCTGACGAGGTTGCTGGCAGCGACCGCCACCCCGGCCGAGATCGCCAGCCCGAGCAGGGCCAGCGCGATCCATTTCGCCGTCGTCGCCGAGAGTCTCATGCGCTCAACCGAATGACAGCACGGAGGCCGCCTCCCTCGCGGTTGGAGAGGGACACGTCGCCGCCCCACTGCCGGGTCAGCTCGCGCGCGATCGGCAGGCCGAGGCCCGTTCCCTTCGGACCGCGCTGCCCAGCGCTGCCGCGGCTGAAGCGTTCGAAGACCGCCTCCTCCTCGCCGGGTTGGAGCCCCGGACCTTCGTCGCTGATCTCGATCCGTTCCGGGGCGGCGGCGATGGTCACGGTCGAGCCCGCTGGCGAGTAGAGGATCGCGTTCTCGAGCAGGACGTCGACCGAGCGGTCGAGGTCGGCGGGGGCGCACCAGGCGCTCGCGTCGCGATCGTCCTCGACCGCGATCTCGATCCCCCGCTCGGCCGCCGCCGCCCGCCAGCGCTCCGCCGCCCGCCGCGCCGCCCGGCGCAGATCGACCG
>DATEOT010000129.1:0-25891 GCA_035273795.1 Solirubrobacterales bacterium | reverse complement strand
GCTCCGGCGCCGTCGCCCCCGCAACCGAAAGCCGCGAAGCGGGCCAAGCCGGCGCCGGCGGGCGAGCAGGTCAGCGGCGAGCTCCTGAGCCTGACCGCACCGGTCGAGCCGGAGCCCCGGGCCGAGCAGCCGGGTGCCCGCGCCGGCAGCCCGGACAGCGAGGATTCCGGCGGCATCGGCCTCTCCGGCGCCGCCCTCGGCCTGCTGATCACCGGCGGCCTGCTCGGAGCGGGGGCCCTGACCGAGACGAGGAGGCTGGTGCGGTGAACGTCGAGCAGATCCTCTTCGAGGTCTCCGACGCCCTGCGGGTGCCGGTCCTGGTCCTTGCCCTGGTCGCGCTGGCGGTCACGGTCGTCGAAGCGGGGGCGCTGATGGCGGAGCTGCGGCGGCGGCGCGGCCGCAGCCTCTGGCAGCTCGACCAGGCGATTGCCGCCTGCCAGGGACAGTTGGCCGCCGGCAGGCCGACGGAGGCCCTCGCCGCCCTGCTGCCGATCGCACGGAACCCGGCGATGGAAGAGGTGCTGGGAGAAGTCGTCGCCAGCGTCGGCGGGCCGGCGGCTGAGCCCCGGATCGCCAAGCAGCTCGCCGAGTACGACTACCGCTCCCTGCGGCGGCTGGAGCGGACCCGCATCCTCGTCCGCATGGGCCCGGCGCTGGGGCTGATGGGGACCTTGATCCCGCTCTCCCCGGCGCTGGCCGGATTGGCCGACGGCGACGTGGCGACGCTGACGGAGAACCTGCGGGTGGCCTTCGGCGTCACCGTCGCCGGCCTCCTGATCGGGGCGGTCGCCTTCGCGATCTCGCTCATCCGCGACCGCCTCTACGCCCAGGACTACTCCGACGTCGAGTACGTCGTGGCCAGGCTCACGCTCACCCCGGCGGCAAGCAACGGAGCCGGCGCCCCCCACAGCCACTGGGCGGTGGCACCGTGAAGGTCACCGCCCGCGCCCGCAGCCGCGACGACCGCGCCGGCGATCCGCTCGACGGCCTGGTCAACCTCTTCGACGTCGGGATCGTCCTCTCGGTCGCCTTCCTGCTGGCGGCGCTCTCGTCGCTCGACCTCACCTCGGCGCTCACCGAACAGGCCAAAACGGAGCAGCCGCAGGCGTCGCGCTCTCAGGGTGCCGTAGTCGCCGACCGCGACCAGAAGGTCAAGCCGCTGCAGCTCAAACCGGGCGAGCGGGTGGTGGGGCGGGGGGAGCCGGTAGGGACGGTCTACCGGCTCGCCGACGGTCGCACCGTGATCGTCCGCGAGCCGTAACTAAGCCTCGACCAGAGCTTGATCCCGCTGTCGACCGTTGCCGTTGCTGGTAACGCCTTCGGAGATCGGTAGACGGTAGAAGTGCTCGGTCGCGCCGCGGACCTGCCGCTCCCGCACCAGTTCGATCAGCCCCGATTTCGCGAGCTCGGTGACGTGGTAGTTGGTATTGCTGAGGGGGATCTGCAGCTCGCGGCTGAGATCGCTGGGGGAGAGGACCCGGCCACCGTCGATCCCGAGGATTTCGAGGATCGAAACCCGCAGGGGGTGGGCGGTCGCACGGGCCAAGCGCTCCCAGTTGACCGGAACCGAGCCGTTGCCCATGTATCCACTTTGCGGGGACTTCGCAGCAGAATCGCCGTTTACAGAGGAACCATTGGGGGAATGTCCGTTTTGGGTTGGCATAGGACGATATTACCCAAAATTATTGACTCAAGTCATTAATTCTGGGTAGGTTATTCGTCGAGAATGCTTTTTGGGAAGTTTCGGGAAGTTTTTCGGGAGGAGAATTCGATGCGAGGTCGCGCCGTAGTCGCAGTTCTTACGTTCTGCCTGCTCTTGCTTCTGCCGTCGGCGGCGCTGGCCGGCGGCACCGAAGAAGTCATCGCGCCCAGCGACCCGAAAAACCCCAAAGTCGATTCCGGCTGGCAGGCCGGGACTTGCGATACCGAAGCTTCCGACCCGGGGGCCCCGGGCGCGGTTGTCTGCTCGGTGGACACGGAGGACTGGTTCTTCGAACAGGCCGCCGGGCATCCGCACTTCGGCTTCACCCAGTTCATCGTCAAACACGAAAAACAGACGGTCGGCCCGATCACCACCTATAAACCCAAAGCGGAACTCGCCAGGATTCGGGTCGACCTGCCGGTCGGTCTCAACGTCAACCCCGGCGCGACCGTGCGTTGTCCCCTGGCTGCCTTCAAAGCCGACACCTGTGATCCGAAATCGAAAGTCGGCGATAGCTACGTCACCGCTGCCGACCCATTGCTCGGCGGATCACTGCCCCTTCATGCGGAGGTCTTCAACGTCGTCCCGGTCGAAGGCGAGAGCGCACGGTTCGGTCTCAAGCTGGCCGGCAACGAGGTTTACCTCGAGGGCGACGCCGACTGGTCCGGCAACTACCACGAGGGCTTCACGATCGAGGTGCCCTCGGTCCTGCCGGAGGACCTGGGTGGACTGTTGGGCAGCGACAACGGGTTCATCCTCAAAAACCGCCTCGTCTTCGACGGCCGCGCCGGCGACGGTACCTTCATCACCACCCCCAGCACCTGCCTCGGCGAAGCCTTCACCGAATCGGGCAGCATCTACTCGACCCTACTGCGCGCCGGCTCCTACGAACAGTTCGCGAAACCCGGCTACGTCTGGCCGCAAAGCGCGGAACCGCCGCTGGAGTCGCCGATCCCGCCCGGCACCTCGCCCAAAGAATGCGGCTCGATCCCGTATGACCCGTCCCTCGTGGTCGACCCCGGCACCGCGCAGACGAACTCTCCCGCCGGCGCGATCGTCGACATCGACATCCCGCACCTGACCCTGGCGGAGAACGAACAGCAGACCTCGACGACGAAAGAATCGAAGGTGACGCTGCCACTCGGCATGGGCCTCAACCCCTCGGCGGCCACCGGGCTGCAGGTCTGCACCGACGCCCAGTTCGGCAAGGGCACCCGGAGCCCGGTCGCCTGCCCCGCGGGGTCGCAGGTCGGGACGGTGACGATCGACTCGCCGGCGCTGCCGACGAAAGACGACGGCGAAGAGACGGAGGCCGCGGGACCGCCGCTGAAAGGCCCCGTATACGTAGGCCAGCAGCTCAGCCGCGACCCCGCTTCCGGGAACCTGTACCGGATCTTCCTCAACGCGGTCTCCCCGCGCTACGGGATCGACGTCCGCTTGATCGGCAAGGTCAGCGCCGACCCGCAGACGGGCCAGCTGACGACCACGATCTCGGACACGCCGCAGTCCCAGGTCGAGAACTTCGTGGTGAAGCTGGACGGCGGCGCCCGCGCCGTGCTCAGCAGCCCGCCGACCTGCGGCCCGAACCAGAGCGCCGCAGTGATGACGCCTTGGTCGGGCAACCCCGCGGTGAAACGGAGCGACAGCTTCTCCATGACCAACGCCCCCGGCGGCGGGCCCTGCGCGAAAACGATGGCCGCGCGCCCGTTCGCGCCCGGCTTCGGCGCGACTCCCGCGAGCTCCAAGGCCGGCGCCTACAGCCCGCTGACGATCCGGATCGCCCGCACCGACGGGCAGCAGGAGTTGAAAGGGACCGACATCGTGCTGCCGCCGGGGATGACCGGCAAGCTGCGCGGCATTCCGTACTGCTCGGAGCCGGCCCTGGCGGCCGCGGCCAACCGGGCCGGCAAGGAAGAGAACGAAAGCGCGAGCTGCCCGGCCGCCAGTCAGGTCGGCAGCGCGACGGTCGCCGCCGGTACCGGCCCGGCTCCTTACTCGATCACCGGCAAGGTCTTCCTCTCCGGTCCGTATAAAGGGGCTCCTCTCTCCCTGGCGGTGGTCACCCCCGCCACGGCCGGGCCGTTCGATCTCGGCACGGTCGTGGTGAGGGTGGCTCTGTTCGTCGATCCGGAGACGGCCCAGATCCGCGCCGTCTCCGATCCGATCCCGCACGTGTTCGGGGGCACCCTGCTCAACGTCCGCACGGTCGACCTGAAGATGGACCGGCCCAGCTTCACCCTCAACCCGACGAGCTGCGACCCGCTCGCCACGGGCGGCGCCCTCAACGGCGGCGGCGCCGACCCGGCGAATCCGGCGACCTTCAGCGCCTTCGGCATCAGCGCGCCGTTCCAGGCCGCCGATTGCGGGGCGCTGAAGTTCCGGCCCAAGCTCTTCACCAAGCTGATCGGCAACCGGAAGAAAATGCGGCGCAACGGTCACCCCGCCTTCCAGGCGACGCTGGTCGCCCGCGAGGGCGACGCCAACATCAAACGGGCGTCGCTGACCCTGCCGCGTTCGCAGTTCCTCGACCAGAGCCACATCGGCACGGTATGCACCCGCGTCCAGCTCGCCGCCGCGGCCTGCCCGGCCCGCTCGGTCTACGGCTTCGCCTGGGCCGAGTCGCCGCTGCTCGACGAGAAGGTCGCCGGCCCGGTCTACCTGGTCTCCTCCGACAACGAACTCCCCGACCTCCTGGCCGATCTCAAGGGCCAGGTGAACGTGCGTCTGCGCGGAGTGATCGACTCGAAAAAGCGGAGGATGAGGACGACCTTCTCGACCGTCCCCGACGTGCCCGTCAGCAAGTTCGTGCTGCGGATGAAGGGCGGCAAGAAAGGCCTCCTGGTCAACTCACGCGACCTCTGCAAAGGCCGCAACGTCTCCTTCCTCAACTTCAAGGCGCACAACGGCAAGCGGCTGAAGGTGAAGAAGCTGAAGCTGCAGACCCCGAGCTGCAAGGGCGGCAAAGGCCGCAAAGGCAAAGGCGGAAAGCGGAATCGCTGAGTTGGATTAACACCCTGTCCAGCTGGGTACGCAACCTGGACAGGTGAGGAAGTCAGCCGCTCAACTCGTTCTGCTCGCAGTCGCTCTCGTCGCCCTGTTCGCCTCCCCGGCGCAGGGCGCGGAAGTCGTCTTCGAGCCGCAGAACAACCCTCCGAACAGCGAAGACGGGTGGCAGGCGGGCACCTGCAACACCCCGACCTGTGCCCCCGACAGCCCGAAAGCCGAGTTCTTCGAAACGGCCGCCGGCCACCCGCCGTTTGGGATCACCCAGTTCATCGTCCGGCACAAAACCGACCTTCTCCACAAAGAACCCGAAGTCGACATGAAGACCCTGCGGGTCGACCTGCCGGTCGGCCTCAGCGTCAACCCGGGGGCCACCCCGCAATGCGCGGCGGCCCGCCCGAAAGACTGCCCGCCGAACACGCAGGTCGGCACCAGCGTCGTCGTCGTCTCGCCGGAACTGCCGCTGGTGCCGCCGGTGCCGATCACGGCCAACGTCTACAACCTGGTGCCCAAGCAAGGCCAGCCGGCCCGCTTCGGGTTCACGGTCGAACCGGTCCCTGACCTGCCGCTGCTGCCGCCGAGCGACATCTACCTCGAAGCCGACGTCGCCTGGGAGTCCGACTTCCACGAGGGCTTCACGATCCAGGTGCCAAAGGTCCCGGCGGTGAAACTGCTGCAGAACCGGCTCATCTTCAACGGCCGGGCCAGCGCCCCCGGGGGAGTCGGCTACTTCCTCACGACCCCGAGCACCTGCTTCGATCCGAACAACCCGGCCACCTCCCACACCTACTCGACCTACGCGCGGGCGGACTCGCTGCAGAACCCCGACCCCGCCTTCCCCAACGGCTCGCCCTTCGTCGAGTCGCCGTTGCCTCCCGGCACGAGCCCGAAAGGGTGCGCGACGATCCCCTTCAACCCCTCGATCGGGGTCGAGCCCGGGACCAAACAGGTCGATACGCCCGCCGGCGCGACGACCGAGGTGAAACTGCCGGTCGAAGCCAACGCCGCCGGCCAGGAAACCTCGACGATGAGGACCGCGCGGGTGACGTTGCCGGCGGGGATGGGGCTGAACCCGTCCGCGGCCAACGGCCTCGCCGCCTGCACCGACGCCCAGTTCGGCAAGGGGACGCGCAACCCCGTCGCCTGTCCGCCGGCTGCGAAGGTCGGCACGGTGACGGTGGCGACGCCGCCGCTGCCCGAGGGCCCGCTGACCGGCAACGTCTACGTCGGCGAGCAGAAGAGCCGCAACCCGGAATCGGGAGAGGAGTACCGGATCTTCGTTCACGCCTTCTCCGCCCGCTACGGGGTCGACCTGCGGCTGGTCGGCAACGTCGTCGCCAACGCGAAAACGGGGCAGCTGACGGCGGTCTTCGACGATCCGCCCAAGAACGTGCTGCGCGGCGGTAACCCGGACAACCTCCCGAACGGCCTGCCGCAGGTTCCCTTCACCAGCTTCCGGATCGCCATCGACCCCGGCCCCAAAGCGGCGCTGAGCAGCCCGCCGACCTGCGCTCCCAGCACCACCACCAGCCAGCTGACTCCCTGGTCGGCCCAGTTCTCCGGCAAAGGTCCGGCGACGCCGTCGAGCAGCTTCAGCCTCACCGCGATCCCCGGCGGCGGGCCCTGCCCGAAAGCGATGGCCCAGCGCCCCTTCGCCCCCGGGTTCAGCGCCAAGCCGAAAAGCGATCAGGCGAAAACCTTCACGCCGTTCTCGACCTTCATCTCCCGTCCCCCCGGCCAGCAGGAGCTGAAAGGGCTCGACGTCGCCCTGCCCAAGGGGGCGACGGCGAAACTGAAAGGCGTCCCGTACTGCCCGCCGAAAGCGATCGCCAGCGCCGAAGACCGCTCTGGCAGGGCGGAGAGGAAAGACGCCAGCTGCCCGAACGACAGCAGGATCGGCGTCGCCAAAGTTGAGGCGGGCACGGGTCCCTCGCCGCTGCAGATCGAGGGCGACGCCTACCTCGCCGGGCCCTACCGCAACGCCCCGCTCTCGATCGCGGTGGTGACGCCGGCGATCGCCGGGCCGTTCGACCTCGGCAACGTGGTCGTTCGCGTGCCGCTCTTCCTCCAGCCCGAGAACGCGCGGATCAACCCGAGGACCAACGCCATCCCCGACGTCTTCGGCGGCACCAAGCTCAGCATCCGTTCGATCTTCCTCAACATCAACCGCAAGGACTTCACCCTCAACGGGACCAACTGCCGTGACCAGGAGGCCGAGGGCGGCATCTTCGGCGGCGGCGCCAACCCGGCGAACCCCGGCGCCTTCTCGACCTTCGCGGTCAAAGACCCGTTCAAAGCCACCGGCTGCCGCAAGCTGAAGTTCCGCCCGAAGCTGAAGGTCCGTCTGTTCGGCGCCACCGTCCGCAACAAGCATCCGAAAGTGCGCGCGGTCCTGAAGGCGCGCGGCAAGGACGCCAACATCCGCCGCGCCTCGGTGGCGCTGCCGCGGGCGCTCTTCCTCGACCAAGCGAGCCTCGCCACGGTCTGCACCCGGGTCCAGTTCGCCCAGGACAAATGCCCGAAGCGGTCGATCTACGGACGGGCACGCGCTTTCACTCCGCTGCTCGGCAAACCGCTCGAAGGCCCGGTCTACCTGCGCTCGTCTGACAACACGCTGCCGGATCTCGTCGCCCATCTCGAAGGACAGGTCACCGTCGACCTCGTCGGCCGCATCGACAGCTTCCGCGGCGGCATCCGCACCACCTTCGGCCGCGTCCCCGACGTGCCCGTGAGCAAGTTCGTGATGACCCTGCCAGGTGGCAAGAAAGGCCTCCTGGTCAACTCCACCAACCTCTGCGCGAAGCCGGTCAAAGCAATCATCCGGCTCCGGGGTCAGAACGGGAAGAAGATCAACAGCAAGCCGAAGCTGCGTACCCCCTGCGGCCAGGGTAAAAAGCGTTAGTCCCGACCCCGGTTCGGGTATTCGGTCGTAGACCACCCAAAAGTCTTTCGACACCGTTTTGTGTCATGTCACAAGACGGTGTCACGGTTACTGAGGTTGTCACCAGGGAGGTACTTGACCGAACCTCGCGGCCCTGTATGGTTTTTTCCGCGGGAGGAGTTTCTGGGCGCTACAGGGGGCGTCCTCGTTAGGGACAAACGAGGAGGAATTTGATGGCAAAGCGCTCGCTTGCGCTGCTTCTCTTGTGTATCGGGGGACTGATGGCGATGCCGGTGTTGGCTCAGGCCGACACCGACGACATCATCGAGTCTCAGAACGAGCCGCTGGGGAAAGAAGACGGGTTCCAGGCCGGGACCTGTACCGCAAACAGGGAAGCAACTCCGCCGAACGAGTATTGCTCCGCGGAAACGCCGCCCCTGTTCTTCACCCAGGCCGGGGGGCACCCGCCGATCGGATTCACGCAGTACATCATCCGGCATGACGTGGTGGGCCCGACTCCGTTTGGGACGCTCGAACCGATCGAAGAGCCGATCCCCGACCGGACGATCAAAACCCTGCGCGTCGATTTGCCGCCGGGTCTGACCGTCAATCCGCAGGCGACGGAAAAGTGCTCGAGGGCGGCGTTCGAAACCAAAGTCGAAACCGAACCGGGCAAATTCGTGCAGGCGCCCAACTGCCCCGATGGATCGATCGTCGGGGAAGAGGAAGTGTGGCTCGCCGTCAACACCCCCAACGCGGTACCCGCTCCGGCGCCCGCTCCTCCGGGGACCTTCCTTCCAAAAGGGTTCGTGATCCCGCCCAATCCCGCCGCCGGAACGAAAGTCCCGGTCTACAACATCGAGCCTGAGCCGGGCGAACCCGCCCGCTTCGGTTTCGTGATCGCATTCCAGAGGGTCGTTTTCCTGGAGACCGAAGTTGCCTGGGAGAACGACTTCCACGAGAGCTTCACGATCCGGCTGCCCGAACCGTCCGTACCGTTCTCCACCCTCAAAAGTCGGTTGGTGAACTTCGGCCAGGAGGCGGGGAACCAGAAAACCGGGACGGCCGGGGACGGCACCTACATCACGAACCCGACCACCTGCTTCGACCCGGATCAGTATCCGACCCTCTACTCGACCTGGTTCCGGGCCGAGTCATGGGGCGACCCGGACCCGACGTTCCCGGCAGGCCGCACCGCCGCCGAGGGCAAACTGCCGGAGGGCATGCAGGCGACGGGTTGCGAGCTGGTTCCGTTCGATCCGTCGGTCGAGGTCGATCCCAAAACCGCCGCTGTCGACTCGCCTTCACCGGCGACCGTGACGACGAAACTGCCGTTCAACCCCGAGAAAGAAGGCGGGGAAGTCAGGAACGGCGGCACCGAAGGGATCTCGCAGTCACACGTCCGCAAAGCGGAAGTCTCGTTGCCGGCCGGCATGGGCCTGAACCCCGCCGGTGCGCAGGGCCTGGTGGCCTGCACCGACGCCCAGTTCAAGAAGGGCGTGCGGGTCTACGCGAACGAATGTCCCGAGGCATCCAAAATCGGCACGGTCGAAGTCGACTCGCCGCCGCTGGCGGAACTGCTCACCGGTCACGTCTATGTCGGCGAGCAGAAGAGCAACAACCCGGAGTCGGGTGACCTCTACCGGATCCTGATCGAAGCCAAGAACGAGAACGAGGGGATCGCCGCTCGCCTCGTCGGCCGGATCAAGGCCGACAACACGACGGGCGACCTGACCGCGGAAATCTACGACGACCTGAGCGGTCAGTTCACCGACCAGCCCGCTGGGTTGCCGCAGGTGCCGTTCGAGGAGATCAGGCTGCATTTCAACGGCTCGAAACAGGTCCTGACCAGCCCGCCGGTTTGCTCGGCGAGCAGTAAAAGCCTGTTCGAACCGTGGGCACGCCCCGGTGAACAGAAAGCCGTCAGTTCCTCGGTCACCCTGACCACGGATCCGAACGGCGGCGCCTGTCCGAAAACGATGGCGGAGCGGAAATTCGCCCCGTCTTACACCGCGAAGACCAACAGCACCAAAGCGCGCGCCTACTCGCCGTTCCGCGTCCGCATCGGGCGCACCGACGGCCAGCAGGAGCTGAAGCTGGTCGACGTCACCCTGCCAAAGGGGCTGACCGGCAAGCTGAAGGGCATCCCATACTGCCCCGAGGCGTCCATCACGGCGGCGGTCGGCAAGAGCGGCCAGGCGGAGAAGTCGAATCCGAGCTGTTCGAGTGACAGCTACATCGGTACAGTGACCACTCAGTCCGGATCCGGGTCCAACCCGCTCCAGCTGGGCGGGATCGCCTACCTCGCTGGTCCGTACAAAGGCGCACCGCTGTCGATGGTGACCATCACCCCGGCAGTGGCGGGCCCGTTCGACCTTGGCACCGTGGTCGTCCGGGTGGCGCTCAACGTCAACCCGGAGACCGCCCAGATCCGAGCCGTCTCGGACGTCATCCCCCACGTGTTCGGCGGGGCAAAGCTCGATATCCGCTTGATCGACGTCAACGTCGACCGTGGCGGGTTCATGCTCAACCCGACGAACTGCAAATCGCAGGCGACGGCGGGGACGATCAACGGCGGCGGGGGCGACCCGAACAATCCGGCGGCGTTCAGCTCCTACGCCGTCAGTGATCCGTTCAAGGCGAGCCAGTGCGGGAAGCTGGGCTTCAAGCCGAAGCTGAAGATCAAGCTGTTCGGATCGACCCAGCGGACGAAGTTCCCGCGCCTGAAGGCCGTCCTGACCGCTCGCAATGGTGACGCCAACATGGCTCGCACGGCGGTGACGATGCCGAAAGCGCTGTTCCTCGAACAGGGCCACATCGGCACCGTCTGCACGCGGCCGCAGCTGGCTGCCCACAACTGCCCGAAGGCCTCGGTCTACGGCAAGGGCTGGGCGAAGTCGCCGCTGCTGAGCAAGCCGTTGAAGGGCAAGGTGTACCTGGTGTCCTCCAACAACGAATTGCCGGACCTGCTCGTCGACTTGCGCGGCCAGGTGGACATCCACCTGCGCGGCGTGATCAGCAGCGGCAGCACCGGGGGCCTGAAGACGGTCTTCCGCAAGGTCCCGGACGTGCCGGTCTCGAAGTTCGTCCTCAACATGAAGGGCGGCAAGAAGAGCCTCCTCGTCAACTCGCAGAACACCTGCGCGAAGCCGCAGCGAGCGATCGTGAAGATGAAGGCTCAGAACGGCAAGAAGAAGAACAACAACAAGCAGAAGCTGAACGTCGTCTCCTGCGGCAAGAAGAAGGGCAAGAAGTAACCCGCAGGTCCGCTCAGCATGTCGCGAGCGCCGGCGCGGAGGTTCTGAATAGCCTCCGCGTCGGTGCATCCGACGCTCTCAGTCCTGATCGTCGCCTACGACAGCCGCGACGATCTCACCAGGACCCTCCCCGCCCTGCTCGCTGAGCTGGGCGACGGCGACGAGCTGATCGTCGTCGACAACAAGCCCGGCGACGGCAGCGTCGAGGTGGTGGGGGACCTGGCCCCCGCGGCACGGATCGTGCGCCCGGGCCGCAACGCCGGCTTCGCCGGCGGCTGCAACGCGGGGGCGTCGCAAGCCCGAGGCGACCTGCTCGTGATCCTCAACCCGGATGCCGTGCCGCAGCCCGGCTTCGGCGAGGCGATCCGGCGCCCCTGGCGCGAGGGGAGGGGCTGGGCCGCCTGGCAGGCCCTGGTCGCCGACGGGGACGGCGAGCGGATCAACTCGGCCGGGAACCCGATCCACTTCACCGGCATCGTCTGGGCCGGCGGTCATGGGCGCCCGCTCTCCGAGGCCCCGCCCGCCGGCGAGGTTCCCCTCCTCTCCGGCGCCTGTCTGGCCATCCCGCTCGAGACGTGGCGGCGGGTTGAGGGTTTCCCCGAGGAGTTCTTCATGTACCACGAGGACGGCGACATCTCGGCTCGGCTGCGGCTGTTCGGCGGCGCCGTCGGGATCGAGCCCGCCGCGATGGTGGTGCACCACTACGAGTTCGGCGGCAGCGCCGACAAGTGGCGCTGGCTCGAGCGCAACCGGCTCGCCCTCGTCGTCAGGACCTACCCGCCCTCGCTGCTCGCCCTGCTCGCCCCGGCTCTGCTTGCGACCGAGCTAGCCCTCCTGTTCGTCTCCTTCGCCGGTGGGTGGGGGAGGCAGAAGCTGCGGGCGAACCTCGAATTCCTCCGCTGGCTGCCGCGGCTGCTGCGCGAGCGACGGGAGATCCAGCGCCGGCGCACGGTCAGCGCCGCCGAGTTCGCCTCCTGGCTGACTCCCGACCTCGACTCGGAGCTGATCTCGCCACTGGTCCGCACCCGACCGGCCCGGCTGGCGCTGCGCACCTACTGGCGCCTCGTCCGGGCGCTGCTGTCGTAGCCGACTTTCTACACACCCTAGGTGTGGTGAAAGTCGGAAGCGCTAGCTCGACTGGGTGATCGGCCGGATCAGGATCTCGTTGACGTCGACGCCCGGCGGCTGCTGCAGCGCGTACATCACGGCGCGGGCGATGTCGTCGTCGCTCAAGGCGCTGTCGCCGGGGCGGTTGTCGAAGAAGGGGGTGTCGACCATCCCCGGCTCGATCAGCGTCACCTTGATCCCGTGGTTCTCGTGCATCTGCCGCAGTTCCTGCCGCAGCGCCTCGCCGATCGCCGTCGCCGCCCACTTCGTCGCCGAGTAGAGCGAGCCCGGCAGCACTCGCCGCCCGGCGATCGAGCTGGTGACGAGGAAGTGGCCGTCTCCACGCTCGAGCAGGTGGGGGAGGGTGGCGCGAATCGTCAGCGCCACCCCGTAGACGTTGGTCAGGACCATCGAGCGCCAGTGCTCGGGCGACTCCTCGAGGAAGCCGCGGGCGGCGCCGAAGCCGGCGTTGGCGAAGACGGCGTCGATGCGGCCGAACCGCTCGAGCGCGGCCGCGGCCATCGCCTCGACCTGGTCCCACTCGGTGACGTCGCAGCGAACCGCCAGCGCCCGCTCCTCGCCGCCGAGCTCCGTGGCGAGCTCCTGCAGCTCGTCCTCGCGCCGCGCCGCCAGCACCAGCCGGTACTTAGAGGCGGCCGCTCTGGCGGTGGCGGCGCCGATGCCGCTGCTGGCGCCGGTGATCAGCAAAACGGGGTCGTCGGTCATGGCTCGATTCTCCCAGGTCGCCGGCTTGCGATAATCCCAGATGCCTGTGGACCCTCAGCGCAAGCGGAAGATCCGGCTCGTCCTCGCCCTCAGCACCGCCGTGCTGCTGGCGGTTGCCCTCATCTACACCTCCTTCTCGGCCTCGACCGAGGCGAAGGAGCCTTCGGAGCTGATCGGGGCCACCCCCGGCACCACCTACGAGATGACCGGCCGCGTCGTCAAGGGCTCGGTCAAGCGCGAGGACGGCGGCATCTCCTTCTACGTCCGCGACCGCGACGGCGGTGGCGAGAGCCTTCCCGTCGCCTACGACGGGACGGTGCCGGACCCGTTCCGCGGCGGGCGCGAGATCATCCTCACCGGCAGCATCGAGGGCAGCGGCACCTTCGTCGGCGAGCCGGACACCCTGATCACGAAGTGCCCGTCGAAGTTCACTACTGAGACTGATGCCTAGCCTCGGCAGCGCCCTGCTGGCGCTCGCCTTCCTCACCGCGATCTTCGCCGGCGTGGTCGCGATCCTCGGCCGCAACGGCGACGAGCGCCGCCTGCGGATCTCTCGCCGCGCCGTCTACGCCTTCTGCGGGCTGGTCACCGCCTGCGTGGTGATCATCGAGATCGCCTTCACGACCAACGACTTCTCCTTCAGCGTCGTCGCCGAGCATTCCTCGGTCGAGACGCCGTCGGGCTACAAGCTGGCGGCGATGTGGTCGAGCCAGGAGGGCTCGCTGCTGCTCTGGGCCTGGGTGCTCTCGATCGCCGCCGCCGCGGCGCTCTACGCCACCCGCAGCAAGCTGCGCGAGGTCGTCCCCTGGGCGACCGCGGTGATGATGGGCGTCGCCACCTTCTTCACCGGGCTGATGCTGTTCGCCCCCGGCGTCGATCCCTTCGCATCGCTCAGCCCGGCACCCGTCGACGGGGTCGGCCTCAACCCGCTGCTGCAGCATCCGAGCATGATGATCCACCCGCCGATGCTCTACTCGGGCTACGTCGCCTTCACGATTCCGTTCGCCTTCGCGATCGGGGCGCTCGTCACCCGCCGCCTCGACGCCGAGTGGATCCGCGCCACCCGCCGCTTCGCGCTGATCGCCTGGGCCTTCCTCGGCTTCGGGCTGCTGCTCGGCGCCCGCTGGTCCTACACCGAGCTCGGCTGGGGCGGCTACTGGGCCTGGGACCCGGTCGAGAACGCGGCGCTGATGCCGTGGCTGCTCGGCACCGCCTTCCTGCACTCGATCATGGTCCAGGAGAAGCGGGGGATGCTGAAAGTCTGGAACGCCAGCCTCATCGTCGGCACCTTCTCGATGGCGCTGCTCGGCACCTTCCTCGTCCGCTCCGGCGTCCTGCAATCGATCCACGCCTTCGGCGACAGCACCGTCGGCCCCTACATCCTCGGCCTGATCGGGGTGGTCCTGATCGGATCCACGGTGCTGATCGTCAGCCGCCTCGACGACCTCCGCTCGGAGAAGCGGATCGACTCGCTCGTCTCCCGCGAGTCGGTCTTCCTCGTCAACAACCTGCTGCTGATCGGGCTGACGGCGATCATCTTCTGGGGAACCTTCTTCCCGCTGATCTCCGAGCTCTTCACCGGCGAGAAGGCCTCGCTGGCGGCGCCCTGGTTCGACGAGTACACGACCCCGCTGGCGATTCTCCTCGTCCTCTTCACCGGGATCGGGCCGCTGCTCGCCTGGCGCCGGGTCAGCTGGGCGTCGGCGAAGCGGGTCTTCCGCCTGCCGCTCGCGGCCGCCGCCGTGACCACCGTGGCGCTGGTTGTGCTGACCGACGCCGCCGACAGCCTCTGGGCGCTGGCCCTGTTCGCCTTCGCGGCGTTCGCCTTGACGGGACTGGGGCAGGAGTTCTGGAGCGGGGCGCGGGCGCGGCAGCAGCTCTCGGGCGGTTCGACCGGGAGCGCGATGGTGGGACTGGTTTCGCGCAACCGCCGCCGCTACGGCGGCTACATCGTCCACGTCGGCATCATCGTCCTGCTGATCGGCATCGCCGCCTCTTCGAGCTTCCAGACCAGGCGCGACGTCGAGCTGCGGCCGGGGCAGAGCGTCGAGGTCGACGGCCGCACGATCACCTACGTCAAACCGACCGTCGCCGTCGACGAGCAGAAGATCACCTTCGGCGCGGTGCTGCGGGTCGAAGAAGACGGCGAGGTGGTCGGCCACCTGCGCACGAGCCGGCGGTTCTTCCGGCCGGGGCAGGGGACGGGAATGATCAGCGGCTACTTCGCCGGCGAGGCGACCAGCGAGGTTGGGTTGCGGGCGGGCCTCCTCAGCGATCTCTGGATCGCCGAGGAACCCGAACTGGCGGCCGTGCAGCGCCGGGTGCGGGCGGCGGACAAAGGGTTCGAAGCTTGCGTTCAGGGAGCGCCCGGGACCCCTCCCGAGTGCAAAGCCCTGGGGACGCTGATGCGCGCCGCGCTCGGCAACCCCCAGCTCGAATCCCAGGCGGCTGAGCAGATCTCGCAGCTGCAGGGTGCGGCGGCGCAGCAGGTGGCGGAGAGCTACCTCGGCGACCGCTCGGCGGCCACCTTCAGGATCATCGTCGACCCGCTCGTCACCTGGATGTGGATCGGCGGGCTGATCGCCCTGGCCGGGGCCCTGATCGCCCTCTGGCCTTCGCGCGGTCGCCGCCGCGGCGCCCTCGTCCGCACCGAGGCCGACGCGCGCAAGGAAGCCAAGTACCGGGAGATTCGCGACGCCGAGCTCGACCACGCCGCCGGCAAGCTCTCCGACGAGGACTTCGCGACGGTGGACGCCGAGCTGCGGCGCGAAGCGCTCGAGATCCTCGACCGGGTCGAGGGGGAGCGCGGCAACGGGAACGGGAACGGGTCGCACCCCCACGAGCCGGAAAAAATCGAGCAAAGCTAGACTTCTACCTCGTGTTCGCGATTCTCGGCTTCATCCAGGTGATCTTCGCCGTCGTCCTGATCTTCCTCATCCTGCTGCACTCGGGGAAAGACGCGGGGCTCTCCGGCGCCTTCGGCGTCGGCGGTGCCGGCGGCAGCGGCATCGGCGGCGGCTCGATGGTCGAGAAGAATTTGGATCGAGCGACCGTCATCGTCGCCGTCCTCTTTACCATCAACACCTTCATCCTGCTGAAGATTTAGCGGCGCCGAGGGGGTCCAGGGGAGGGACCCTCCGTCGCGATTTGGGGAGGTTCCTCCGGGTCCCTCCCCTGGACCTACATTGGCGTTTTCTGCTGATGACATTCTGCGCGCTCCTGTAGCTGCACTTGACAAACTCGGGATCTGTGTAAAAGTTGGGGACGGATCCTGGGCGATTGACAAGGAGGGGCTGTGGAGGCACACGCGGAACACGCGCATCATCACCACCATCACGACGACGTCGAGGTCAACCCCGCGGAGTGGACCGACGGGAAGCGGTACGCGTGGCTGCTGGGAATCATCGTCCCGCTCTCGCCCTTCTTCGCCTGGTTCTACTGGTCGCTGACCGACTTCGGCGGCTTCTGGTTCATCGGGCCGGTCCTCGTCTTCATGGTCTTCCCGCTGCTCGACATGGCGATCGGGATGGACTCGACCAATCCGCCCGACAGCGTCCTCAAGTTCCTCGAGCAGGACCGCTACTACCGCTGGTGCACGTACCTCTTCATTCCGATCCAGTACGCCGGCCTCGTCTTCGCCTGCTGGATGTGGGGGAGCGGCGAGCTGACGGCCGTCGAATCGCTCGGGCTGGCGCTGACGATGGGCGTCGTCGGCGGGATCGCTATCAACACCGCCCACGAGCTCGGCCACAAGCGCGCGAACTCCGAGAAGTGGCTCAGCCGCGTCGCCCTCGCGCAGACCGGTTACGGCCACTTCTTCATCGAGCACAACCGCGGCCACCACGTCAAAGTCGCCACCCCCGAGGATCCCGCCAGCTCGCGGCTGGGGGAGAGCTTCTGGGCCTTCCTGCCGCGCACGGTCAGCGGCAGCGTCCGCTCGGCCTGGGGGATCGAGGCGGCCCGGCTCGATCGGCTCGGGAAATCGCACTTCAGCGTCCACAACGACGTCCTCACCGCCTGGGGGATGACCGTCCTCCTCTTCGGCGGCCTGGCGATCGCCTTCGGGCCGGCCGTTCTGCCCTACCTGCTGCTCCAGGCGGTGATCGGGTTCTCGCTGCTGGAGGTGGTCAACTACCTCGAGCACTACGGCCTGCGGCGCCAGAAGCGCGAGGACGGCCGCTACGAGCGCTGCCTCCCCGAACACAGCTGGAACAGCAACAACGTCGCCTCCAACGTCCTCCTTTACCACCTGCAGCGGCACAGCGACCACCACGCCAACCCGACCCGCCGCTACCAGGCGCTGCGCCACGTCGACGAGGCGCCGCAGCTGCCGACCGGCTACGCGGGGATGATCGTCCTCGCCTGGTTCCCGCCGCTGTGGCGGCGGGTGATGGACCCTCGCCTGCTCGAGCACTACGACGGCGACGTCACCCGCGCCAACATCCACCCGCGCAAGCTCGGCCGCATCCTCGAGCGCTACGGGAGGACCGCGTGAGCGCCTTTCGCTGCCCCAGCTGCGGCTACGTCTACGACGAGGAGGCCGGGCATCGGCGGGAGGGGTTTCCGCCGGGAACCCCTTGGAGCGAGGTGCCGGACGACTGGCCCTGTCCCGACTGCGGGGTCCGCGACAAGATCGACTTCGAACCTGCAGAAGCGGTCGCTCCCGACGCCTGAAGGTCGTCGCTTGAAACCATAAGGGGGATGTCGAGCGGGAGGACCCCCTATCAGGAGGCGGCAAGGGAGCTGCTGCGCCAAACCGTCTTCGACGCCGCCCGCGAGCAACTGGGGCGGCGGCCGTGGTCGGAGATCACGATGGCGGACATCGCCAGCGGCGCAGGGGTCAGCCGCCAGACCCTCTACAACGAGTTCGGAAACCGCAACGAGTTCGGCTTCGCCTTCGTCATCCACGAGGCGGAACGGTTCATGGACGACGTCGAGGAGGCGGTGCTGGCGCACCGCGACGACCCGCGGGCGGCGGTGCTGGCGGCGCTCGAGCACTTCCTCCGCGCCGCCGGCGGCGATCCGCTGATCCGCATCCTGCTCAGCGACGACGGCACTGGCGGCATGCTCCCCTTCGTCACCACCCAGGGTTTGCCGGTGGTCCAGTGGGCGACCGCCCGCCTGGTCTCGGTGATCGAAGAGGGCTGGCCGGAGGCGGCGGAGGCCGACGTGAAGGTGCTCTCCGAGGGCCTGGTCCGGCTCGCGATCAGCTACGTCACGACCCCGGGAGACTCCGCCGAAGAGGCCGCGAGGGCGACCGCCGAGCTGTTCGGCCCGTTCATCGATCGCGCGCTGGGCGCGGAGCGGAGTGAGCGATGATTGCTCAGGCCAGCTGAGCGTCGAAGAACAGCATCGGGCCCGAACGCCGTATCAGCGGCTCACTGAATCCGGCCGCCTCGAGCCAGCGGGGAACGCCCTCCCCGGTGCCCGGTTTTCCGAAGTCGCCGACATCGGGTCGGATGAGCCGTTGCCGCAGGCTGTCGCGTCCGCGGACGAAGGTCGAGCCGACGAGCCGGCCGCCCGGCTTGAGGATTCGCGCCGCCTCGACGAGCGCCGCCGCCGGATCCGGGAAGCAGTGCAGGCCCCAGTAGGAGAGGAAGAGGTTGGCGCTCCCGTCGGGCAGCGGGATCTCGGTGGCGTCGGCCCGGATGAGCTCCACCCGGGAGAGCCCGCGCCTGTCGATCCGCTTGCGAGCTCGGCGCAGCATCGAGGGGGAGAGGTCGACGGCGACGTAGCGGAGGTTCTCACCGGGATCCAGTTGCCGCAGGGCGACGCCGGCGCCACAGGGGCAGTCGACGATCGTGCCGCCGTCCGCCACCCCCCTGATCGCGCTCATGCTCTCGTAGTAGCGCCGGGTGTCGCCTCCCCACACGGTCCGGGCGATCAGCCGGTTCAGCCACGGCCGCTCCGCGTAGGCGCTGTAGGCGACGCCGAAGGGGGAGGCGTAGAAGTCGTCGCGCGACACGCCGCCGGACCCTAGGGTCATCCGATCGGCTTGTCAGTGAAGCTCGGCACTGAGGGAATTCGTCATGCATCTGCTTCGGCGCCGGGCAAAACTTTAGGCCTAAGAGGCGATTTGGCCGAATGTCCTACAGAACTTCTAGAACAAATGTGGTGCCATGCATCTTGTGATTGCACCCACCCCACATCCCCCCGTTTCGTTCAAGACGCTCCTCGGCCTGCTGGCGGCGATCTGCTCGCTGGCTGTCCTTGCGATTCCAGGCGCGGCCGACGCGGCATCCGCTTCGGACTCCCCGGAACTGAGCCTGACCTTCCCCACCGGCGAGGCTCACCTGAGCGGCTCGCAGGCGTCGGTGTGGGCCACGTGCGACGGTCCGGAGGCGCGGGTCTGCAACGGCACCCTGACGCTGACGCGAAGCGGCAGCAAGCACCAGGTCCCGTTCTCGGTGATCGCCGGCACCAACCAGAGCCTCACCGTCCCGCTCGGAGTCAACTCCGCGGCCAAGCGCATCGTCGCCGTTATCAAGACCGAGCAGGCCGACGGCACCTACCTGCGCTCCCGCACCCTCCTGCGACTCAGCTGAGCGGCGCTCGAAGCCGCCCGCGCTGTGCGTGGCGAACTCGAGGTGCGACTACTCAGGGACGGCGGCAGGCTGGCGTTGCCGCGGAGGAGCGACGGCCGCCCGAGCGGGAGCGATCGCAAGCACGGCGAGGCCGAGCCCGGCCAGCAGCCAGGCGAGGTTGAGATGGGTGGGGGCGTGGTAGTGGTCGACTTCCACCTTCTTGAAGATCAGCTCCGAAGTGCGTTCGACCTCGGGCGGATTGCGTTGATAGGTGCCCGGGCCGGGGTCCTGGTGGATGCCGAGGACGAAGCAGAGGGTGGCGAGGGCGATCAGCGAGGCGGCGGCGATCGTCGCCGCGGTGCGCCCTGCTCGCCGGTAGGCGCCGACGATGAACGCGGCGAGAGCGATCCCGGTCAACGCCAGGGCGACGAGGATCCAGTCGAGGTCCCAGAGCCAGAGCCGGTGATGGACGTGGAGCATTTCGGTTCGTTTCTCCGGCCCTTGGTCGGCTGGTGCCCCCGAGTTGCCGCTGCCGCTTCCCCCGCCGCCGTCCGGCAGCCCCACTTCCGGTAGGTCCACCGTCCCCTGCGGTGGGGTGAGCGGCCCGGCCGAGGGGCCGTCGACCGGCGGCAGGGTTGGATTCGGCGGTCGGACGACGGGCGCAGTCGCGCTCGGCAGGCGGGGCTCGGGCGGAGCATCGGGCCCGTCGCCGAGCAGGGCAAGCAGAACCGCGACGGCTGCCAGCCCCGCCAGGCCGGCGAGGAGCGCCGAGAGGCCGGAACGTCGGAGCGGGCGGGGCCCGGTCGACCGCGGACCCGCGGGGTACGCCGGCCGGCCGGGGCGCCTGGAGGCGAGCCCGACGCGCGGACCGGAGACTCGTCTGCGCGTCGAGGTGAGGCCGAGTCGCACCTATCGCCTCCAGACCAGCACCGCACCGGTGCGGTCGGCGTAGTCAGTCCAGAATTTGGGGACCGCGTCGAGCCGCGCCTTCGGGATCGACGTCCCCTGCGGCAGGTAGCCCCCGAACGGGAAGCGCAGCTCGATTCCCTCCAGGTCCGGCAGCAGGTCCCGGGCTTCCAGGCGGTCGAGGATCTCATCCCTGCCGCTGGCGCTGACGATGTCCTCGATCTTCATCCGCACGTCGGCGGCCTCGAGCCCGTCGGAGAGGACTTCCACCGACGCGCAGTCCTGGCCCGAGGCCAGGGCGATGCCGGCGACGATCCCGGATCCCTCCGAGGGCCGCGTCACCCCGGCCGAGGCAAGCCTCGCCGAGCGCTCGACGCCGCTGGTGAATTCTTCGACGGCGTTGAGGAGCTGGCTGACCTGGTCGGCGTTGCCCAGCTCGCCGAAGTCCTCGCTCACTTTGACGTCCGCTTCGACCAGCGGTTCGCCGGTGACGGCGACCGCTGCTATCGAGCCGCCGGCTCCGGCGGTCGCTTCGGCTTCGCTGCGGAAGCGGGGCAGGTAGTCGTAGATCGCGAAACGAGTCGATTTGGAGGCGTCGATCACGACGCACGCCGGCGATTCGGAACCTCCACCGCAGCCCATCAGCGCCGCCGCGACGGCGAGAACTGCCACCAGCGGCGCGATGATCCTGGTCACTTCGATCCTTGCTCTCATCTTCACTCCTTCTCCCCTGCGCCCGCTACCGGTGCCGGGCCGTTCGAGCCGTTGCGGTTGGGCGTGTCGAGGTTGCGCAGAATCATGTCGTTGAGGTCGAGCGGGCTGCGTGAGGACTGGCCCGCGGACTTCCCGCGCGCCATCACCCGCCGCTGCTCGTGATGGCCGAGGCTGACGAGCCGCCAGCCGTTCTCTTCCTCCACGAGCCGGCCGAACGCCGCTTCGACGTCTTCTGCCTTCGCCTTCACCGCCGTTTCCCGCCCGCGATAGCGGACGGCGCGGCGTTCGCTGCGGCGTGCCCGTTTGGTCAGGCGGCGGTGCTCGCGGGTCGGCGCGGCAGCGGCGAAGAAGAAGCCCCCGATTGCCCCCACCGCCAGTCCGAGCACCTGGACGGCTGCGAAGAAGCCGAGCGTGCGCTCGTCCCGCGCTTCGGCGTCGAGCCTGGTGGCGGCCTCCCGTTTTTCGACCGCTTCCGCCTGCAGCCCTTCCGCCTGGCGTCGGTCCTGCGGCGAGGGCTCCGGCAGCGGTTCGCCTCCGCGCGGTTCCGGCAGCGGCTGCAGCAGGTCTTCGGCGCGGCTGTCCAGACGCAAGGCTTCGGTCCGCAGGACGCCGACCGAAGCGAAGTCGTCGGCGGCCTTCGTGTTCGCGTCGCGGCCGGCACCGAGCGAGATCACGGTGACGACGCCGATCAGCAGCACTCCTCCGGCTGCGGCGAGATAGGCCGTGCGGGTGCGTCCCCGGGCCTCGAGGGCGGAGTGGATGAGGTGGCCGGCGCCGTGGCCGGCACCGACGAGGATCGCGCCCGCCGCCAGGCTCATCGGTATCCGCAGGTCCCCCAGGACCGTCTCGTAGGAGATCAGGGAGGTGTCCATCCCGGCCGCCTCCAGCACGAGGACGACGAGGACGAAGCCGGTGAGGTAGATCCACACCCGCGAGGTGAAGAAGTCGATCACCGCGTGGGTCATCGGCTCCACGTCCGGCAACTGCTCCCGCGTCTCGATCGCGGCGTTCTCGTGCAGCTCCGCCTTGCCCGCGTATCGAGCCGCTTTTCCGTCCAGTCGCTTCAGCCGTTTCGCGATCTTCTGACCGAGGTTCGCCACGCGCGCCTTGACGAGGCCGTCCGCCACCTCGACCACCGGCGGGTCGCCCGGCAGCTCGTCGATCTGCTGCTCGAGGTTCCCCAGCTCGGTGCCGGCGGCGCTGGCGTAGCCGTAGAGGTCGTCGTGGCTGCGGAGGAGGCGCTCCCGTCCGAGCAGGCCCGCCCAGAGGCGACCGAACACATCGCTAAGCCAGGACATCGGCACCGCCGCCTTCTCCCGGCGAAACTGATTCCTTACCGTGTTGTTTCAATGCTCCCCCTTTGCCGAGTGCCATGCAGAGGAGGAATTAAGGGTGAAGAAATTCCCTACGTCAAATCAGGGAAATGAGCGTCTCCGGGCCCCGTTTTCGAAACGTGGGCCGTTCCTCCCGGGCGTCTCGGAGACCGCGGTGGTTGACCTTCGCCCATCGACGGAAACAGACGGGTTTTCGGCTCGGGCCAGCGAAACAGGCCCATTTGGGGGTCCAGCCGGGACTAATTGCGGGCGAACGAAACTTATGAAAATCTTGTTAACCAGAGCGCCGAAGCAGCGCGTAGTCTGCTTCGAGCTCGTGAACGTCCTTGACCCCGGCCGGGATCTGCTGGCGCATCCAGGTCGGGAGGTTGTAGCGCAGGACCGAGCCTTCGGAGATCGGCACCTCCCGCTCGATGCGAGGGACGATGCACTGCTCGATCACCTGTTGGGCGGCTCCGATCGCGGTAATCGGCGAACCGGTGGTGCCGGGGACGATGCTCTCGCTCTCCACGCAGACCGGCGTCCCGCGCTTCAGCTTGGTGCGGACGGCGTCGACCAGGGCATCGCTGCGCGGAAAGGAGGTGAGCACCACCAGTTCCGGGTCGAAGGCGAGGACGGGCCCCAGGATCGCCTGCCCCAGCAGGCTGCCGGCGCGCCCGCAGACCGCGCTGACGACCGGAGCCATCGTTTCCGCCTCGATTCGGCGGCCCCGCTCGGTCGGGGTCAGTTTCTCCTCGAAGTAGGCCGAGAGCTGTTCGATGATCGAGGCGCCGGTCGTGAACCGCCCCACGCACTCCATCCCTTTGCAGGGGCAGGGGGGCAGGTCCTCGAGTGGGACGAGGTCCTTCCAGTCGAGCTTCTCCACTTTGTCGAGGCGGACCTTGACGTGCTCGATCTCGCCCGCCGTCCCATTGCCGCCGCGGACGATGCGGCCGTCGTGGACGAGGGTCATGCCGATCCCACCGCAGACCTTCAGGCTCATCACGTTGGCGGCGCCCTTCGCCACTCCGTAGCGGAGCTCGTAGAGCATGTCGGCATCGGCGTCGTTGAGGACGACCACCGGCGGCGGCTCCTCGCCGGTGCGCGGTCCCAGCCCGGCCGCGGCGAGCGCTTCGTGGACGATCGGCGTCAGCGGCATCGGCTCCGAGTCCTGGTCGCGGAGGCCGGTGTTGTGGAGGGGGTAGTCGCGCGGCTCTCCGGTAGCGGCGATCGCCGCCGGCCAGGCAACCCCGATCCCTCCCACCCTGCCGTGGGGAAGGTGGGCCGCCGCTTTTTCGAGCGCAGCGCACAGGTATTCCTGGAGCTGCAGCGGCGAGGCCGGCTGGCCTCGAAGGGGCAGCACGTCGCAGTCGAGCCTGCCCTTTGCGATCGCGGTGCCGAGGCCGGCGGCCACCCACTCGAGCGATTCGCGGTTGACCGAAAGGCCGATCACGTCCCCGCAGGCGGGGCCGAGCACCAGCGAATCGCCATCCCGGGGTTGCAGCCAGCCGGTCTCCAGGAGGATCTTGGCCTCGTCCCCGGGCGGGTCGCCACGCACGATCATGTCGGTGGCGCGAACCACCCGCCTTCGCTGAAAACTCATTCCCCGCTCCCCCTCAGGTTTGTCGAAAAGCGGGCGAAATCTAGCCGAGTTAGGGGAGAAATGCTTAGTTCTGCACTAACACTCGAGTTTTTTGCAGTGTTTTTCGGAAGGCTTGGCACCAAAACAGGGCATTTGCCTTCACTCAGTTTGCTCGGTCCAGCGTCGCGGATCGGCGCGGCGGGTCGAGATTCGTTTGGCGCCGGCCCCTGGACCGCGCGGGCGGTCGTCGGCAAACGGCGCGACAAAGCCGGTGAGATTTGCTGCCGGGCTTTGCGGCGCCGCTCCCGCGGGTCTTCCATGCGGCTGAGAGGAGTCGAACCTCCACGGGTGTTTCCACCCACAAGGCCCTCAACCTTGCGCGTCTACCAGTTCCGCCACAGCCGCTCGAGGGCGAGGGATTCTAGATGTTTGCGTGCGTCGGAAGCTCGCAGCTTGCGGGCATCCGGGGGAGGGGGTACTCTACGAACAAGTGTTCGAAGGCAATTTGCGCCTATTTGACCTGGGTGTCCCGGCTGCGGAGGAAACTGGAACGACGATGGAACTTGATCTGACCAAGAGGCAGAAGGAGATCTTCGACTTCATCCGCAAGTACGCGGCGAAGACCGGCTACCCGCCCACCGTGCGGGAGATCGGCAAAGCCGTCGGCCTGCACTCGTCCTCGACCGTGCACGCCCACCTCGCGAACCTGGAGAAGCTGGGCCTGGTCAGGCGGGACCCCTCGAAGCCGCGGGCGATCGAGCTCCTCTTCGACAAAGCGAAAAAGACGATCTCGCCGGAAAGCGGGCTGCCGCTGGTCGGGCAGGTCGCCGCGGGCGCCCCGATCCTGGCCGAAGAGAACATCGAGGAGTATCTCGAGGTCCCCGACGTGATCGGCGGCGAGGAGGGCGACTACATCCTCCAGATCCGCGGCGAAAGCATGAGGGACGCAGGCATCCTCGAAAGCGACTACGTGATCGTTCGCCCCAGCGACGACGCCGCCAACGGCGAGATCGTCGTCGCCCTAATCGGCGAGGAGGCGACGGTGAAGCGGATCTACCGCGAAAAGGACCACATCCGGCTGCAGCCGGAAAACGAGGAAATGGAGCCGATCCTTACCACCGAGGCCCGCGTCCTCGGCAAGGTGGTCGGCGTTTTCCGCAAGGTCTAGGGCCAGCGCCCTGACTCGATGAGGCGTTTGTAGCGCCGCTGGCGCCGGCGCGCGTCCCACATCACCAGTGGCAGCAGCCGCAGTCCCAGCCTCGGGAAGAGGTCGTAGACACGTAGCGCCGGGCCGCGCCAGCGGGGGACGATGAGGATCGGGCGGGGGCGCTCGGTCAGCCTGCCGATCTCCTTCGCCACCTCCTCGGCGGTGAGCAGGCGGCCGGAGAAGGAGGGGGCGGCGTCCGGGTCGTCGAGCTTGTCCTCGAGCATCGGCGTCCAGATCCCGTCGGGGCAGACGGCCGAGAGCTGGACGCCCTTGGCGCCGGTGCGACGGAGGTCGAAGAGGGTGCCGAGGGTGAACGCCATCGCTGCGTGCTTGCTGGCCGAGTAGGCGACCTCACCGGGGGCGGCGACGATCCCGGCCAGGGACACGACGTTGATGACGTGGCCCTGGCCGGCGTTCCGCATCGGACCCAGGGCCGCCACCGTTCCGTTCATCAGCCCGGTGACGTTGACGTCGAGCATCGTCTGCCGGTTCTCGGCGCTCTGCTCCCAGGGCGGGCCGCTGAAGAAGACGCCGGCGTTGTTGACCCAGAGGTCGAGCGAGCCGGTGCGGCCGATCGAGTCCGCCAGGCCGCGGCAGGCGACCTCGTCGCGAACGTCCAGGGCGGAGCCCCGAGCCCCATTGCCCAGCTCGGCGGCGACACGGTCGGCGGCGCCGGCGTCGACGTCGGTGACGTGGACGCGGTAGCCGCGGCCGAGCAGCTCGGCGGCAATCGCGCGGCCGAGGCCGCTGCCGGCGCCGGTGACAACTGCCGTTCGCATGCCCGCCACCATAACCCGCGCTCCCCTTGGCCGAGCGCGGTCGCCGAGGTACCCTTGAGGGGCGGGCCGAGCGGACCGCGGGGGGAGAGAAAACCCCTCGAGGAAAGTCCGGACACCACAGGGCAGGGCGGTGGGTAACGCCCACCCGGGGAAACCCGCGGGAAAGTGCCACAGAAATGACACGGCCGAT